>CAVPQF010000042.1:0-15309 GCA_963707225.1 uncultured Gammaproteobacteria bacterium
GGATGGAAAAGAGGGCACATAGTGGGCCAAGCGTCGGGTCGATGCGATATGCGCTGCAGCGTGACGCGGCATGGCGGGCGTGGGTTGCCCGGGCGCCAGCGCAAAGAACGCCGACGTTACGGCTCGGATCCCATAGGGTGGGCCCCGGCCCACCATCGCCAGGGTGCCGATGGCGTTGGCTTCGGTTGAAGCGGTGGGCCGGGGCCCATCCTATGCGGCTTCAACGTTCGCTTGGGGTCTCGTTGGTCATCGCGTAGGCGCTGCCTTTCTGCGGATCTATCGGCCGGATCTCGTAGAACAGGCCGTACTGCATGCACGGATTCTGCGCGGCGATCTGCGCCGCTTCTTCCAGGCTGCGCGCCAGGATGAACCAGTAACCGCCCACGACCTCCTTGGATTCGCCGAAAGGTCCGTCGGTCACCACGCCCTTCCTGGAAACCGTCGCGCCTGGCGTATCCAGCCGCTGTCCGGTTTTCATTCTCCCTTCCACGATCAGGCGTTCCAGCCAGAGGTAAAACTCGTCGATGGCGACCTGGATGTCTTCAGGCGCGGCGTCCTTGTCCCATTGGCCGCGGGAGAGGACGAGGTATTCGGAAGGGGCGTTGTCGTTCACGGTTTGCTTCCGGTGGTCAGGTTAGTTGCCAACGCTCTCAGCACTCCATTCCTGAACGGGTACGTCGGTACGCTCCACAATAAGCTCTTCCATGATCTGCTGTTCCATTGCCAGTCGCTGCGTGCCTCTGGCCAGTTGTTCCTTTGTCCTGGAAATCCGCTCGATGGCGCTGTCCGCGTCCCGCCAGGCGATAGTGACCCGCAGATCCCACTGCTCATTGGCAGCGTTGAACTGCGGCCTGGCCAGACGCATCCAGAGCACGTCGCCTTCCTTCACCTTGGCTTGCAGTAGTGAAACCCGATTCCGCTCGAACAAGCCTATGAACTGCAGCTCCTTGCCCGGTTTGATCCAGTAAGTCCGCTCCACCACAAAGGGAGGCCGTACCGCCGGACCCTGTTGCGCGATTGCGCCGAGAGGCGCCAATGCAAGGGCAAGCATAAGGACAGTGATGCAGCGCATGCGATGTTGTCTCCTGGGCGTCTGGCACTTGAATCAAGCTGCTGCACTCTACTCGAGCTACGTCACTATGCAACACGGAAGATCCGAACGTTGGGCTCCGCAGGCTCACCCCTATGCATTCAATCCCAGCGCGTGGCGTTCTTTGGAAATCCTGGGCGCTGCACCCGCACAACGCAGAATTTCTGCTCGGTGGGGGCCTGCATCATCACCCAGCGCTCCAGACGATCGACCACTTGCGCGCCCAGCGCCTCCAGACGCGACACCTCGGCGGGAATGTCGTCGGTTTCGATGTCGATGTGAATCCGGCTCTCATGCTCAACGCGCTGGATCTGGACGATGGGCTCATCGGGAGGCGTCACCAGCATCCGGTAATTGCCGCGAGTCCCCGGATGATCGGGATCTATCTCGCGACCCAGCGCATCGGCCCAGAACCGGGTGGTCTGGTCAACATCCGATACATGGCAATCAATCAAAAGAGCGCAAAGACGAGACGAATGCATGGCAGTCCCTTCGGGTCTTCAGGTGTGGACAGTATGCGCTGTAGCGGATAACGCCTGAACCAGGTGCATAGGGTGGAAGCGCTGAAGTCGATTCCGCAGATCGCGGCGTCGTTTCGCACATGCGGTGGGCTTTCAACCTCGAAGCGGGTCATCCGCTGCGTGGGTTTCGCCCTGCGAGATTTATCTCGCCATCGCTGGTCCGCCGCGGCTCGGATCTTCCATGACCCGTGATTGCTCTTGTTGCTGTGCGATCTCCCGCGCTTGCGTAATGACCTGATTCGCCGCCAGCAGCTTTTGATCTGATTGTTCGATCGGAATCTGCATTGCTTGCTCAGCAGAAACAACGGCCCGCTTGTGCGCCGGGTCGTCAAGCCTGCCCTCGACAGCGAAGAAATGGCCGTTGGTTCCCATAAGCACATGATCAACGCGGTTCAATGCGTTGGCTGAGAGCGATATGTCGTGTACTCCGGGGTACATTTCCCGATTGTCTTTGCATGCCGCCAACAGGCTGCGACTTATGCGTTCGCTCTCATCGTCATAATGTTTCCCGGCTTTTTCGTCGAGGGCGCAGACACCTACGCGTATCTGCTCAAGCATGGCATGATCCTTGTGATCCGGATTGGTCGGATCAAGACCTGACTTCCGTTGTGATTGTGACCTGTCTTCCTCGATTTTCTCGGTCAAGATCGGGTTTGTATGTGTGCGGGTATTGATCGTATGTTGAAAAATATGCGCTGTAGGCGGGTTATTGCTGCTGTCGAAATAAACCTGTTGTCCAGTGTTGCCTTTGCCTAGATTGATTCCCTTCTCTTCCATCAGCTTTTCTGTCAGGTGCAAATTCGAAAGATTGAAAGTCATCTGCGGCGAAGCGACGCCCTGCATGGGAGGGTTGTAAGACCGTTCAACCTCCGCAATGTAGCCAACCAGGGTTGCACCATAGTAGTTGGTGTAATCAGCATTGCCGCTCGGGCCTAATCTGGTATCAATTGCGGCCTTGTCGAAATAATTCTTGCCCATTGCTTCAATGTTGGTCGGCGTTGCGGCCATGGTGAGGTCGGAATTGAGGCTCAAATTCGATTTAAGCGTATAGATATAGGGCGGACCGATTTGGTTTTGATCTATGAAGTCGGCCATCCGACCTGCCTTCTTGCTGTAAATATCCCCCAGGGTTGGATTCTGGTTTGTGCTTTGAATTGCACTTACGAGAGCGTTCCAGCCGGCGATTTCTGCGCCTGCCTCATCGCGGCGGTTCAGACGCGACGGAATGCCAGCGTGCCGTTGGTGCCGCCGAAACCGAACGAGTTGGAGATCGCCACGTCGACCTTCGCCTCGCGCGCCGTGTTCGCCACGAAGTCCAGATCGCAGCCTTCGCCCGGCTCGTCCAGGTTGATCGTTGGCGGCAGCACCTGGTCGCGCAGCGCCAGGATGCTGAAGATCGCCTCGACGCCGCCGGCCGCACCGAGCAGGTGGCCGGTGGTCGACTTGGTCGAGCTCATCGCCAGCTTGTACGCGTGATCGCCGAACACTTTCTTCGCCGCCATCACTTCGCCGAGGTCGCCCAGCGGCGTGGAAGTACCGTGCGCATTGACGTATTGCACGTCGGCCGGGTTGAGGCCGGCGTCGTTCAGCGCGGTCTGGATGCAGCGTGCCGCGCCTTCGCCGCCCTCGCTCGGCGCGGTCATGTGGAACGCGTCGCCGCTCATGCCGAAGCCGACCAGCTCGGCGTAGATGCGCGCGCCGCGGGCCTTGGCGTGTTCGTATTCTTCCAGCATCAGCACGCCGGCACCGTCGGACAGCACGAAGCCGTCGCGGTCCTTGTCCCACGGACGGCTGGCCTTGGTCGGCTCGTCATTGCGGGTGGACATCGCCTTGGCCGAGCAGAAGCCGGCCATCGCGGTACCGGTGGTGGCAAATTCGGCGCCGCCGGCGATCATTGCGTCGGCATCGCCGTACTGGATCATGCGCGCGGCCAGGCCGATGTTGTGCGCGCCGGTGGTGCATGCCGTCACGCATGCGATATTCGGGCCCTTCAGGCCGAACATGATCGACAACTGGCCCGAGACCATGTTGATGATCGAGCTGGGCACGTAGAACGGCGAGACCCGGCGCGGGCCCTTCGCGGCCAGTTCCAGCGTGGTCGCCTCGATCGTGTACAGCCCGCCGATGCCGGCGCCGACCGCCACGCCGATGCGCGGCGCGTTCGACTCGGTCACTTCCAGCCCGGAATCGCGCAAGGCCTGGGTGCCCGCCGCCACGCCATAGTGGATGAACGGGTCCATCTTCTTGACGTCCTTGAGCGGCATCCACTCGGACGGATCGAAGCCGCTGACCTGGCCGGCGATGCGCGTGGAATAAGCGGAGGTGTCGAAATGGGTGACGGGGCCGATGCCGCTGACGCCCTTGAGGACACGCTCCCAGGCGCTGGCGATGTCGTTGCCGACCGGCGAGATGATGCCCATGCCGGTCACTACCACACGTCGCTTGCTCATGCTGATGTTCCTTACGTGATTGCGTGGATCTGCCGCTGCCGGCAGCCACCTCGTACGGGTCGCGGGGACGTCGCCCGTTTTCGCCTGGCAGGCATCCTGCCCACCATACGGGGTCGGACGTTACAAATTGCAGAAACGAAAACTGCGCCAAGATGGCGCAGCCTTCGATATCGCCGCGTGCAGGCGGACTGGCCAGCGGATGCGTGCCAGTCCAGGTGCGCGGCGATCAATCCCGGATCATCAATCCTTGGAGTGGGCCTTGATGTAATCAACGGCCTGCTGCACGGTGGTGATCTTCTCGGCATCTTCGTCGGGAATCTCGGTCTCGAACTCTTCCTCGAGCGCCATCACCAGTTCCACCGTGTCCAGCGAATCTGCGCCCAGATCGTCCACGAACGAAGCGTTCGCCGTGACTTCATCTTCCTTCACGCCCAACTGCTCGATGACGATTTTCTTGACGCGCTCTTCGATGGTGCTCATGTTGCCCATACCTCTCAAGGAGTAATTGATTTGTTTGTGCCGGCATAAGGCCTGCAAAAGGCCGGCGCATTGTAGTGGCTAAACCGCGAGGCCGCCACGATTCGCCGGTGACACGAGGGCGCGGCCCCCGATGACCGGCGCGAAAGCGCAATTGTCGCCTAAAAAGGAGCCGCTGGCGACAACTGCGTCCACACGCCCTACGGCATGTACATGCCGCCGTTGACGTGCAGGGTTTCTCCGGTGATGTAGGCCGCCGCCGGCGAGGCCAGGAAGCCCACTGCCTTGGCGATGTCCGTCGCCTCGCCCAGCCGCCCCAGCGCGATCTGGCCGAGCAGCGCCTGTTTCGATTCTTCCGGCAGGGCGCGGGTCATGTCGGTGTCGATGAAGCCCGGCGCCACCACGTTGACGGTGATGCCGCGGCTGCCGATCTCGCGCGCCAGCGACTTGGAGAACGCGATGATGCCAGCCTTGGCTGCGGCGTAATTGGACTGCCCCGGGTTGCCGGTGAGCCCGATCACGGAGGCGATCGAGATGATGCGGCCCTTCTTCGCCTTCATCATGCCGCGCATCACCGCCTTGGACGTGCGGTAGACCGAGGTGAGGTTGGTGTCGATGATCGCCTGCCAGTCCTCGTCCTTCATGCGCATCAGCAACTGGTCGCGGGTGATGCCGGCGTTGTTGACCAGGATCGAGACCGCGCCGAATTCCTTCGCGATCGCGTCGATCAGCCCGTCGACCGCCGCGCCGTCGGTGACGTTCAGCACGCGACCGTGGCCGCCATGCGCGGCCAGCCGCTCGCCGATCGAGGCGGCGCCGCCCTCGCTGGTGGCGGTGCCGATCACGGTGGCGCCCATCGCCGCCAGCTCGTCCGCGATCGCCGCGCCGATGCCGCGGCTGGCGCCGGTGACCAGCGCGATTTCACCCTGCAGTGGTTTGCTCATTTGAATCGTTCCTTGCTGGATCGGGAATCGGAAAGCTTGCGCTCACGCCCATTCGGCGCGAGCAGCGTCCAGTTCGGCCGGAGTGCCGATGGCACGTGCCTCGATGCTCTTGTCGATGCGCTTGACCAGACCGGCCAGTACCTTGCCCGGGCCGCATTCGGCGATGCGTGTGGCGCCACCGGCAGCCAGCGCCTGCACGCACTCGGTCCAGCGCACCGGCAGGTACAGCTGGCGCTGCAGCGCGCCACGGATCTCCTCGACCGTGCCATGGCTGCGCGCCTCGGCGTTCTGGATCACCGGGATCGACGGTTGCCGCCAGTCGATCGCGACCATCCGCTCGCCCAGCCGGTCGGCCGCCTCGCGCATCAGCGCGCAATGCGACGGCACCGACACGGCGAGCCTGATCGCCTTCTTCACGCCCAGCTCGGCCAGTTTCGCCAACGCGCGATCGACCGCCTCGGCATTGCCGGCGATCACCAGCTGCCCCGGCGAATTGAAGTTGGCCGGCGCCACCACCTGGCCCTGCGCCACCTCATCGCACACCGCGGCGATCTGCGCGTCGTCGCCGCCCAGGATCGCCGCCATCGCGCCCACGCCGGCCGGCACCGCGGCCTGCATCAGCCGGCCGCGTTCGGCCACCAGCGCCGCCGCGTCGTGCAGCGACAGCGCGCCAGCGCAGACCAGCGCGCTGTACTCGCCCAGGCTGTGGCCGGACAACTGCGCCGGCTGCGCGCCGCCCAGCTTCTGCCACACGCGCCACACCGCCACGCTGGCGGCCAGCAGCGCCGGCTGGGTGTTCTCGGTGCGGTTGAGCTGGTCTTCCGGGCCCTGCGCGCTCAGCTTCCACAGATCGACGCCGGCGCCTTGCGAGGCTTCCTCGAACATGGCCTGCACCTCGGCATGCGCGGCGGCCAGTTCGGCCAGCATGCCGACCGACTGCGAGCCCTGGCCGGGGAAAACGAAAGCGAGCGAAGCGGAAGTTGAACTCATGGATGCGCCAATCCTGCCGACGAAAACCGCCATGGTGCCAGCATCGCCGCCCATACGCAGCTGTATTTGCCGTTTTTCGGGACACGAAACACGATGCCGCCCGGGTGGGCGGCATCGCGGAGAACGCTTCGAACGTACGACGGCTCAGTAACGCAGCAGCGCCGAGGCCCAGGTGAAGCCGCCGCCGAACGCTTCCAGCAGCAGGTTCTGGCCGCGCTGCACCTTGCCCGAGCGCACCGCGTAATCCAGTGCCAGCGGCACCGAACCGGACGAGGTGTTGGCGTGCTTGTCGACCGTCACCACCACGCGGTCCATCGACATGTTCAGCCGCTTGGCGGTCGCCTCGATGATGCGCAGGTTGGCCTGGTGCGGGATAAGCCAGTCGATCTGCGTCTCGTCCATGCCGGCGGCCTGCAGGGTCTCGCCGACCAGCGCGTCGAGCGTCTTCACCGCGACCTTGAACACTTCGCGACCGGCCATGTTGATGCGCACGCCGTGGTTCGGCTCGTCCTTGAAACCGACCGACACGCCGACCGGGTTGTACAGCAGATGCTTGTAGCCGCCGTCGGCATGCAGGCAGGTGGCGTAGATGCCCGGCTCGGCGGACGCCTCCAGCACCACCGCGCCAGCGCCGTCGCCGAACAGCACGCAGCTCTCGCGCTCGGTCCAGTCGACCATCCGGGTCAGCGTCTCGGCACCGATCACCAGCACCTTCTTCGACTGCCCGCTCTTGATGAACTTGTCGGCGATGCCCAGCGCATAGACGAAGCCCGAGCACGCCGCATTGACGTCGAACGCGGCGCAGCCGTTCGCGCCGAGGCGATGCTGCACCAGGCAGGCGGTGGACGGGAAGATGATGTCCGGCGTGGTCGTGCCCAGCACGATCAGGTCGAGTTCGGACGCCTTGACGCCAGCCGCTTCCAGCGCACGCTGCGCGGCAAGGAATGCCAGGTCGCCGGTGGTCTCGCCGTCGGCGGCGATGTGGCGCTGGCGGATGCCGGTGCGGGTGCGGATCCACTCGTCACTGGTGTCGACGATCTTTTCCAGGTCGGCGTTGGTTACCACGCGCTCCGGCAACGCACTGCCGGTGGCGATGATGCGGGAGTAGATCTGGGCCATTCAGCTGTCCATCAACGTAAACGAAGGATTGAACGCCCTGGGCGGCGCCAGCGCAACCGTCCCCTGTGGCATTCAGCGTGTCCGTCAACGCAAAACGGCGCGTCGCCGCGCCGTCTCGCCTGACCGAAGTCCGGGAACCACATGGGGTTCCGCGAAACCGGTCAATCCTCGACCGACACCGCGCCCTTGGCCTCGATCACTTTCTTGCCGCGATAGTAGCCATCCTTGGTGACGTGATGGCGCAGATGCACTTCGCCACTGGTCGGATCGGTGGACAACTGCACGGTCTTCAGCGCGTCGTGCGCACGACGCATGCCGCGGGTGGACGGGGTACGGCGGCTCTTGGCAACTGCCATGGTAGTTCTCCAACTGAAACTTGATGATTGAAACAGGATGATCTGTGGCGTCATGACCCGGGTCGGATGATCCGGGTCGGCGGTTACTTCTTCAGTTCGCGCAACACCGCGAACGGACTTTCGGCGTGCCCCTCGCCGGCGGAGTCCGGGTCGTGGCCTGTCACTTCGTCGGGCAGGCTGCTGTCCGGATTGACCGGAATCAGCGGCAGCGCCAACAGCAATTCGTCTTCTATCACATCCGCCGGATTCAGCCGGCCATCCTCGGCCACCAGCAGCGGCTCGCAATCAGGCGGCAAGCCGGCCTCATCGCGCTCCTGCCTGATCAGGCCGAGCCGGGCATCCACCGCGACCGGCAGTACGAACGGTTCCAGCGTGCGTTGGCAGACCAGTGTCAGCGAAGCCTGCGCGCGAACGTCGACGTAGCTGATGCCCAGTTCGTCACGCCCGAAATCCAGCTCGAACTGCAGCAGCCCGTCGGTGCTTGCCAGCATCCCGCACAGGCGGGACATGGTCGCGATGGGTAGCGTTCCCTCGAACGAACGCCGCGCCGAGACCATGCGCCAAGCGTCCACGGACTCTGGCAGTGTCACGGACATAATTGCGAAATGTTAGGTTCGAAGCCGCCTGAAGTCAACCGGCACGGCGCTGGAACGGCCTTCCCCGTCCCGGCGGTCGCTTATTTTGCCTGATCCGGCCCCGATGCGGCAGACTGAATCTCCCTGCCGCCTGAGCCAATGCCCTTGAACTCCTATCTGACGCTCGGTGCCGCCGTGTTGCTGGGGCTGCTGATCGCCCTGGTGAGCGCAGCCATGCTGCTGCGCCGGCACCAGGCTCTGCGCGGCGGCAGCCTCAAGACCCTGCTCGATCTGGCCGACCGGCTGGAGGCCGACCTGAAGACCTGCCGCAGCGGACTGCAGCAGGCGCACGCAGTGATGTCGCTCAATCCCGACCTCCCCGCCGCCAGCGAACAGGACGCCCAGCACGCGATCGACGCCGGCCTGCGCGCGCTGTTGCAGCAGCGCCTGTGGATCCGCGACCGCTCGCCGCACGCCAGCCAGCACGAACTGGACGAAGCGGTCGCGTCGATGCGCGGCACCCGCGACCGCCTGCAACCCCTGCTGAAGGCCCTCGACCAGGCGCAGACCGACCTCAACAGCGCGATGCGCGAACACATCCGGCGCGAGTCGGACACATGATCCCGGACCGCCAACCGCCACGCATCGTGCTGGGTTCGACATCGCGCTACCGCGCCGAGCTGCTGCGCCGACTGCTCGCGGACTTCGACCAGGCCGCCCCCGGAACCGACGAAACCCCGTTGCCGAACGAGGCGCCCGCGGCGCGCGCGCTGCGCCTGGCGATCGCCAAGGCCACGGCGGTCGCGCGTGATTATCCGGGTGCGCTGGTGATCGGCTCCGACCAGGTCGCCGAGCTCGACGGCCTGGTCCTCGACAAGCCCGGCACCGCCGAACGCGCCCGCGCCCAGCTCGCCGCCGGTTCCGGGCGCGAGGTGCACTTCCATACCGCGCTGTGCCTGCTCGATACGCGCGATGGCCGCCGGCATACCCACGTCGACCACACCCGCGTGCGTTTCCGCAGCCTGGACGCAGCGGAAATCACCCGCTACGTCGAGCGCGAACAGCCGCTGGACTGCGCCGGCAGCTTCAAGTGCGAAGGTCTCGGCATCAGCCTGTTCGAGGCGATCGACAACACCGACCCCAGCGCGCTGATCGGCCTGCCGCTGATCACGCTGGCGCGGCTGTTGCGCGAAGCAGGCGTCGCGCTGCCATAGGAACGCACGGCGACGGCTACACTGTCCCTCTGGCCCACCCCACCCAGCGAAGAACCCGCATCCATGTCCGCCATCACCCAGCCCCACGACGAACCGCTGCAGCAGCGACTGGACGCCGCGATGGCCCAGGTCAACCGCGTACTGCTGGGCAAGCCGCGCCAGGTGAAGCTCGCCTTCACCTGCCTGATCGCCGGCGGCCACCTGCTGCTGGAGGACGTGCCCGGCGTGGGCAAGACCACGCTGGCGCACGCGCTGGCGGCGACCTTCGCGCTGGAGTTCCAGCGCGTGCAGTTCACCAGTGACCTGCTGCCGTCGGACATCATCGGGGTCAGCGTGTACGAGCGCGAGACCGGCCAGTTCCGCTTCCACCCGGGCCCGATCTTCACCGGCCTGCTGCTGGCCGACGAGATCAACCGCGCCAGCCCGAAGACGCAGAGCGCGCTGCTGGAGGCGATGGCCGAGGGCCAGGTCACCGTGGACGGCCAGACGCATGCGCTGGCGCAGCCGTTCTTCGTGGTCGCCACGCAGAATCCGCTGGACCTCAACGGCACCTTCCCGCTGCCCGATTCGCAGCTCGACCGCTTCATGCTGCGGCTGTCGCTGGACTACCCGGATGCCACCGCCGAGCGTGCCCTGCTCACCGGCAGCGATCGCCGCGACCTGCTGGCCCAGCTGATGCCGCAACTGGACGGCGCGGCGTTGCTCGCGCTGCACCGGCAGGCGCAGGCGATCACCGCCAGCACCGCCCTGCTCGACTACCTGCAGGCCCTGCTCGCCGCCAGCCGACGTCACGCCGACATCCGCGTGGGCCTGTCGCCGCGCGCCGGTCTGGCGCTGCTCGCTGCGGCGCGCGCATGGGCGCTGCTCAGCGGCCGCAGCCACGTGCTGCCGGAAGACATCCAGGCGCTGTTCGTGCCGCTGGCCGCGCACCGCCTGCTGCCGGCACGCGGCGCCAACGGCGATACGCTGGCGCGGCAGCTGCTGGCCGAGGTGGCGGTGGATTGATGCGCGACCTGCCGCAGCGCCTGCAACGATGGGCCGAACGCCGGCTGCCTGCACTCACTCGCTACCGCCGTCCCGAAAGCCTGCCGATCGAACTGCACCGGCGACGCATCTACATCGTGCCGACCGTCTTCGGCCTCGGCTTCTCCGTCCTGCTGCTGGTGATGCTGGTGGGCGCGCTGAACTACGCGAACAACGCCGCCCTGCTGCTCACCTGCCTGCTCGGCGCGGCCAGCGCCGCCAGCATGCTGGTGGCGTTCCGCAGCCTCGACGGTTTGCGCCTGGGCCATATCCGCGCCGGCCATGCCGTCGCCGGCCAGCCGCTCGAACTCACCCTCGTGTTCGACTCCCGGCGCCCGCGCAACGCGATCCGCGTCGATCTCGGTGCCAGCACCGTGGCCTTCGCGCTCGATGGCCACGCCAGCGCTCTGGTGAAGCTGGCCCTGCCTACCGAACGACGCGGCTGGCAGACGCTGCCGCGACTGCGGGCATGGAGCAGCTGGCCGCTGGGCCTGTTCCGTGCCTGGAGCTGGCTGCATCCCGAACAACCGGTACTGGTGTGGCCGCGCGCCGAAGCGGCCGGGCCGCAACCGCACGCGCCGGCCGACGACGCCCGCCACATGCGCCTGCATCGCGGTGACGAACTGGCCGCGCTGCGCGACTACCGCGCCGGCGACCCGCAACGGCATGTCGCCTGGAAGGCCAGTGCCCGCCACGAGAACCTGCTGGTGAAGGACTTCGAGCAGCCGCAGAGCCATCCGCAGTGGCAACTGGACTGGCGCCAGCTGGGCGGGCTGGACCACGAGGCGCGCATCGCCCGGCTGGCGCGCTGGCTCAACGAGGCCCAGGCCCAACGCCGCCATTACAGCCTGTGGCTGCCCGGCAACGAGATACCCGGCGGCAGCGGCCCGCTGCACTATGCGCGCTGCATGAACGCGCTGGCGCAGCTGCCATGACGCCGCGCCCGCCCCGGCGGCCGGGCGAACGGCCGATCGACACTCGCGCGTTCGACCTGCTCAGCCTGACCATGGCGCTGGTGCTGGGCCTGCACTCGCCGCACCTGCCGTGGTGGCTCGGCATCGCGCTGGCACTGATCTTGGGCGGGCGCTGGTGGCAACGACGGCGCCAGGCCGGCCGGGTGCCGCGCTGGCTCAAGCTGCCATTGCTGGTCCTGCTGACGCTGGCGGTGATCGTGCAGTACGGCAACATCTTCGGCCGCGAGCCCGGGGCGGCGCTGGCGGTCGGCCTGCTGGTCCTGAAGCTGCTGGAAACCGAGACGGCGCGCGACGTCCGCGTGGGCATCAGCTTCGCCTGCTTCGCGCTGATGGCCGCGCTGCTGTTCGACCAGGGCCTGGTCGCCACCGTGGTGGTGGCGCTGGGCCTGCTGCCGGCGCTGGCCACCTTGCGCGCGCTGGAGCCGGGGCAATTGCCGACCAGCCTGCCGCGCGCCTTGCTGCCGGCGCTGGCGCTGTCGGCGGCGGCCTTGCCGCTGGCCCTGCTGGCCTTCCTGCTGGTGCCGCGGCTGAGTTCGCCGCTGTGGGGCGCGCCGTCGCAGGACCAGGCACGCACCGGCCTCGGCGACAGCATGACGCCGGGCAACTTCACCGACCTGCTCACCGACGACCATCCGGCGATGCGGGTCAGTTTCGACGGCGCGCCGCCACCGCCGGACCAACGCTATTTCCGCGCCTACGTGATGTGGAATTTCGACGGCCGCAGCTGGCGCCATCTCGACCCGCGATACGCCCCGCCACGGCAACCGGCGCCGCTCGAGGTCGCCAGCTCGATCGGTTACCGGATCAACCTGCAGCCCACCCGGCGGCGCGTGCTGCCGATGCTGGACGTGCCGCTGCAGGCACCGGCGCAGGCCACCCTGCAAGCCGACCGCGAGGTGATGGCCGACAAGCCGGTCAACGACCAGCTCGACTACGCCGCACGCTCGGCGCTGCAATACCGGCTGCAGCCCAGCCTGGACGAGCGCTCGCGCCGCCTCGGCCTGCGCCTGCCGGCGGATTTCAACCCGCGCACGCACGCGCTGGCGGCACAGTGGCGGCAACGTTACGGCGGCGGCGACGCCGCGATCGTGCGAGCCGCGCTGGGCCTGTTCCACGACGGCGGCTTCCGCTACACGCTGGCGCCGGCGCCACTGGGGCGCGACTCGGTGGACGACTTCCTGTTCGACACCCGCGAGGGTTTCTGCGAGCACTATTCGTCGGCGTTCACCGTGCTCATGCGCGCCGCCGGCATCCCGGCGCGGGTGGTCACCGGCTACCAGGGCGGCTACTGGAACAAGTACGGCACCTACCTGCTGGTGCGCTATTCCGACGCGCATGCGTGGAGCGAGGTGTGGCTGGACGGACGCGGCTGGGTGCGCGTCGATCCCACCGGCGCGGTGCGCCCGGAGCGGGTTTCGCTGGGCGCGGCGGCGGCCGCCGGCGACCAGTTGTCCTGGTACCGCAACGACTGGCTGCAGGGCCTGCGCAATCGCTGGGACATCGTCAACCGCTGGTGGGACCAGGGCGTTATCGGTTTCGATGCGCTGCGCCAGCGCGGCCTGCTGACACCGTTCGGCATCCGCGACGCCGACACGGCGACGCTCGGCGTGCTGCTGGCGATCAGCAGCGTGCTGTTCATCGCGATCGGGCTGGCGTGGGCATTGTTGCGGCGGCAGCCGCGCGATCCGTTGCGCGGCGCGCTGCGCGAGCTGGAGCGGAAGCTGGCACGCAAGGGCATTGCGCGCCGCCCCGCCGAAGGCCCGCAGCACTACCTGAGCCGCGCCGCCCGTGCGCTGCCGGGTCAACGCGACGAACTGGCAAGCCTGATGAGGAGTTACCTGGAACTGCGTTATGCCCATGACGAACCGCCGACTGAACCATTGCGCGCGTTCCGGCACGCCGTGCGGGATTTCCGTATCGTCAACGTGGTCAAATAAGAGCCGACACGACGGCGCAGGCCGTCGCCCATGTATGGAGAGATCCCCATGTCCCTGTACCGCCCACTGACCCTCGCCGCCGCGCTCGCCCTGCTGGCCGGGTGCGCGACGATTCCGAAACCGCTGGAAGGCACCTACACCGACGTCTCCACCGCCAGCGCCCAGCAAGGCGGTGCGGGTGGTACCCGCGTGCGCTGGGGTGGCGAGATCATCAAGACCGAACCGGGTCCGCAGCAGACCTGCTTCTACCTGTTGTCGCGGCCGCTGGACAGCCAGGCGCGCCCGAAAACCGGCAACACCGGCGAGAACCTGGGCCGCTTCGTCGCCTGCCGCGACGGCTTCTACGATCCGGAAGTGTTCGTGCGCGGCCGCGAACTGACCGTCACCGGTACGCTGCACGGCACGGTGTCGGAGAAGGTGGGCGAGTTCGACTATGCCTATCCGCGCGTGGAGGCCGACGTGGTCTACCTGTGGCCGAAGCGCCCGATCATGGTGAATTATCCGCCGGGCTTCTATGACCCGTTCTGGGGTCCTGGCTTCGGCCCGTACTGGGGCGGCTATCCCTATTACGGTGGCTACTATCCCCGCCGGGTGATCGTGGTACGGCCGCCTCCACCGCCTCCGCCGAAGAAGTAGGCGCACACGAAAACGCCGGCCCGAAGCCGGCGTTTTCGTGTGCGGAGTCTGACGCTACCGCGTTCACCCCGGCGGCCAGTGCATGCGGCGCCCCGCCAGCAGATGGACGTGCAGGTGGTATACGGTCTGCCCACCATCCTCGTTGGTGTTGATCACCGTGCGGTAGCCCTGCCCGGCAAAACCTTCCCGCTTCGCATACGCCGCTGCGGCCAGCAGCAACTTGCCGAGCAGTTCGGCATCACCCGCCGCCGCGTCGTCGAGCGTGGGCAGCGGCTGCTTCGGGATGAACAACACGTGCACCGGCGCCTGCGGATTCAGGTCGCGGAACGCCAGTACCTCGTCGTCCTCGTAGACGATGTCGGCCGGGATCTCGCGGCGGACAATCTTGCTGAAAATCGTGTCGGTCATGAGGGTTCCCTTGCGGTAATCAATCGAGCAGTTGCCGTCCGCCGAACGCATGTGCCAGCGTGCTGCGGTCGATGTATTCCAGTTCGCCGCCCAGCGGCACGCCGTGCGCCAGCCGGGTCGGTCGCACGCCACCGGCACGGGCCAGCTGGGCCAGATAGTGCGCGGTGGCCTCGCCTTCCACGGTGGGGTTGGTGGCGATGATCAGCTCTTCGATTTCGCCCTCGCCCAGACGTTGGGTCAGCTGTGCCAGCCCCAGTTCTTCCGGGCCCAGTCCGTCCAGCGGCGACAACCGGCCCATCAGCACGAAGTACTGGCCGCGGTAGCCGGTGGCCTGCTCGATCGCCGCAAGGTCGGTGGGCGACTCCACCACGCACAGCACCTGGCGGTCGCGACTGGAACTGGAACACAGCGAACACAGCGGCTCCTCGCTGAAGTTGCGGCAGCGCTCGCAATGGCCGATGCGCCGCATCGCCTGCTCCATCACCGCGGCCAGCTTCAGCCCGCGCTCGCGCTCGCGCTCCAGCAGATGGAAGGCCATCCGCTGCGCACTCTTGCCGCCCACGCCGGGCAGGCAGCGCAGGGCTTCGATCAGGTC
>CAVPQF010000043.1:0-33633 GCA_963707225.1 uncultured Gammaproteobacteria bacterium
AGAAAGGTTTGCTGTAGAACGCGGCCTGTAGGGCGGGCACTGCCCGCCGCCCCACAAAGACCTGAAAGGTCGGCAGGCAGTGCCCGCCCTACAAGTACCAAAGCCCTACTCGAGACGGAAGGTTGTCCACACCATGAGCAAGATCCTGGTCATCGCCGAACACCTCGGCGGCAAACTCAACTCCTCCACCGCGCGCGCCGTGAGCGCCGCCATTGCGGTGAAGGGTGAAGCGATCGACGTGCTGGTACTCGCCGACAGCGTCGACGCGATCGCCGCCGAGGCGGCCAAGATCGACGGCGTGAGCCGCGTGCTCACCGTCGCCCGCCCCGAGAACGCACACCCGCTGGCCGCCGTGCTGGCGCCGCAGATCGCCAAGGCAACTGCCGGCTACAGCCACGTGTTCGTGCCGTCCACCACCTTCGGCAAGGACGTCGCCCCGCGTATTGCCGCACTGCTCGGCGTGGCCCAGGTCAGCGACGTGATGAGCGTGGAGGCTGCGCACACCTTCAAGCGTCCGATCTATGCCGGCAATGCGATCATCACCGTCGAAGCCGACGCCGCCCACACCGTCGTGGCCACGATCCGCTCGGCCTCGTGGCCGGCCGCCACCACCGGCGCCAACAGCGCACCGGTCGTGGCATTGAGCATCGACGCCAGCCTGCCCACGCACACCCGCTTCATCGAACTGAAGCAGGGCAGCAGTGACCGACCCGACCTGCAGAGCGCCAGCAAGGTCGTCTCCGGCGGTCGCGGCGTCGGCTCGAAGGAAAACTTCGACGTCATCTTCAAGTTCGCCGACAGGATTGGCGCCGCGGTGGGCGCCTCGCGCGCCGCCGTCGACGCCGGTTACGTGCCCAGCGACCTGCAGGTCGGCCAGACCGGCAAGATCATCGCCCCCGAGCTGTACATGGCCATCGGCATCTCCGGCGCGATCCAGCACCTCACCGGCATCAAGGACGCCGGCACCATCGTGGCGATCAACAAGGATGGCGAGGCGCCGATCTTCGAGATCGCCGATTTCGGACTGGTGGGTGACCTGTTCAAACTACTGCCGGAGCTCGAGGCTGCGATCGGCTGATGAGCGAGGCGACGCTCGTTCCGGACCCCTTGGCAAGTACCACCCCCGTGCAGGAAGTCCAACCTGCACGGCGGCCTTGGTGGCTGTTTTGCGTTTGCCTGCTGCTGGCAGCATATGCGCTGATGTTGCTCGTCCCCTCGTTTCAGGCGCCGGACGAGTTTGATCATGTCCGGCGCGCTTTCCAGCTGAGCGACGGACATTTCCTGCTTCGGTCGGTGGACGGCTCGCCTTCGGGTGGTCATGAAGATCCCGCCCTCGAAACATACATGGTCGGCTTCTCTGTCCTTCCGCAGCATAATGAAGTCCGCATGGATGGCGCCGCTCGTGCCGCCCTCGAAAGCGTGCATTGGGGGCAACAGCCGCACGTATTTCAGGCGATACCTTCCACCGCAAGTTATTTTCCCGCGATATACCTGCCACAGGCGGCAGGAATGGCTGCGGGCCGGGCAATGAATCTGCCTGTTGGCCAGACGTATCGTCTTGCGCGGTGGTGCGCGCTGATGGCCGCCATCGTGCTGTTGATGCTTGCCTGCCGTGTGTGCGCACCACCGCCGCTGGCCGCCGGTATCCTTGCGTTGCCGATGTCCCTTTTTCTTCTATCCTCGACGGCACCGGATGGCATTCTCATGGCCATCGCCATGCTGGGGCTTTCCGCGTTCGCACGATTGGTGGTCGAACGCGATGCCGCGCCGCGGCATCTTGCTGCGCTGTTGCTGAGCTGCGTCTTTTTGCTGGTGACGTCCAGTCCTGGCTTGCTGCCCATGTTCGCGCTGCCTCTCCTGGTGGCGCTGGGCTCGAGATACCGCTGGCGGCGCACGGCGACGATCGCCGTGGTGATGCTGCTGGCCATCGCATGGATCGGATACGTGCTGCGAACGACGGTCTATCCGCCGGGTCCGGACCAGCCAGACCAGCTGCCGCGGCTGACGTTTTTCCTGATGCATCCGTGGACGTTCTTGCACGGTTTACATGGAACCGTCTTTGCAGGCGGGCACCTGCATTTCTATGCGATGTCTTTTCTTGGCGTGTTTGGGTGGCTCGACACATTCCTGCCCGCTTACGCGTACCGCGCGTTGCTGCTGTTGCTGATCGCATTGGCCGGGTGCTCATTCGTCGCGCCTGCCAGCCGCGCGTCCCTGGTTGCACGGTGGTTGATGATCGGCTGCGCGGCATCGTCGACACTGCTGACCTTTCTGGCGCCTCCAGGTCATTGGCTGCAACCAGGTGTCGACGTGGCTGCCGACATCCAGGGGCGCTACTTCCTGGTACCGGCATTGATGTTCGCGTACGCGTTGTTCCTCGGCGGCGCGTCTGTTCGCCCAATCCGCCAGCGGTTTGCCCTTCCCTTCCTGATCCTGCTGCTGGCTGTTTCGACGAGCGTGACCATGTACAGCCTGGCCAATCGCTTTCACCTGGCCCCGGGCAGCAACCCCAACCTGCCTGACGGACGTCCATGAACTTCATGAGCCGCAGCACCCACGCAGCTGATCGGCGGCGGGCGCCCATCTATTGGACTTTGATGGCGATCACCGTCCTGCTGGGTCTGCTTTATGTAGGCAAGGCGTGGACCCCTTCGTCTTATGCCATCACCCTGAATGTTCTGGGCGTGAACGCACCGGGCCCGACCTTCGGGCAGCCTCGCGATATTCGCTCGGACGAGTTTTTCGTCCAGACGCCCCATTTCCAGACCGCCGTTCTCAGCGGACTTGCGGATACCGACAAGATAAGCCCGTATGGGGAGAGCCTGCGCAATTTCATGGCCTTTCCCACCAAGGACTGGTCGATCGTCTTCAAGCCCGCGTTATGGGGTTTTCTCGTCCTGCCGGCGGCTTACGCCTATTCGTTGTATTTCTTTGTTCTCGCTGCGGCGTGTTTCTGGGGCTGGCTGCTGTTTTTGCGTCTTGCCGGAGCGCCGTTGGCTATCGCGCTTTGTGGCACGGTCTTGCTCACGTTCTCACAGATGCTGCAGGTGTGGTGGACCACCAATGCGCCGACCTTTGCATTCGCGCCTTGGGTAGCGATCGCCTTCCTCGCCCCCAGACTGGAAAGAACACGCTTCCTGGCTGTATTCGCCGCCATGGGCGTTTGGCTTTTTTCGTTGCTGTACCCGCCCTTCATCTACGCCGAAGCGGTCGCCATCGCAGCCGTTATCGCGGCATTCCGCCCGGACGCCCTGCGCTGGCGGGCGCTGCTGGTCAGCGGCATGGCAGCGGTGCTCGCCGTCGCCGTCGTGTACCTGTATCTGCACGACACCATCGAGGTCATGCGACAAACGGTTTATCCGGGCAAACGTTCGCTCGATGGAGGAAGCTTGCCCTGGTCGCAGGCCATGGCCACCATCTTGCCCTACGTCAACATCATCGGTTTCGACCCCTCGCTGCTTGCGCCGGAGACACGCAATGCCTGCGAAACCGGTGTGGTGGGCAGTTACCTGGCCTTGTTGCTGGCATGCTTCGCGGAACCTTCGTCCTTGATGGAGAACATCCGCGCCCATCGCGCGCGCTGGCTGGTGCTGGTGGCCAGCCTGGTCGGCATGGCCAGCTGGATGCTGCTACCCATTCCGCACGCTGTCGGCCACCTGCTTCTGCTGGACATGGTGCCACCAGCAAGGCTGATGCTGGGCTTCGGCCTGCTGTTCCACATGGCTCTGCTGCTTGTGGCGCCCTCGCTGCGCTATAGCGTGACAGTAAGGCGCGCGGCGGTATTTTTGGTCATCGTCGCCGGCGTGCTGATCGTCCGCAAGGGAGGACTGCCCGTTTCGTTGCTGCGACAGTCGTGGTTTGACGGGGTTATTTTCATCTGCCTGCCGATGGCCGTGATGATGGCGTTGTGGATGCGCCTGCGCACGCGCCGTTCGGGCATCGAAGCGATCCCGCTGGTCGCCGCCGCCGCCGCCTGCAACTTGCTGACTTTCGGTACCTTCAATCCGATCCAGTCAGCCCTTCCGATCTTCGCTGCGCACCCGCAAGGCATCGTCCGGGATCTGAAAGCGTTGGAACACTGGGATGATCGGGGGCTGATCGTCCTCGACGCGTGGCGCGGCTCCGCGCTTACCGGACTGGGCATTCGGGCCGTGAACGATACGCTGATGTCGCCGCAGGTTGCCTACTTCCGCAAGGAGTTCCCCCAGCTTGACGCGGCAACACGCGATCGTGTGTTCAACCGCTTTGGCCACATCATTCCCAAATTCATCCCGGCACCGGACGCCGCAGGCGATCAGATCTTCGTCCCCATCCAGCACTACGCACGCAACCGGCGCCTGCTGCGCGACGACCTTGCCAGTGCGCAAGGAAACGCCGGCAACGTTTCGTCCTACGCCATCATTCGCAATCCGGACCACGGCTACGACATCGAAGTTGTCGGGTGGGTGCCGTGGCACGGCGTGAACCCTTCCCAGCGCCTGCTGTTTCACGGCGACGCCAATCCTGTCGGCGTCATCCGTGAACCACGTCTTGATGTGGCCCAGGCGATGAATGATCCATCGCTGCGAATCGCCGGTTTCCGGGCGTACTTCAGCAAGCCTGATGGAAGCTTTCCGGCACTGCAGTTGGGCTCCCGCGATGGCGAGCAGACAACGCGGATCGCCGGTTTGCTGGGTATCGCGATCGACCCATTGGCACACGGCGACCCGACCAGCTCCGGGGAAGCTTCCGGCTCGCTGGATTCGTGGGATTTCGACGCTCGCAACAACACATTGACCGTGCAAGGCTGGACGCATGTGGATCCTGCGACTACCTCATCAATTGTGGTGGGTCTGCCCGGCGTCACCGCGGCTTCGATCGAGCGCGTCGAGCGTCCGGACGTCGCTGCCGTCTTTGGCGAAGCCTGGCGCCACGCAGGCTTCAGAATGGTGCTTTCGCTATCGTCCGCCGACGCACCCGTCGAGGATCGTACCTGTATCATCGCCAGTCGACCGGATGGAACCCGGCTTCCGCTGGCTGCACCCGGCCGCCCTTCAGGGTGTCTGGCTGCCGGGTCGTCTCAGCTTCTGCCCTGACAGGGCCATGGAAATGCCATGCTGAACGCAGTCTCAAACGCAACAACACGGGAAACGATGCGCGTAGCCGTTGTCATCCCAAGCTACAAGGTAACCCGCCATAT
Source organism: uncultured Gammaproteobacteria bacterium (assembly GCA_963707225.1). Lineage (GTDB taxonomy): Bacteria > Pseudomonadota > Gammaproteobacteria > Xanthomonadales > Rhodanobacteraceae > Rhodanobacter. The sequence continues at coordinate 5,180 of CAVPQF010000043.1, forward strand.
CCTGTCGGTGATCGCCGCGATCGATACCTGCGTCGACGCCATCTACGTGGTGGACGACATGTGCCCCGACGGCAGTGGCGCGCTGGTGGAGCGTGAGTGCAGCGATCCGCGGGTAACGGTGATTTTCCACCAGCAGAACGCCGGTGTCGGAGGCGCCGTCATGACCGGTTACGCCCAAGCCCTGGCTGATGGCCTGGATATCGTGGTGAAGATTGACGGCGACGGACAGATGGATCCTGCGCTGCTCGGCGATTTCATCGCACCGATCCTGCGGGGCGAAGCGGACTACACCAAGGGCAACCGGTTCCATGATCTGCGCAACGTGTCGCGGATGCCGAAGGCAAGGATCTTCGGCAATGCAGCCTTGTCATTTCTGACCAAGGTTTCCAGCGGTTACTGGAACCTGTTTGATCCCACCAACGGCTACACCGCGATCCATCGCGATGCGCTGAGTCGGCTGGACACGTCTGCCATCAGCCAACGCTATTTTTTCGAGACGGACGTGTTGTTTCGCCTGAACCTCATCCGCGCCGTCGTGGTCGACGTGCCGATGGACGCGAAATACGAGGACGAGGTCAGCAATCTCAAGATATCAAAGATATTCTTCGAGTTCCTGGGCAAGCACGCCAGAAATTTCTGCAAGCGGATCTTCTACAACTATTTTCTCCGCGACATGTCGGCTGCATCGCTTGAGCTTCTGCTGGGATCGCTGTTTTTTGTCTTTGGCGTTGTTTTCAGCGGATACCACTGGCTGCACTCGGCCAGCCGCAATATCAGCACGCCCACGGGCACCATTGTGATCGGCATGGTGGCGATTCTCACCGGCATCCAGCTGCTGCTGGCATTCGTCAATTACGACGTGGGTTCGGTTCCACGCCGCGTGTTGCAGAAGCAACGTGCCAGAAACTGACCGGATGCTTGTCCGCCTAACATCGGTGCACCGGCAACTGGCGTTGTATGTGGCATTTGGCGTGACCCAACTGCTGATCGACTGGGTCACCTTCCTGCTGCTTGTGCACGCGGGATTGCCGGTGCTGGTGGCCAACCCCATGTCGCGCACGTTCGCGGCGGTGATTGGCTATCTGCTCAATGGCTCGCTGACCTTCCGCAGCACGGACGGCAAGCGGCACCTGAACGTCAGGAGCTTCCTGCGTTTCGCTGCGTTGTTCGTGACGCTCACCGCAGCCAGCACGCTGCTGGTCAACGCCGGTGCACACGTGTTCGGCGCGCAATGGCTGGCCATGGTGAAGATGCTGGTGGAAGGGGGGCTGGCGGTGATCAGCTTTCTCGCGCAGAAAATCTGGGTCTACCGCCACCGCCATTGACTGAGGGAGGAGCTCAAGGATCCGCTCACTCGGTCCCGGGAGCGCGAACCAGTGACTGCAGCGAGTGCAGTCGACCGGCCACTCCCGCTGCGAACTCGCCTGCCATATCACGGGCATGGGCGGCGGAAGCGATCCCGCGGCGAAGCAGCGGATCACCGACCAGACGATCAAGCACCTCCAGCCAGCAGTCAGGATCGTCTGGAACGAGGAACCCGTCGACACCATCTCGTACCGCGTCACGGTACGGCGCAATATCCGACACGACAGGGACTGCCCCCAGGGCAGCATAGTCAAGCACCTTGATCTCGCTCTTGCAGCGATTGAAGGCGTTTGCCTTCAGCGGAGACAGCCCGATATCGAACGGCGGCTGCTGCGCCAGCCACGTCACGAAGGCCGGGTAGGAAGCGCCCACCACATCCGGTGGCACCAGCGAATGGAGGTAGCTTTCGTCCTCGTCGTTGGCGCGCACGCCCACCAGCATGATGTCGATGGCGGCACCGTGTCGCTTCTTCAGTGTGCGCAGCGCCGGTTCGATCAGCGCGAAGTCTTCGCCATGTGTGCGCGTACCCATGTAAACAATGCGGATGGGCTCGCCGACGACGGGTTCCCGCAGCGTACCCATGGTCGGACGCCACAGGGCCGGGTCGAGCTGGTTGCGCTGCACCTGAACGTCGCGTGCGCCGATCTCGCGCAAGCGCTGGCCCAGCACCGGCGTGGACACCCATATCTCGTCCGCTCGTTCGACAAAGGCGTGAACGATGTCCAGCAGCGACTGATACTTTCCGCCCTCGGCGCGCGGATCCAGGTCGTAGAGGTTGTCGTCCAGGTCATAGACCAACGGAATGCCGAGCCGACGGGCATGGCCGCATAGCGCGTTCGCCTCGGCCAGGGTTGCCACCGGCACGCGATGCGTCACCAGCACGTCGGCACCGTGAAGATCCACCTCGGCAGCCGTTACGTAGCGTACCGAGATGCGTCCTTCGGCTTGCATGGCATCCAGAAAGGGAACCAGACGTATGTGCGCACACGGGCTAGGCACATCGCCCTGGGTTTCGAGTATGGCGAGCACGCGCAGCGGGGTCCCCGGCGAGGCCGGCCGGCCGAGGTTCGCGGTCATTGCGTAACCGACCTCCGGATCGACCGCGGGGCCGCCGTCAGCGATGGCGATGGGCAATTCGTCGGCAGCCACGCCGGTCACGAAATGGCGAGCACGCAAGACGACCAGCCGTTCGGCCAGCGCCCTGCTGCTGATCGCAGCGTCAAACACGAAGGACCAGGGCCTGCCATGAATGCGCTCGGCAAACGCGCCCAGGTCCGGCACCAGCACCGGCAGCCCGGCCTCAAACGCCGCGCTGAGTGTGTAGCTGTATGTTTCAGGCCACTGCGATGCGAAGAGGATCAGATCCGGTTGCTCGCTGGCCAGCAACTGCGGAAGCTCGGCCTCCTTGTAGCGTCCGGTGCTGCGAATGGCTGCCACGGACGAAGGCGGCAACTCACCGGCAGGATCACCAATGACCACGAACTCCAGTGGCAAGCCTTGGGCGCGGGCGTGCATGGCCGCCCCGATCACCAGATCTCGCCCCTTATGGGGTGCGAGCACGCCGAGAATCGCAACGCGCATGACTCCCTTGGCCGTCAGTTGCCGCGTTGGCGACGCCGTGTGCCAACGCTCCGGCACGCTTTCGTGCTGAATGGCCAGCACGTTCGCATCAGGCGCATAGCGCTGGATGCGGCGCTGTGTATCGACGCTGGGCGTGATAACCCGCGCGGCGTCGCGCAACACCCAGGAATGAAGATGTCGCCACGACCGGATGTCGCGCGCACCCCTCCCGGGGTTGGCCAGGATGCAGGCATTGCATCCCGCTTCCGCAGGTTCGCCGCAGTAGTGCACAGCATCGCTGGTGAGATTGATCTGGGGACAGACGGTAAAATAGTCGTGAACGGTGAATTCGAACGGAATCTTCGAACGACTGACCGCAGCAGCCAGCTCAGGTCCGAAGCCGAACAGGTGATGGATATGAATGCGACTGATCGGAAACGCACTGAAAAGCTGCAACAGGCCGTTCTCGTCGGTGGCATCGACATTCACCGAGAAGGCATCGTCGTTGTCGATGGCCTGCAGCGCCACGCCTGCGCTGGAAAACGTTCCGGACGGCCGCAGCACCAACACCCGGGCATCTGATGCGTAGCGGGTGGCCAGTTCCTGCACATGACGCTCGGTACCGCCGCCCAGGCTGTGTGTCACCAGCAGAATTGTCGGGCGTTCGCTGCCGCGCCAGAGTTGGGCCGTGATGGCAGCGCGGAAGGCCCGCGCCGGATCTTCGGCGACATGTGCCGCCACTTCCAGCAGGTAACGAGGATGCTTGGACAACAGCGCGGCCATGCCGCGCGCCTTGCCCGCAGAACTGTCGCCGGCGAAGCTGACCTCACCGGCGTGGAATACGAACGTGTCCAGCGCAAGGATGTTTTCCCATCCCCCTGAGAAGGCGCGCATGCAGAAGTCGTTTTCCTCGCCATAGCCCTTGCCGAAGGCCTCGGCATCGAACAAACCCAACTCGTTCAAAGCGGCGCGACGTATGAGCATGCAAAAACCCACGCCCGTGGGTACGCGAACGTGGCGGCCGCGATTGGCCGCCGAGCACGCCTTGTCCATGCGATCCAGAGTTACGCCAGGCGCCAGCGTGCGGCGCCCGGCAAAATCCGGATAGCTGCAAATGGTGGCGTTATTCGACAGCGGAGTGACCGTGGCCACGCGATCGCGCGCATAAGCCTGGGCCATCATGCGATCCAGCCAGTCATTTGCTACTTCGGCATCGCTGTTCAGAAGCAGCACGTCGTTGGCATCGGATAACGCCATGCCCCGGTTCACCGTGCCCACGAAACCGAGGTTCTCCGCGTTGTTCAGCAACAAGAAGCCGAGGCGCCGCGATGCTTCTTCCAGGTACTGGTGCATCGCCGGCTCCGGCGAGCAGTCATTGATGACGATGAGTCGAAACGGCGTCTGGCATGTCGACCCATGCACGCTTTCGATGCAGCGGGAGGTTTCATCGACCCCGCGGTATACCGGCACGATGACGTCCACCATGGGTACATCCGCGGGAAGGCTGGCGATGATCGTTGATGGCGTCAGTTCTTCCACGCGATGCCGGTGGACCGGCTGCGCACGTTGCTCGGCCGCGCCGGTGCGAAGGAAGTGCTGAAGGGGGTCGATGCCGGCCTGAGCGATATCGGGATGTTCGTCGAGATACCGTTCGGCGTCGAAGTTGGGGCCGGGCTGATAGCCCTTTCGCCAACCCTCGGTCATGTAATGCTCCAGCGGGTTGCGCCCCGCCGACGCCACTTCCGGATACCGTGACAGATACCAGGCGCTGCTGAAATAGGGATTGGGGTCGCGCCCCTCGTACGCACCCGAATCCAGATAATGCACCAGCGGATTGATGCCGGCCGCGGCCACGTCGGTGTATTCGGAAAGATAGAAAAGCGTGGAAAACAATGCCGATGGATCGCGACGCTCGGCCCAGCCGTAGTGAATGAAGTGCGCCAACGGGTTCGTGCCACATTTGGCCACGTCCGGATAAGCGGAGAGATACCAGGCGGAATCGAACAAGGCCGTTGGACGTCGTCCTTCACTGGCCCCGTGGCGCACGTAGTGAGCCAGCGGGTTCAGGCGCATCGCGGCCACGTCTGTCGCGTTGTTCAGATACCAAGCCGTATCAAAAAGTGAATTGGGCCAGTAGCCGAGCCGATGGCCAACCTCCATGAAGTGGACAAGCGGCTCCGTGGACGGCGGTATCAGCCGGCCATACCGCGCGCGGTAGTAATCGACATCGAAGCATCCGCTGGCGCTTACCACGCTCATGTCCTGCGCTTTGGAGCGAAGCAGGCCAACGCTCAGGTGCGCCAAAGCCAATGCGCGCCAGCCAACGTGGCTCGCGGTGAAATACAGCGCCCGAACGGCAGGTGAGCGTGCAGCCCGTGCCCGCAATACCATCAAAAGCCGGGCCGCACGCTGCCGCCATGCCGTCGCCATCCATTTCATACAGTCATTTCCCTTTCCGCCCCCAATTTGTCGGGAACGTTCATTACGGTATCGAGCGCTGCTGGCGCCTTAGCGAACTCAGCACTTCGAACAGATCGCTTCTCACACCCTGCCATGCGGGCTCATCCGGACTCGCCGACTCCTCGATCCGGGCCAGTACCTGCTCGATGCTGGTCATCCATTCGCTCACCTCCTTTTTATCCAGGCAGCCCAGCCGATCCTCCAGTCGATCCAGCCTGTCACGCAAGTCGGCAATACCAAAGATGGACTCGCGCTGACCATCACTGGCATGAAAACCCACCTCAAACACGCCCGACCGGCTTCCGCCGACTTCAACGTCGGCAAACAAGTCACCGACGGCAAGTTCCAAAAAGGGATCGTCTCCGCTGGCCAGTACCTTGACCGGAACGTTGCCGAGCCCGGAGAACAACCGCTCACCACAGCCAACCACCCGACGGCCCAGATCGTACAACCGCGCCAGGGGACGGTGGGGGTCGAGCAGTTCCTCCGCGCCTACGGAACCGTAACTGGAAGACGTGAATACGTAAGCTCCCCCGACCGACGCCGGATCGAAGCGCAGCGCAACGGGACGCACGCCTGCGGGGAGTCTGAACCGTGCCACGCGAGCCTCTCCGTCGCGCGCGGCCATGCAGGCAATCGCTCGCTCTTCGGAAAAAACCTCTCCCTCGGCCCGATAGTAAAGTTTGGACACGGCGTGCTGCGCGGCACTGGTTCGACGATGCTGTTGCACCAGTGTGCTGACCAGACCCGGGTCCCGCACGAAGGATCGCACGGCGTCGCTGCCGCTGGTCATCGGCGCGACCGACCTGGCATGGCGTTGGACGTGACGCGCCATGATTTCCTGCTCGGACGGGTTGCCAAGGCGAAAACGGATGTAATCCGCGTCGAACACCTCATCGAAAGGTGCCAGGTAACCAAAGAGGTAGAACGTCAGGCGCCGCAGCCGTTCGCGACCGTCCGCGGCGTCGACGATGAACGCCCAGGAACTGTCGCCCAACGCCTCGACCGGAACGTCAAATAGCAGGGCTTCGAGCCCCACGCTCGAATTGATGGTCAGCACGCGTGCGCAACGCTGGACGAACACCGCACTGTTTGGCGACGTGTCGATCGCCAGTGCCGGATCAGCCAGCTCAAACCGACTGCCCGGATGCGTTCGCACCAGGATGTCGCCACTTCCCGCCTCGTACAGCGCGCGCGCCAACAGCGCGGTATTGTCGAATCCGTTGCCGAAGCAAAGCAGGTTGGAATCGTCTTCCACCTGGAAAACCACGCCCACGCTGGAGTGCTGCCGACTGCGATCAGGCACCACCTCGTGCAGGCACATGCTGCGCCGAAGTTCCTCCAGCGTGAGATCGCATGGCAGTTCGTCCTGGCCCAGCGCGGCGTATCGTGCGCGAGCTTCCGTTCCGCCATTGACACCGCAGAAGTCGAAATAGGCCGTGCTGCGATACAACGGCTCGCGCAGCGGCCCCATTTCGAGATAGGCCACACGAATCCCGCAGGCCTGTGCCGCGGCGCTGAGCGAAGGGCAGTTCGTCCACGAGAGAATGACCTCGGGCACCACCGGAAGGCTTCGCAGATGCGCTTCGATCTCCTCGCGAAGCTCGGTGATTTCCTCTTCCAGAAAAGCGCGGAAGAAGGCCAGGGGATTTCCCAGATAGCGTGGCAGCAGCGCAGCCATCAGTCCCTTGTCCATCAGCCGATAACTGTGACGCTCAATGGACTGGGCGTCCGGCGTGACGTATCCAAGGGCGCGCTGCCGGGCAAGATCCAGCTCGGGAAGCGCGCGCGCCTCAAGCGCTGCAGGCGTCTCCAGATAATCCGACGACAGGAGGAACGTCATCGGCTCCCCGATCGAATGCAGCAGCCGATAGAAGACCCAAAGATAGGGCGCCGGGAGGCCCCGGAACGGATAGGGAGGAAGAAACGCCGCGATCATGTCGGACTCCCGTTGACGGTGATCGGCGCAAACACCACGCCTACCTGTTCGCGCGGCGACCAGAACTTCAGTGAAGCGACAGGCCGGCGCTGGTCGAGTTCCTCACGGATGCCGCGATGGACGCAGGAAAGGCCGCAGTGGACCAGATAGTCGCCCGCGCTGATCGGCAGCTTGACGGAGTACTCGAATTCCTGCCGCCCCGGATTGAGTGTCATGGGAAAGCCTGCGCGAATATTGTTGTCGCCCCAGACATCGCCACCTTGCGTGCGCGAAATGGAAATGCCCAGCGCCACCTCGTCAATGGGTACGGCGGCCGTGATGGTGAAGCGGAAACGGATCTCCTCGCCTGAGCGCAAGACCGGTCGCTCTTCCAGGGTGCTGCCGTCAGGGCGAAAAACCTGCATGGACTCGATGATGGCCCGGGCGGAGCCGAACCGCTTTTCGGAGATGTCCGCGTTGCAGACCGTGGCCTGGATCGCACGCAATTGCGCCACATCCACGCGCTCGCCCAAGGCCACACTGTCCGCGCGCGGCGCCTTGGTTCGTGAGGCGACCATCCCCTTTTCATAGGTCAAGACGGCGGCAAGCACGTCGTTCGTGTCCATGGTGATGCGGCCGGCATCGATCACGATGCAGCGATCCGCGTAGTCGAGGATGTTGCCGGTGGAATGCGTGACCATCAGGATGGTAACCCCGCGGCGACGCAATTCCTCCATGCGCTTGAAGCACTTGTACTGGAACCCGATGTCGCCCACGGACAGCGCCTCGTCGACAATCAGGATTTCCGGATCGACACAGGCCTGGACGGCGAATGCGAGACGCACATACATGCCGCTGGAGTAAGTCTTGATCGGCTGGTCGATGAATTCACCAATGCCGGCGAACTCCTCGATTTCCGCGAAGCGTTCGGTCATGTCGTCTCGCGACAGACCCAACAATTCGCCGTTGAGATACACGTTCTCGCGCCCGGTAAAATCGGCGTTGAAACCCGCGCCCAGTTCCAGCAACGCGGCAATCCGTCCGTGCACCTCGACATTGCCGCCGCTGGGCGACAAAGTTCCACAAATGATTTGCAGCAGCGTGGATTTGCCGGCGCCGTTGCGGCCGATGATACCGACCGTTTCGCCCTTGCCAAGAACGAACGAGACGCCGCCCAACGCATGAAATTCGCGGTAGTAGCGGCGACATGGCAAACCTAGCAGTCGCTGGAAATAGGGCAGGAAGAACTGCTTCAGGCGATCGCGTGGAGAATCGTAGATTTCGAAGGTCTTCGTTACCTCCTCGACCCGGATTGCAACATCAGAGGACATCGGCAAACCCTTTCCTGGTTTTCTGGAACCAGACGTAACCCAGCCACGCCACCAGCATGGACCCGCCCAACTGCAGAAAATAGCCATGCCAATTCGGCAAGGTGCCACTGATGAGCACACCGCGAACCTGCTCGATGACCGAAGTCATCGGATTGAGCTCCATGACAAACTGATATTTCGGCGGCAGGGCCGAGACGGGGTAGAAGATCGGCGAAAGAAACATCATCGCGGTCACCAGTAGGCCCACGAACTGCGCTACGTCGCGCAGATAGACCCCCAGCGATGCCAGAAGCCAGCCCAAGCCAATCACCAGGAACATCAACGGCAGAATCACTACGGGAAACAGCCAGGCGGTGACAGGCGGCAGACCGAAGAAGATGAAATAGAAAACAAACCAGACGCCGAAACTGACGAGGCCATGAAACACCGCCGCACCCTGCGAAACCACTGGCAGGATCTCCAGCGGGAAAACCACTTTCTTGACGTAATTGACGTTCATCAGGATCAGCGTAGGCGCACGGTTCAGGCATTCGGAAAACACGTTGAACACGAGCAGGCCAGCAAACAACACCATGGCAAACTCGGTTTTGGACCCTGACCCGCCTTTCCAGCGTGCCTGGAAAACGACACTGAATACGAATGTGTAGATGAGCAACATCAACAACGGATTGAAGAACGACCACAAGGTGCCAAGCATCGAGCCGCGATAGCGGCCGATGACCTCGCGACGAACCAATGACGCGGTGAGGTGCCGATGCATGATCAGCGATCTCACCATCGAGGCGGGGGAAATACTGGAATCTTTCATTGGCCAGGCATCCGTGGTGCCGTCAGGCAGCACGCGGAAAAATCAAGCGCCCAAGGCAACATCAAGCTCACGCCGCAGATCCTCGATGTTCTCAACCCCGACCGATAGCCGCACAAGTCCATCGCTGATACCCAGCCGTTTGCGGTTGGCCGCCGGCACCGAGGCATGCGTCATGATCGCCGGATGCTCGATCAGGCTTTCGACGCCGCCCAGCGACTCGGCCAGGGCGAACAGTTCGCAACGCTCAAGCATCCGCCGCGCCTTCTTCAGGCCGCCTTTCACCTCGATCGTGATGATGCCGCCGAAACCCTGCATCTGGCGCTTGGCCAGGGCGTGCTGCGGATGGCTCCTCAGGCCCGGGTAGATCACTCGCTCCACCGCGGGATGCTTTTCCAGCCACTTCGCCAGTTCCAGCGCGCTGGCGCAATGCGCCCGCATGCGCAAATGCAGGGTCTTCAGCCCGCGCATGGCGAGGAACGCATCGAACGGACCGGCCACCGCGCCGACCGAGTTCTGCAGGAAGCCCATCTGCGTGGCCAGGTCCGTGTTGCCGGCGACCACGATGCCGCCGACCATGTCCGAATGGCCGTTGAGGTACTTGGTGGCCGAATGCAGCACTAGGTCGGCGCCGTATTCCAGCGGCCGCTGCACCATCGGCGAGCAGAAGGTGTTGTCGACCACCAGGATCAGGCCATGCTTCTTCGCGAACGCGGCGACCTTGGCCAGGTCGACCAGCTTGAGCATCGGATTGGTCGGCGTCTCGGCCCAGATCATTCGCGTGTTCGGCTTCAACGCGGCCTTCAGGGCAGCGCCATCGTTCAGGTCGATGAAGCTGAAATCCAGCCCGGCCGAGCGCCGGCGCACCTTCTCGAACAGGCGGTAGGTGCCGCCGTAGAGGTCGTCCATCGCGATCACGTGGCTGCCCGAATCCAGCAGGTCCAGTACGGTCGCCGCCGCGGCCAGGCCGGAGGCGAATGCGAAACCGGCCACGCCGCCTTCCAGGTCTGCCACGCAGCGTTCGTAGGCCATCCGCGTCGGGTTCTGCGTGCGCGAGTACTCGTAACCCTTGTGCTTGCCGGGGCTTTCCTGCACGTAGGTCGAGGTGGCGTAGATCGGCGTCATGATGGCGCCGGTGCTGGGATCGGGATGCTGGCCGGCATGGATGGCGCGGGTGCCCATTCCCTGCTGCTTGTGCTTTGTCCCGGTTTTCATCGCGCTCTTCACAGCCCGCCTGGCGGGTTGCCTCCATGTCGTAAAGGCGATCATCTTAACTTCTATGCCGGCCGCTGCCGACTGATGCATGAATTTTCGTTCATGCAGGTGCAAGAGAAGGTGATAGCGGCGGGCAGTGCCCGCCCTACGCGGCAGCCACCCAGGTCATCGTGGCGCGCAACCGGAGCCCGCCCCCAGATCAAGTCTGGGGCAGGCTCTGTGGGCGAAAGCTCATCGCCGACGACCGGACACAAAGGCATCGCGCACAGAGCCTGCCCCAGACTTGATCTGGGGGCTGCGCTCCTACCGGGTATCGCGGCAGGCCGGCGGGCAGTGCCCGCCTTATGTGGCGGAGAAATGCAGTGGGGGGCATCACCTGAATCAAGCCGGGCCGCGAAGCGACATCGGCTTGAATTGTCAGATCGATGCATCGCGGAAGGCACGCAACACCGCATTGATGCGCGTCTGATAGCCAGGACCCTGCGCCTTGAACCACTCCAGCACGTCTTGCTCGACGCGCAGAGAAATGGCCGCTTTTGGCGGTTGCGGCTTGAGGGCACGGCGGACGACGCCGCGCATAACATGACGGATATCAGCTTCCGGATGCTCTGGAGCAACCGACACAGCGGCTTTGGCCTTGAGCCGGGCCCAGTCAGTCTTTGACTGCGTCGAAGAAGATTTGCGCTTCGCGGCGGGTCGCTTGGCGGAAGGAGATGATACGGATTTCATGGGCGGTCTCCGTGTGGACGATTGAGACGGGAACACCGGCAAGTAACCCCAAGGTGACAAATCGCTGTTCGCTGTAGGAGAACCGGTCATCCTCGAAGGTGAAGGTCAAGCCACCGAAGACTGCAGGCGCATCAACAAAATCGAGCCCGTGCTGTTTGATGTTGAGTGAGCGCTTACGCTCTGACCAAGTGAACTCCATTGATGAAGTGTATATACAATATGTCGGGTACACAAGATGACTGCTGCAGCGGTCCAACACCGTGGTAGGCGGACCGTTCGCCGGCTTCCGCCCGGGTTGCCATGGTGCGCAACCGTAGGAGCCCACCCCCAGATCAAGTCTGGGGCGTGACGTTTCGGTGGTACCTCGATAAGTTGCTGTAACGCCGTAGAGCGAACACTGTCTGTCGGCAATGCGGCACGCGGCGATATTGCGGCGATATTCAAGTGTGCGATCGGCGGCCAGTCGCCTATTCCGATCAAGCCTGCCCGCATCCGCTGGAGCATGGTTGCGCATTTATATCCATGTCAGTATATTTTCAACCATGAGCCCCTTCGATTCCTTGGCGACTCACTCGAAAGCCTGCGCGAGTTTCCCGAGGACGCCAGGCAGGACGCCGGCTATCAGCTGGACAGCGTCCAAAGAGGCAAGCAACCGGACGACTTCAAGCCGATGCCTGGCATCGGCAAAGGCGTTGAGGAAATCCGCGTACGGGATGACTCGGGCACTTACCGCGTGATTTACACCGCCCGGCTGAGCGACGCGGTCTATGTGCTGCACGCGTTTCAGAAAAAAACGCGGGCGACAGCGAAGCGAGATACCGACCTTGCCAAAACCCGCTATGCCGAACTCGTGAGAGGTGCACCATGACGAAGCACGAAACCTACAACAGTGTGTGGGACGCCATTGCCGATACGCCGGAGCAAGCCGCCAATCTGCGCGCACGGGCAGAACTCATGCAGCAAATCATCGCCATCATCAGGGCCAGCGGCTGGAAACAGACCGAGGCAGCCGAACACTGCAGCGTGACCCAGCCGCGCATCAACGACCTGCTGCGCGGCCGCGTATCGCGCTTCTCGCTGGATGCGCTGGTGAACATTGCCACGGCGCTGGGTCGCCGTGTTCACGTGGCACTGGAAGCTGCTTGAATCCGCTGCCGCAGCTATTGACTCGGCCCATTGACGCGCAACCGTAGGAGCCCACCCCCAGACTTGATCTGGGGGCTGTGCACCTAACGGGTATCGCGCGGCCGATCGACGGCAGAGCGGCGGCAGTGCCCGCCAGCTTCAGCTGGCGCGCAGCCGCAGGAGCCCGCTCGCGGGCGATGCCCTTGCTCTGGGGTGGGATTCACTCGGTCGGGATTCAGAGCAGGGGCATCGCCCGCGAGCGGGCTCCTACAAAAAAGGGCGCGGAGGGTCGGGGATGGCGGTCTCCCTTGGGCTTGGTCGTTGCGGCCATAGCAGGCATCATTGGCAGTCTGCCGGGCCACGATTCTGCCCGGCCTATCCTCCGCCGAGCATGGACATAGTTGATGAACCACCCATCCCCAGGGATCGCGACACTGCTGGTCACCGGCGGCGCCGGCTTCATCGGCGCCAATTTCGTGCTGCAGGCGGTAGCTGACGGCCTGCGCGTGATCAACCTGGACAAGCTCACCTACGCCGGCAACCTTGACACGCTGGCCTCGCTGCAGGGCAACGAGCGGCACGTTTTCGTACAGGGCGACATCGGCGAGCGCGCCCTGGTGGCGAAGCTGCTGGCTGAGCACCAGCCCGACGCCATCGTGAACTTTGCCGCCGAATCGCACGTGGACCGCTCGATCGACGGCCCGGCCGAGTTCGTGCAGACCAACGTGGTCGGCACGCTGGGCCTGCTGGAATGCACTCGCGACTATTGGCGCTCGCTCGAAGGCGCCGCGCGCGATGCGTTCCGTTTCCTGCACGTATCCACCGACGAGGTGTACGGCTCGCTCGGCGCCGACGGCAAGTTCACCGAGACCACGCCGTACGCGCCGAATTCGCCGTACTCCGCCTCGAAGGCCGCCTCCGACCACCTTGTGCGCGCGTTCCACCATACCTACGGCTTGCCCACGCTCACCACCAACTGCTCGAACAACTACGGCCCGTACCAGTTCCCGGAGAAGCTCATTCCGCTGGTGACCGCCAAGGCGCTGGCCGGCGAGTCGCTGCCGGTCTACGGCGATGGGAAAAACATCCGCGACTGGCTGTTCGTGGGCGACCACTGCAGCGCGATCCGCCGCGTGCTGGACGCCGGCCGGGTGGGCGAAACCTACAACGTGGGCGGCAATGCCGAGCGCGAGAACATCGCCGTGGTGAAGACCATCTGCGCCCTGCTCGACGCCCGCCGTCCGCTGGCCGACGGACGTGCGCGCGAGTCGCTGATCACCTACGTCAAGGATCGCCCCGGCCACGACCGCCGCTACGCGATCGACTCCGGCAAGTTGCAGCGCGAACTGGGCTGGAAACCGTCGCAGACCTTCGAGAGCGGCATCGCGGCGACGGTGGACTGGTACCTCGACCACCAGCCGTGGGTGCAGCGCGTACTCGACGGCAGCTACCGCATGGAGCGACTCGGCGCATGAACAATACGCAGAAAGGCATCATCCTCGCCGGCGGTTCCGGCACCCGGCTGCACCCGATCACCCGCGCCATCAGCAAGCAGCTGCTGCCGGTGTACGACAAGCCGATGATCTACTACCCGCTGGCCACGCTGATGCTGGCCGGCATCCGCGAGATGCTGGTGATCAACACCCCGCACGAACAGGCAATGTTCCAGCGCCTGCTCGGCGACGGCTCGCAATGGGGCATCGACATCCGCTATGCGGTGCAACCGTCGCCGGATGGCCTGGCGCAGGCGTTCACCATCGGCCGTGATTTCGTCGATGGCCAGCCGAGTTGTCTGGTGCTGGGCGACAACATCTTCTACGGCGTCGGCCTGACCGAGCGGCTCAAGCGCGCCGCTTCGCGCGAGCGCGGCGCCACCGTGTTCGGCTACTGGGTGAAGGATCCGGAACGCTACGGCGTGGCCGAGTTCGATGCCGCCGGCAAGGTCGTCGGGCTGGAGGAAAAACCGGCCCAGCCGAAATCGCATTACGCGGTCACCGGCCTGTACTTCTACGACGGCCGCGTGTGCGACTACGCCGCCGCGCTTAAGCCCTCGGCCCGCGGCGAACTGGAGATCACCGACCTCAACCGCTGCTACCTCGACGACGACTCGCTGCACCTGGAGCAGCTCGGCCGCGGCTTCGCCTGGCTCGACACCGGCACCCACGAGTCGCTGATGGAAGCGGGCAACTACATCGAGACGATCGAGAACCGGCAGGGCCTCAAGGTGTGCTGCCCGGAAGAGATCGCCTACGTCAACGGCTGGATCGACGCCGAGCAATTGCTGGCACTGGCCGCGCCGCTGGCCAAGACCGGCTACGGCCAGTATCTGGAACAGCTGGTCAAGCAGGGGGCGGTACGATGAAAGTGATCGAAACCGCGTTGCCCGGCGCCTTGATCCTGGAACCGCAGGTGTTCGGCGATGCCCGCGGCTTCTTCTACGAAAGCTACAACGAGGCGAAGTACCGCGCGGCCGGCGTCGATCACCGCTTCGTGCAATCCAACGTGTCGCGCTCGGCCCGCGGCGTGCTGCGCGGCCTGCACTACCAGTGGCCCAACCCGCAGGCGAAACTGGTCAGCGTGCTCGAAGGCGAGGTCTACGACGTGGCGGTGGACATCCGCCGCGGCTCGCCCACGTTCGGGCAGTCGGTCGGCGTGATGCTGACCGCCGACAACCATCGCCACTTCTGGATTCCAGAGGGGTTCGCGCATGGCTTCTGCGTGGTCTCCGAGTTCGCCACCTTCTGCTACCAGTGCACCGCGTTGTACGACTCGAAGGCCGACGCCGGCATCCGCTGGAACGATGCCGCGCTGGGCATCGACTGGCCGATCAGCGAACCGCTGCTGTCGGACAAGGACGGCAGGACGCCGCTGCTCGAGGACGTTCCGCCCGAGCGGCTGCCGGTCTACGCACCGTGAGGATCCTGCTGCTCGGCGCCAACGGCCAGCTCGGCCGCACGTTTCTCGACCACGGCGGCTTGGCCGCCCGCGGCGACCTGAGCGCCACCAGTCGCGACGGCGCACTGACGCCCGGCGGCCATGGCGAGGCCGCCGACCTGTCGAACCCCGCATCGCTGCCCGCCCTGCTCGACCGCGTACGGCCGGACGTGATCGTCAATGCCGCCGCGTACACCGCGGTCGACCGCGCCGAGCAGGAAGAGACGCTGGCCACCCGCATCAACGGCGAGGCGGTCGGCGTGCTCGGCCGCTGGGCGGCGGCGCACGGCGCGCTGGTGATCCACTACTCCACCGACTACGTGTTCGACGGCAGCCAGTCGCAACCGTATGCGGTCGACGCGCCGACCGGCCCGCTCGGCGCCTACGGCCGCAGCAAGCTGGCCGGCGAGCAGGCGCTGCGCGACAGCCGCGCCGATCACCTGACCTTTCGCACCGCATGGGTCTACGCCGCGCATGGCCACAACTTCCTGCGCACCATGCTGCGCCTGGGCGCCGAGCGCGACGAGCTGCGCGTGGTGTCCGACCAGCACGGCGCGCCCACCGACACCGGACTGATCGTGCACGGCACCCTCGCCGCCCTCGACCGCTGGCTGCAGTCCGACAGTTCGCAGCGTCGCGCACTGGCCGGTACGCACCACCTGGTCGCCAGCGGCGCCACCAGCTGGCATGGCTTCGCCAGCGCGATCTTTGATGAAGCCGCGGCGCTGGGCGTGCTTGCCCGCCCACCGCGAGTGGTCCCGATCAGCAGTGCCGAATTCCCCACGCCGGCCGTGCGCCCGGCCTGGTCGTTGCTGGACAATGGCGGTTTCCGGCAGCATTTCGATTTCCCGCTGCCTGACTGGCAACACGGCCTGCACGACGTGATGCGCCGGCTTGCCGCATCCGGACACTGAACAAGGACCCAGCCATGTTGATCCCCCTCATCCTCAGCGGCGGCAGCGGCACCCGGCTGTGGCCGGTATCCCGCAGGAACCTGCCCAAGCAGTTCCTGGAACTGGCCGGCAAGGGCACGCTGTTCCAGCAGACCGTCGCGCGCACCCGGCAGTTGCCGCACGTCGCCGCGCCGATCGTGGTGGCCAGCGAGGATCATCGCTTCCTCGCCGCCGACCAGTTGCAGGAAGCGGGCGTCGAAGACGCCACCATCCTGCTGGAGCCGCTGGCGCGCAACACCGCACCGGCCATCGCGCTGGGCGCACTGCAGGCGTTGCAGCGCGACGCCGACGCCATGCTGCTGGTGCTGCCGGCCGATCACCTGATCGGCGACACCCATTCCTTTGTCGAAGCGGTGCAGCAGGCGCTGCCGCTGGCCGCGCAGGGTTGGATGGTGACCTTCGGCATCCGCCCGGATCGCCCGGAGACCGGCTTCGGCTACATCCGTCGCGCCGAGGCGATCGACGCTCACGGCTTCCGCGTGGAGCAGTTCGTCGAGAAACCGGACCTGGCCACCGCGGAGTCGTACCTCGCCGACGGCGGCTACGACTGGAACTCCGGCATGTTCCTGTTCAAGGCCTCGCGCTACCTGGAAGAGCTGGCCGAGCACGCGCCGGCGATGCTCGCCGCCGTGCGCGAGGCGCACGCGAAGGCCTCGGCCGACCTCGACTTCGTGCGCATCGACCACGATGCGTTCGCGCGGGTGCCGGACAAGTCGATCGACTACGCGGTGATGGAGAAGACCCGGCGCGCGGCGGTGATCCCGGTCAGCTGCGCATGGAGCGACATCGGCTCGTGGTCGGCGCTGTGGCTGACCGGCGACAAGGACGCCGACGGCAACCTGCGCGAAGGCGACACCATGGCCGTGGACACGCGCAATTCGCTGCTGCGCTCGCACGAGCGCCACCTGCTCGCCACCGTCGGCGTTGACGACCTGATCGTGGTGACCACGCCGGACGCCACCCTGGTGGCGCACCGCGATGCCGCGCAGGACGTGAAGAAGATCGTCGAGCAACTGAAGGCCGCCGGCCGCAGCGAGCACTCGCTGCACCGCGTGGTGTACCGGCCGTGGGGCAGCTACGACTCGCTGGAGGAAGGCGAACGGTTCCAGGTCAAACGCATCGTGGTCAAACCCGGCGCCAGCCTGAGCCTGCAGAAGCACCACCACCGCGCCGAACACTGGATCGTGGTCTCCGGCACCGCCGAGGTCACCTGCGACGACAAGGTGTTCCTGCTCGGCGAGAACCAGAGCACCTACATCCCGCTCGGCAGCAGGCACCGCCTGCGCAACCCCGGCAAGTTGCCGCTGGAACTGATCGAGGTGCAGTCCGGCAGCTATCTGGGCGAAGACGACATCGTGCGCTACGACGACGTCTACGGCCGCGCCTGATCCATCACGCCAGGGATCGTGGGAGCGCACCTGCCCCCAGGGGACTTCCTTCGGTCGTGCGCGATGCTGTCAGCTCCGGCTTCGTAGGGCGGCCACTGCCCGCCGCCTTGGCTGTCAGTTGCGTAGGGCGGCCACTGCCCGCCACGCCTTGGCTGCCCGCCATGCCTTGGCCGTGACGCATCGTCGAAGAGCCGGCGGGCGGTGCCCGCCCTACGGGCTATTCGACGGTGACCGACTTGGCCAGGTTGCGTGGCTGGTCCACATCGGTGCCGCGCAGCACGGCGACGTGGTAGGCGAGCAGTTGCAGTGGCACGGTGAACACCGCTGGCGCGATGAAACTGCCGCCGGATTCCACCCGCAGCATCGCGCCATGGCCGGCCATGTCGTCCATGCCGGCGGCGCCGTCGGCGAACACGATCAGGCGGCCGCCGCGGGCGCGTACTTCCTGCAGGTTGGACTTGAGCTTGTCCAGCAGCGGGCTGTTCGGCGCCACCGCGACCACCGGCATGTCTTCGTCGACCAGCGCCAGCGGGCCGTGCTTGAGCTCGCCGGCGGGGTAGGCCTCGGCGTGGATGTAGGAGATTTCCTTGAGCTTGAGTGCACCTTCCAGCGCCACCGGATACTGCACGCCGCGGCCCAGGAACAGTGCGTGCTGGCGATGGATGAATTCGCCGGCCAGTTCGATGATCGCCGGCTCCAGCTTCAACGCGTTTTCGATCGCGCGCGGCAGATGCTGCAGTTCGGCGCATAAAGTGGCGTAGCGCTGCGGATCGAGCCCGTGGCGGCGGGCCAGCTCCAGCGCGAGCAGGGCCAGACCGGCGAGCTGGGTGGTGAACGCCTTGGTCGAGGCCACGCCGATTTCCGGGCCGGCGCGCGTCATCAGTTTCAGGTCCGCCTCGCGCACCAGTGACGACTCCGGCGAATTGCAGATGACCAGGGTGCCCAGATAGCCGCGTTGACGCGACTCGCGCATCGCGGCCAGGGTATCGGCCGTTTCGCCGGATTGCGAGATGGCGACGAACAGCGTGTCGGCTGGCACGACGGCGTCGCGATAGCGGTATTCGCTGGCGACTTCCACGCTGACGGGCAGCCGCGCGTATTCCTCGATCCAGTACTTGGCGACCAGGCCAGCGTGGTAGCTGGTGCCGCAGGCGATGATGTGCAGGCCGCGCGTGCGTTGCAGCAGCGTGTCGCTGTCGATGCCGAAGATGTTCGACAGCACGCCATGCGGGCCGATGCGCGCCTCCAGCGTGTCGGCGACCGCACGCGGCTGCTCGAAGATTTCCTTCTGCATGTAGTGGCGGTATTCGCCGCGCTCCACCGCATCGGTGGACAGCTCGCTCTCGTGCATCGCACGCTCGACCGGATGGCCGTCGAGTGCGTAGATCTGCACTGCGTCGCGGGTGATCTCGACCACGTCGCCTTCGTCGAGATAGATCATCCTGTTGGTGACCTGGATCAGCGCCTGCGCGTCCGAGCCGAGGAAGTTTTCGCCGATGCCCACGCCGACCAGCAAGGGCGCGCCGCGGCGCGCGCCCACCACACGGCCGGGTTCGTCGCGACTGATCACCGCGATGGCGTAGGCGCCTTCCAGTTCGCGCACGGTGGCCAGCACCGCCTCGCGCAGACCCGGTCCCTGGTCGAGGTGGCGGTCGATCAGCGCGGCCATCACCTCGGTGTCGGTCTCGGAGGTGAACACGTGGCCGCCCGCCTGCAGCTCGGCGCGCAGGCTGGCGTGGTTCTCGATGATGCCGTTGTGCACGATGGCCACGCGGCCGGCGATGTGCGGGTGCGCGTTCGCCTCGTTCGGCACGCCGTGCGTGGCCCAGCGCGTATGCGCGATGCCGGTGCCGCCGGGCAGCGGGTCGGCCAGGTACAGCGCCTCCATCTCGCGCACCTTGCCCTTGGCGCGCACGCGCTGGATCACGCCCTTGTCGAGCACGACCACGCCTGACGAGTCATAGCCGCGATATTCCAGTGCCTTCAGGCCGGCAATCAGCAGCGGCGCGACATCCCGCTGGGCGACGGCTGCAACGATTCCACACATCGACAGAACTTCCTTTTGATGGATGCGACGCCGGGGCTTCGCAGGAGCGGCCATTTTGACCGGGCCACATGAATTTTCGCTGCACCGGAACGGCGCAGCAGCAGGCAAACCGCTCAGTCTACCTTGCGGCGCAGCCAGTTCAGCAGGTCGATGCGGGTGATCAGGCCGAGGAAGTCGTCGCCATCGACCACGATCGCGACGTGGCCGCGCTCGAATACCGGCAGCAGCGATTCGACCGGCGAGCGCACGTCGAGCATCTGCAGGTTGGTCATCATCGCGGTCGACACCGGGTCGCGGAAGCGCGCGCCGTCGACGTGCACGTGGAGCAGCACGTCGGACTCGTCGACGATGCCGACCAGCTTGCGGCCGTCCATCACCGGCAGCTGCGACACGTCGTACAGCTTCATGCGGTTGTACGCAGTGATCAGCAGCTCGTTCGGGCCGACCACCACGGTGTCGCGCTGGGCGAACGGACGCAGCAGCAGGTCGCGCAGGTCGCCGTGCTGCTCGCGCTCGATGAAGCCGTTGTCGAGCATCCAGTAGTCGTTGTAGAGCTTGGACAGGTACTTGTTGCCGGTGTCGCAGACCAGGGTCACCACGCGCTTCGACGTGCTCTGCTCGCGGCAGTAGCGCAGCGCCGCGGCGACCAGGGTGCCGGTGGACGAGCCGCCCAGGATGCCTTCCTTCGCCAGCAGTTCGCGCGCGGTGAGGAAGCTTTCCTTGTCCGAGATCGCGTAGGCCTTCTTCACCCGGGTGAAGTCGCTGATCGAAGGCAGGAAATCCTCGCCGATGCCTTCGACCATCCAGCTGGCGGACTTGGTCGAAAGCGTGCCTTCGTTGATGTACTGCGCCAGGATCGAGCCGACCGGATCGGCCAGGATCAATTCGGTCTGCGGCGAATGCCCGGCGAAGAATTTCGACAGGCCGCTGAGCGTGCCGGACGAGCCGCAACCGACCACCACGGCATCGACCTTGCCGTCCATCTGCTCGAGGATTTCCGGCCCGGTGGTGGCGATGTGCGCGGCGGGGTTGTCGGGGTTGCCGAACTGGTTGATGAAGTAGGCGCCAGGCGTTTCGCGGGCGATCCGCTCGGCCATGTCCTGGTAGTACTCGGGGTGGCCCTTGGCCACATCCGAACGGGTCAGCACCACTTCGGCGCCCATCGCCTTGAGGTTGAAGATCTTCTCGCGGCTCATCTTGTCCGGCACCACCAGGATCAGGCGGTAGCCTTTCTGCTGCGCGACCAGGGCCAGGCCCAGGCCGGTATTGCCGGCGGTCCCTTCGACCAGGATGTCACCCGGACGGATGCGGCCGTCCTTCTCGGCGCCCTCGATCATCGACAGGCCGATGCGGTCCTTGATCGAGCCGCCGGGGTTGGCGCTCTCCAGCTTGAGGAACAGTTCGCACGGCCCGGTGTCGAGGCGCTGCGCGCGCACCATCGGCGTACGTCCGATCAGTTCGAGGACACTCTGGTGGACCGTCATGGGGGCTCCGTCGCTGGGAAGCAGCTTCGGGCGATACCGCCGCTGCAGGACCGACATGATAACCGGTCGACCCGGCCGACCGCCGCAGACGCGGCGGCCCCGGCACCCTTCCCGATACGCAGGAAAGGGCCCGGGGCCGCGTTCACGTGAAACAGCAGTGTCAGTGGATCAGATGCGCCCGATCCGTCCACATGCGCTCGAGCCGCGCCTTGGCCAGCAGTTTCTCCTTCTTCATGCTGGCGAGAGTGACGTCGTCGATGGGCAGCACGCCGATATCGGCGTCGTGCACCTTGCTGTCGAGTTCGCGGTGGTGCTGGTAGAGCCGCCGGAATTCGGCATCGGCCTTCATCAATGCCTCGACATCGTCACGCTGCTGGTTTTCAAACATGATCCGACCTCCTCGCGAGTTGACGTGCGGTTGCGACAGGAGCATCCGCAGACGGTGAACGCATGCGCGCACCCCACCGCCCACGCCGGGTGACCGGGACGCAGGGGAAGCATGGAAGCGTGGGATAAGCGCATGGTTCGGGTCAGTGCCCACGAGGCCTGGATGCCTCGTGGGGCTTTGACCCTACTCCCCCGCTCAGGGGCCTGCAAGCCTTTCGAAGACCCTTCACGGAAGCCTGCAGGTTTTCGTGAAAAATCTGTCAAAACAGTATTTTACATTGGCCCGCAGGTAGCCCCGGCGTTCCCCGTCCGGAAGGCCGGCAGGGCGCACGCGGCGCCCTGCCGGACGCGGCTCAGGGGTGCTGCTTCGACGTGTCCGGGGTCGCTTGGGCGGGCTTGTCGGCGTCTTCCATCTGCGAACGCATCGCCTTGGCTGCCTGGGCGGCCAGCTCGGCCTGGCGACGGGCGGCCCGGGCCACCTTGCTCTGCGCCGCCGCCAGCTTTTTCGCGCGATCGGCTTCGGCACGCGCCTGCTCGGCGGCCTGCGAATATTCCAGCCCTTGCGCCTGCAGCCGGGCGGACTCTTCCTGCGCCAGCTGGTATTGCAGGCGCTGGCGTTCCAGCTCGCGCCGCGCCAGTTCCGCATCACGCCGGCTGTTCTCGAGCAGGATCTGGTCGTGCTCGCGATCGAGCTGGGTCAGCTTGATCTGGGCGTCCTGCAGTTGTGCAGCGGTCTTGGCCAGGTCGACCCGGCGTTCGGCCAGGTACAGCGCGTGCGGGCGCTCACGCGAACTCGCCTGGGCGAGCCGGTTGATCGCGTCGCGGGCGCGCGCCTGTTCGGCCTGCGCGTAGTTGCCCATGCCGGGATCGTTGGCGAGCTGGTTGAGGCTGCCGGCCAGGCGGTTGATGTCGATGTCGTCCTGCCGGGCGTGCGCCGTGCCGAAGCCGGCCAGTGCCAGCACGATCGCGGCAAGAATGGCGGTGGAGCGCTTCATGGCTGGCCTCCCCGGGGGTTCGCGGCAGGTTGCTGGACGGTGTCGGGCACGGTCTGGAAACCGTCGGCCGGCGGCGCGGACAGGATCGACGACGACGGCGCCGGCATGTCCTCGGTCGGCGGCGCGCTGGACGAGGGTTGTGCCGGGGCCGCGTCCTGCGTCCGGGCGGCTGCCTCGGCCTGTTCGCCCTGCTGGCGCAGGCGGGTGTTTTCCTGCACCTTGCTCTGGATCTGCGCCCGCGCTGCGCCCAGCCGGGCCTTGGCCTGGGCCAGCTCGGCGTCGGCCCGCGACTCTTCGGCCAGGCTCGCCGCGTCGGCGTACTTGCGTTCGGCCATCGCCGCCTGTGCCTGCCGGAACTTGTCCTGCGCAAAGCCCAGGTCGACCGGCGCATAGTCCGCCGCGCCTGCATCGCGGGCCATCTGCAACTGGTTCTGCGCCTGGTTCATCGAGTCATTCGGCGGCGGTACCGAGGCGCAGCCGGCCAGCGTCAGGGCCAGCACCAGGATGGCCGTGGCCGTGCGGATGCGGCGCGGGGATTCGGCCGACGGGGAAAAGATGTACATCACATTCCTCATGGTGTGTCGCAGCGTATTGTGGGCGGGCATAATCCACCATTGCAACGCGCATTTCGCAAACAGGGGTCATTCGTGGACATCGGTTACTTCCTCAAGCTTATGGTAGACAAGGGTGCGTCGGACATGTTCCTGTCCACCGGCGCCCCGGTGAATA
Organism: uncultured Gammaproteobacteria bacterium; assembly: GCA_963707225.1. GTDB lineage: Bacteria > Pseudomonadota > Gammaproteobacteria > Xanthomonadales > Rhodanobacteraceae > Rhodanobacter. The sequence continues at coordinate 28,605 of CAVPQF010000043.1, forward strand.
TCAAGGTCGAGGGCAAGCTGTATCCGTTGGGCAATACCGGCCTGCCCAGCGGCATGGTCAAGAAGATCGCCTATTCGCTGATGGACGAGGGCCAGGTACCGCAGTTCGAACGCGACCTGGAGCTGAACATGGCGCTGGCAGTGAAGGAAGCCGGCCGTTTCCGCATCAACGTGTTCAAGCAGCGCGGCGAAGTGGGCATGGTGATCCGCGCGATCAAGAGCGAGATCCCCAGCATCGACCAGCTGCAGCTGCCCGGCATTTTCCGCGACCTGATCATGGAGCCGCGGGGCCTGATCCTGGTGGTCGGCGCCACCGGCTCGGGCAAGTCGACCACGCTGGCGGCGATGATCGACCAGCGCAACACCAACTCGCCCGGCCACATCCTCACCATCGAGGATCCGATCGAATACCTGCACCGGCACAAGCGCTCGATCGTCAACCAGCGCGAGGTGGGGCTGGACACGCATAGCTACCACGAGGCGCTGAAGAACGCGATGCGCGAGGCGCCGGACGTGATCATGATCGGCGAGATCCGCGACACCGACACGATGGAAGCGGCGATCGCGTTCTCCGAGACCGGCCACCTGTGCCTGGCCACGCTGCACTCGAACAACGCCGACCAGACGCTGGAACGCATCCTCAACTTCTTCCCCGAGTCGGCGCACAAGAACGTGCTGATGAACCTGGCGCTGAACCTGCGCGCGGTGATCAGCCAGCGCCTGGTGATCGGCAAGGACGGCCGGCGCATCCCGGCCGCCGAGGTCCTGCTGAACACCCCGCTGATCCGCGACATGATCCGTCGCGGCCAGATCCACGAGATCAAGGAAGCGATGGACCGCAGCCTGCAGGAAGGCATGCAGACCTTCGATCAGTCGCTGTACCGGCTGTACAAGGAAGGCCGCGTGGAACTGGACGAAGCGCTCAACAAGTCCGACTCGCGCGACGGCCTGGCGCTGAAGATCCGCCTCGCCGAAGGCGGCAACAGCAACGAGGAACTGGTCGGCAACGACCCGTACGGCATGGGGTTCTGAAAGCCAAGGAGTGAGTGAAGAGGAGTGGGGAATGAGAGACGGCACAACCCGCCTCACCCTGCTCTCTCTCGCTTCTCACTCCTCTTCACTCACTTCTCGCTTTGCGGAGCATCCGGCTGCGCTTCCGGTGCCGCGCGCTGGAACGCTTCCAGCTCGTTGCAGGACCGGTAGATGCGCGAGATGATCGGGTAATCGTCCATCGGCAGCTTCCAGCGCAGCGCGTTGTAGACCTGCGGTATCAGGCAGGCATCGGCCATGCTCGGCGTTTCGCCATGGCAATAGCGGCCGGTCGCCACGTTGTCGCCCAGCATCACCTCGATCGCCCGGAAGCCCGTGTCGATCCAGTGCCGCGACCACTCCGCGCGCTGCTCCTCGCTGGCGCCGAACTGCGCCTCGAGCTGCTGCAGGACGCGCAGGTTGCCCAGCGGGTGGATGTCGCAGGTCACCGCCATCGCCAGCGCTCGCACCTGGGCGCGTCCGCGGGCATCGACCGGCAACAGGGCAGTCTCCAGTTCCGGGTGCGTCTCGTCGAGGTACTCCATGATCGCCAGCGACTGGGTGATCACCCGGTCGCCGTCGCACAGGCACGGCACCAGCTCCTGCGGATTGAGCACGCGATAGTCCGGCGCATGCTGCTCGCCGCCGTCGCGCACCAGGTGCACCGGCTGCGTTTCGTAACTCAGGCCCTTCAGATTCAGCGCGATGCGCACGCGATACGCGGCACTGGAACGCCAGTAGCCGTAGAGCACCAACCCGCTAGCCATGAGCCATCCCCCCTGACGGATAACCACAGTTTGACACAGTGTGGACCGGGCCCAGGGCGCGCCGCAACGCGCGCCCCGGGCCCATGAACATTTGCATCGGTACCCGGCGGACCGGACAATAAGCGGTTGCCGCCCATCCGGGCCGTTCCCGATCCACTACCGGAGTTCCGCCGTGTCCGTCATCCGCATGAACGACCTCGATTTGCGCGACCAGCGCGTGCTGATCCGCGAAGACCTGAACGTGCCGATCGACGACCGCGGCCGGATCACCTCGACCCAGCGCCTCGACGCCGCCCTGCCCACCATCCGGGCCGCCCGCGACGCCGGCGCGAAAGTGATGGTGATGTCACACCTGGGCCGCCCGAAGGAAGGTCAGTTCGATGCCGAGTCCTCGCTGGCGCCGGTGGCGCTGTGGCTGAGCAGCAAGCTCGACCAGCCGGTGCGGCTGGTGGCCGACTACCTGGTCAACGGCGTGGAAGTGGCCGCGGGCGAGGTGGTGCTGCTGGAAAACTGCCGCATGAACGTCGGCGAGGGCAAGGACGACGACACGCTGGCGAAGAAATATGCCGCGCTGTGCGACATCTTCGTGATGGACGCATTCGGCACCGCGCACCGCGCCCAGGCTTCCACCCACGGCGTGATCAAGTACGCCCCGATCGCCGCGGCCGGCCCGTTGCTGAGCGCCGAACTCGACGCGCTGGGCAAGGCGCTGGAGCGCCCGGCGCATCCGCTGCTGGCGATCGTGGCCGGCTCCAAGGTGTCGACCAAGCTGACTCTGCTGGACAACCTGATCGGCAAGGTCGACCAGCTGATCGTGGGCGGCGGCATCGCCAACACCTTCATCGCCGCGATGGGCCATTCGGTCGGCAACTCGTTGTACGAGCCGGACCTGATCGACGCCGCGAAGAAGGTGCTGGCCGACGCGAAACGCCGCGGCGCCGAGGTGCCAATGCCGGTCGACGTGGTGGTGGCACCGGCGTTCTCCGCGCAGGCCCCGGCCACGGTGAAGCCGGTCGACCAGGTCGCTGACGACGAGATGATCCTGGACATCGGCCCGCAGACCGCCGACATGTACGCCGCGCTGATCGCCAAGGCCGGCACCGTGGTGTGGAACGGCCCGGTCGGCGTGTTCGAGTTCGACGCGTTCGGCAAGGGCACCGAAACGCTGGCGCGCGCGATCGCCGCGTCGAAGGCGTTCTCGATCGCCGGCGGCGGCGACACCCTGGCCGCAGTCGACAAGTACGGCATCGCCGACCAGGTCTCCTACATCTCCACCGGCGGCGGCGCCTTCCTGGAATTCCTCGAAGGCAAGGAACTGCCGGCGGTCACCGCGTTGAAGGCGCGAGCCGCCAAGTAATGCTCTGCCTGTTCGACCTCGACGGCACCCTGATCGATTCCGAGCACGGCATCACCGCCTGCGTGAAGCATGCGCTGGCGAAACTCGATGTGCCGGCGCCGGCGCATGCGGAACTGCGCCGCTGGATCGGGCCGCCGCTGCGGCACAGCTTCGCGCCGCTGCTGGACCATGATGCCGAACGCATCGAGGCCGCCGTCGCGTACTACCACGAGCGCTTCAATACGCTGGGCTGGCGCGAGCACGAGATCTATCCGGGCATCGAGTGGCTGATCGAGCGGCTGCGCGGCGCCGGCCACCAGCTTGCGGTGGTCACCAGCAAGCCGCACCGCCACGCCGCGCCGATCATCGCCCACCTGCCGTTCGGCGACGCCTTCCTGCGCCTGTACGGCCCGCACCCGGACAGCGCGCACAGCGAGAAGGCCACGATGATCGCCGAGGCATTGGCGGATCTTGGCGCCGACCCGGCACACACGGTGATGATCGGCGACCGCCACTTCGACATCGACGGCGCCGTGGTCAACCGGGTGCGCGGGATCGGCGTGCTGTGGGGGTTCGGCAGCCGCGCGGAACTGGAGCAGGCCGGGGCCAGCGCGATCGCTGCGACCCCCGACGAACTCGCCACCTTGCTGGAAATTCCGGCGACCGCCCCGTAGGGCGGACACTGTCCGCCGGCTTTTCGTTTCGGGCGACGGGTGAGGCAGAGTGGCGGGCAGGCAGTGCCCGCCCTACCGATGCCTTTGCGCTCAGCGAATCGTGCGCTTCACTGCATCGACCACATGCGCGACGGTGAAACCGAAGTGCTCGAACAGCTGCGGCGCGGGGGCCGAGGCGCCGAACGTGCTCATGCCGACCACCTCGCCATCCAGGCCCACGTACTTGCGCCAGAAGTCGGCGGTGGCTGCTTCCACCGCCACGCGGGCGCGGCACCAGAGCGGCAGCACGCCTTCGCGGTATTCCAGCGGCTGCGCGTCGAACACTTCGGTGCACGGCATCGACACCACGCGCACGGCCACGCCCTGCTGCGCCAGCGCGCGCGAGGCTTCCATCGCCAGCTCCACTTCCGAGCCGGTGGCGATCAGGATCGCCTGGAACTTCGTGTCCAGCGGGTCGGACAGCACGTAGCCGCCGCGCAGGATGTCGGCCACCTGCTGTTCGCTGCGCTGCTGATGCCTGAGGTTCTGCCGCGAGAAGATCAGGCACGACGGTGCGCCCTTGCGCTCGATCGCGGCCTTCCACGACGCGGCCGATTCCACCGCGTCGCACGGGCGCCACAACTGGTTGTTCGGGATGTAGCGCAGGCTCGCCATGTGCTCCACCGGCTGATGTGTCGGGCCGTCCTCGCCCAGGCCAATCGAGTCGTGCGTGTAGACGTGGATCGCGTGCGCCGGGATCAGCGCGCTCATGCGCACCGCGTTGCGCGCATAGTCGGAGAACACCAGGAAGGTGGCGTCGTACGGAATGAAACCGCCGTGCAGGGCCAGGCCGTTGGCGATCGCGGTCATGCCGAATTCGCGCACGCCGTAGTAGACGTAGTTGCCCTTGCCGTCGGCGCTGTCGCCGGTGGCGGCGTCGAGGCTGCCCTTCCATTTGGTCAGGTTGGAGCCGGCCAGGTCGGCCGAGCCGCCGATCAGCTCCGGCAGCACAAGTTCCATTGCCTTGTCCTTGATCACGGGTCCAGGGCAGGCCCCGCCCTGATGCGCTGGCCACCCACCATGAACGGCACCGGCTCGGTGGCTTGCACCGGGGCATTGCGCATCAGGTCGACACCGTTCGGGTTGGCGCGCATGCCCAGCGCCATGCCGCCAGGATTGACGATGGGCATGAACACCAGACGCACGGTTTCCAGTTGCCGGTGCAAGCTGCCGTCCCACTGCAAG
>CAVPQF010000044.1:0-20465 GCA_963707225.1 uncultured Gammaproteobacteria bacterium
GCGCATTCGGTGAGCGCGGACAGGCCGGTAATGGCGCCCGGCTGCCACACGTCGATCTGCGGCTGGCCGTCCAGGCCGGCGGCCTTGAAGTACGCGGCCCAGTCCAGCCCCGGCGCCTTCTGCGCGAAGTCGGCCGTGCGCCACAGGTTGTTCGCCTTGTGCACGTCCTCGCTGTCGAGCAGGCTCGCCTGCGCCGTGGCGATCTTCGTCTCCAGGTCGAGGATGGTCTTGGCCTTCGCTTCCGCATCGGCCATGCCGGCCTGCTTCAGCAGCGCGCCGATGTAGGTCCGGTAGCTGGCGCGGGTCGCGACCATGTGCGCGTCGTCGGACAGGTAGTAGTCGCGGCTGGGCATGACCAGGCCGCCCTGCAGCAGGTAGGCGAGGTTGCGCGAGGGATCTTGCAGGCCTTGCGTCACGAACAGGCCGAACAGGTTCCCGGTGTGGTAGTTGGTGGCGTTGACCGGGTCGACGTCGGCACGCAGGCGGCTGCCCAGCACGCGCGCCAGGTCGGCGCGCGAGGCGATCGCGTCGATCTGCGCCAGCTCCGGCTCGAGCGGCGCCAGCCCGTGCCGCTCGATCGCGGCGGTGTCCATCCAGGCGGCGTAGTAGTCGGCGATCTTGCGCGCGTTGCTGCCGGCGGCCGGATGGCCGGTGCCCGCGTTGCGGATCAGTTCTGCGGTGTTCTTCTCGGCCTGCTCGAACACCTTGAGGAAGGTACCGGTACTGGAGCGGTCGGCAGGAATCTGCGCCGTCTTCAGCCAGCCGCCGTTGGCGTAGCGGAAGAAGTCGTCGCCCGGCTTCACGCCGTGGTCGATCCCGGCCAGGTCGATGCCGGAAGGCTGGCTCGCCGGTGTCGCCGCCCATGCCGCCGGACTGCACAGGATCGCCGCCGTCAGTACCCATCGCATGCGTTGCATGGTCGTTCCCTTGCGTTTGGAAGCGCCCACGATAGTCCGCCGCGGCGGCCTTGTGTGCATGACCTATGGACTACGCCGCCGACGCCCCCGCCATCATTTCTCGATGCGGTAGTTGAAGCTGGCGCGGCTGAATTCGGTGGCCTGCTGCGCCTCGAAGTTCCAGCGCCGGCCGAGGCGGTAGCGCAGGGTAATCACCTCGCCCGGCTCGAACAGGCCCACGCCGTAGCTGAGGTACAGCCGCGGCGACAGGTACTTGCCCACGGTGAACGCCGAGCTGCCGCCGAGCGCCTCGTTGCTGGACACGCCGACGTCGTCCACGCCCAGCTTCGAGCCGATGCTCTTGGCCAGCAGGTCGCCGGCAGCCGAGCCGAGCGCCTGCGCCGCCGCGCCCACCATGTCGCCTTCGCCGCCCTTCACCTGCGACAGCGGCTTGCCGGTGACCAGGTAGGACAGCGCGTCGGACTGCTCCATCACCGGGTTGGAGAACACCGTGAGGATCGGCCGCTGCGCGGTGCCGGAGACCAGCAGGCCCACTTCCTGGCCTTCGTCGATGGTGGCGTTCGGGTTGAGCTTGCGTACCGCGCGGATGTTCAGGCCCGGGTTGTCGATCGGCGTGCTGGCGAACAGCAGCTGGCCGCGCTGGATCTGCAGGTTCTGGCCGTAGGCGCGATAGGTGCCGTCCACCGCGATCTGGCCCTGGCCCATGGTGGCGCGGCCGGAGCGTTCGACCACCGTAAGCACGCCGCTGACGCGACCGTCCAGACCCATGCCGACGACGTGCGTCTTGCGGCCGAGATCCACCTTGACCAGGGCACGGATCGGCAGCCTGCTGGCGGCCTGTTGCTGCTGCCTTTCATCGACCACCACCACGTCGGGCGAGGCCTGGGTGGCGCCGGCGCCGGGCAATTTCTCGGCGTTCACGTCGGCGCTGTCGATGCCGAGCGCGCCGCCGATGTCGATGCCGTCGGCGTCCTGCTTCACGGTCAGGTCGGGCGAGATCACCACCCTGGCGGCGGGGATGTCGGCGGCGGTGAACTGACTGCCCCTGAGTGTGAAGCTGGCCCGGGCGTCGGCACCGAGGCCGGCGTTGCCGTCGATCGCCACGCTGCCCTTGCCCGATTGCACGCTGCCGCGGATCAGGAACTGCCGCGCGTCGCTGGTGCTGACCGTGAGCTGGCCCTGGCTCAGCCTGAGCCCGGCCGACGGTACTTCGGCGGCGAAGCCGCGCACGTTCGCCTGGCCGGTGACCGCGGGTTGCTCCAGCGTGCCGCCGAAGCGGAAATTGCCGTCGGCGCCGCCCTTGACGCTGGCCACCTCGCTGCTGAACAGCTCGACGAAGGCGAGGTTGTTCAGGCGCAGGTCGAGCTGGCCACCCAGGGTCCGCTGCGCGCCGCCGATCGTGACCTGACCGTCGATGCGGCCGCCGTCGTCGAGCCCGCCATGCACGGCGATGCGCTGGCCGGCCGGCGCAAGGTCGGCGTCCACGCGCAGCCGGTCGTAGCGCAGCAGCGGTTCGTCGGCGCGGTCGGTGTAGCTGACGCTGCCCTGCGCGGAGCTGAGCGAGGCGTTGCCGCTGAGCGCACCGGTGGCGCTGCGGCGGATCCTGCCGCTGCCCTTGATGACGCCGTCGGCGCGCATCGGCAGGTCGGCGTTGCCGGTGGCGTTCAGCAGCAGCGCCAGCGGCAGCGCCTGCAGCCGGTAGCTGGCGTCGAGGTTGCCCGGCTTGTCCTGTTTCGCGGCCACGCACAGTTGCGGATCGCCGGCCGTCAGGCACAGCTCGGACAGGCTCATCGCGCCGTCGTTGTAGCTCAGTTGCGACGGTCGCTGCAGACGCCAGCCGGGCATGCCCTGCGGCTCAAGGTTCAGCGCGGACAGCGTGCCGTTCCACGTCGATCCCTTCAGCGCCCCGTGCAGGGCGAGCTCGCCGGAGAGCTGGCTGCCACGAGCATCCACGCGCAATTGGTGATCGCCCTGGCTGCCCTCGGCCAGCAGGCCGAGATGCTGGAACAGCAGGCCCTGCAGGGTCACGTTGCTCGTTTGCAGATCGAGTTTTCCGGCCGGGTGGCTGATGTCGGGGATGCCCACGATCAACTGCAGCGTATCCGCCTTCTGCTGCCGCCAGGCCAGCGACTGCCCGTGCAGCTGGCCGTTGATGCCGAGCTTCGGCCGCATGCCGCGGATGTTGAAATGGCCGTCCAGACGGCCACTCGCATCCGGCAGCCAGTCGCCCAGGGAGGCGATCGCCAGTTGCAGGTCCGCATCGTTGCTGGCGCCGGGGCGGGCATCCAGTTTCACCGTGCTTCCGCCCGAGGCCAGATCGAGCTGGCCGTCGACCACTTCATGGGACGACAGGTGCAGCTTGCCGTGGCCGCTGACCGCGCGCTCGCGCAGCTTGCCCGCCAGCCGGCGTATTTCCAGCGTGGCGTCGGGGCCGTCTTTCGGCAGGCTGCCGTTGCTGGCGACATCGAAATCCAGGGCGCCGTTCCAGCCGGCGAACAGCTGGCCGGGATCGAGCTGGTCGGCGGTCGCTTCGGCCTGCCACGCCAGGGCCGGCTGCAGGGTCAGCGTGCCGCGGGCCTGCAGGCCGCCTTGCGGCTGCTTCAGCGCCAGCGTGTGCAGGGTGACCTGTTGCGGCGTGCCGTCGAGGTTCAGCGCCAGTTTCGCGAGTTTGCCCGGCGGACCGATATCGACGTCGCCTTCGGCGTGGTAGTTGTCGGCGCTGCCGCTGGCCTTGAGCGCTCCGTGGCTGGCCAGCGCCTGGCCGACCAGATCCGCCGGCAGCAACAGGTCGTTCCAGCGGATGTCGAGCGCGGCGCTGAGCGGCTTGGCGGCCAGCTGCACGGTGCCGCTGGCTTCCACGCTGCCCTTGATCTGCGGCGAACCGAGCTGGAGCTGCTGCAGGGTCAGCGTGTCGAAGTCGTGGCTGAACTGCGCGCGCAGCGGCTGCAGCAGCAGCTGGTAGTCGTTGAGATCGAGCCGGCCATCGAGCGTGCCGCCGTAGCGGTCGCCATGACCTTGCACGGCAACCGCCAGCGCCTTCAACGAGCTGTCACCGAGCAGGGGCTTCGGGTCGAAACGCGGCGCATCGAGCCTGCCGCTCCAGGCGTAGTCGCCGCTCTGGCTCAGATCCAGTTGCAGCTGGGCGGCGGTCGGTGCGCCGAGCTTGAGGTCGAGATGCGCTTGCTTGCCGTCGCTGTGCGCGACGAGGTTGCCGGCATGGTCGGTATCGCCGACCTTCCACGCGAAGTCGGCCTTGCCGTCGCCCCGGTAGCCCTTGCCGATCGCCAGCGTACCGGCGAGATCGACATGGCCTTCCGGCGCCTGCAGGGCGAGCCGGTCGAGTTCGATGCCGCGGTGGGTCCAGCTGCCGGCCAGGTCGAGCCGGTTGGAAGCGAACAGCGGCTGGCCGTCCTGCGTCAGCTTCACCGTGCCCACGTGCACGCGGTCGAGGACCAGTTCGATCGGCGGCTGCAACGAGAAGCTGCCGGAGCCGGGTGAGGCCGTCTCCGACGGCTTCGGCAGGGCGACCTCGACGCCATCGATGTCCAGTGCGAGTACATGCAGGCGTTTGGCCAGCAGCGGCCAGAAGCGCAGGTCCAGATGCGCCTTTGCCACGGTCGCCACGGTGCCCTTGCCGTCGTCGTAGCGGATGCCGGCCAGGTCGAGCGGGCCGAGCAGGCGGCCCTGTGCCTGGTGCACCTGCAGCGCGCCGTCGGTGGCGGCCTGCGCCCGCGCCAGCGCAAAGCGCAGGCCGGAGCCGGTGCCGAGCAGCCACCACAGTGCCGCCGCCACGAGCAGCAGCAGTGCGGCGAATGCGATGGCGATGCGCTTGAACCACTTCATGAATCCGATGCCTGCCGTTTTTCCTCAGTGATTGCGTCTTTTGCCTTTCGGGATCCCGTCTTTTACTCAAAGTTGCAAAAGGGCAGTCCTGCCCTTTTGCAACCCGCCGAGTCCGTTGCACGGACCCGGCTCCGCCGCATCGACCACGCCGTGGTCGATGCTCGCGCGATCCATCCGTGGATCGCCTGTGAGCAGCCGCCTGCGGCGACCGCTCACAGATCCGGCCCTATCACCAGGTGCAGCTGGATGCCGTGCGCGCGATCGTCGTGGATCGGCGTGCCCAGGTCGACGCGGATCATGCCCACCGGCGAGCGCCAGCGCAGGCCGAGGCCGGCGCCGAGCTTCGGGCGGTAGTCGGTGCCGCTGAAGGCATTGCCGGCGTCGACGAAGGCCGCCATGCCCCAGTTGCGCGTGAAGTAGTGTTCGATCTCGGTGCTGGCGACCAGCAGGTTGTGGCCGCCGATGACGCGGTCGGTGCTGTTGCGCGGGCCGATCGACTGGTAGCCGTAGCCGCGCACCGAGCGGTCGCCGCCGGCGAAGAAGCGCAGTTGCGGCGGCAACGCGGCGAAGCCGTTGGTCCAGGTCATGCCGGCGCTGCCGCGCAGGATCACCCGGTTGCGGCTGCGCGTGCCGAGCGCGCGGATCCATTTCGCGTCGGCGATAACCTGGCTGAAGCTGGCGTCGGACAGCAGGTTGCCGGCGGTGCTGCGCGCGGCCACGCTGAGCAGCCAGCCGCGCCGCACGAAATCGGGGCTGTCGGCCTTCTTGCGCGTCAGCGCGGCCTCGCCGAACACCAGCGTGCTTCGCCCGTGCTCGATGCCGGGCGCGTTGTCCGGTTCGTTGCCGCGCTTGCCCACGGTGAACGTGCCGGACAGTGCATGCACGCCCAGGCTGCGGGTCCAGCCGTGCCACTGGCGGGTTTCGTTGCCGACCAGTTCCAGCGTGCGCGATTGCGAGGTGGCGGTGTTGGCGTCGCGGAAGTTCGCGCCGACGTTGTAGCTGCGCTGGTTGTCGCCGGGCAGGGGGATCGAGTACAGCGTGGACAGTGTCTTCAGCTTCTGCGCCGCCACCAGTTCGTTCTTCCACTTGTGCCCGCGCCGGTTCACCCAGCGCCGTTCCATCCCGCCGCGCACGCCGAACCCGGTGTCGGTGCCGATGAACGGGCCGCCGGTGTAGATCGTGCGCTTGGCCGGCGCCAGCTGCACGGTGACGTCGACCACGCCGTTTTTCGCCTCGTCCACGTCCGGCAGCACGTTGACCACGGCGAAGTAGTCCGCGCCGTTCAGCGCCTGCTGCAGCTCCAGCAGCTGGTCCTGCGAAAAGTAGTCGCCGGACTTGAACGGCACGTAGCGGTCGAGGAAGCCGTCCATGAACTGCGAGCCGTCGAAGTGCACCTTGCCGTAGCGGTAACGCGGGCCGGCCTGCCACGCCAGCCTGACCGCCGCGCTGTGGTTGGCGCGGGTGACTTCGACCCGGTGGGTGAGCAGGCGGGCGTCGAGGAAGCCGTTGGCGGTGAGCTGCGCGCCGAGCGCGTCGCGCGCCGCGTCGTAGGCACCGTGGTTCAGCGGCTTGTCCTTGAGACGTTCGATCGCGCGCTTCGCGCGGCGCAGCGGGGCGAGCTGTGCTGCCTCCTTGTCCAGTTGCACCTCGACGGCGGTGACCTTGACCGGCTCGCCCGCTTGCACGTGCAGGGTCACCTGCCAGTCCTTGCCGACCTGCTGCAGGTCGCCGGTGACGGTGGCGTCGTAGTAGCCGTACGGTTCCAGCGCGGATTTCACCTGGCCGGGGGCGCGCTCGTACAGGCGTCGCACCTGCGCATCGCTGACTTCGCGGGTGGCGTATTGCGACAGCTCCACGCCGGCGATCGCCGCCGCCTTCAGCGGGTCCTCGACGCCGTCCACCGTCAATCGCACCCCGGCGTGGGCCTGTGGTGCCAGCAGCAACAGCGGCAGCAGCAGGAGGCTCAGGCGTCGGGGGGTGCGGCGCATGCGTGGGGTTCCGTCCTTGCGGGGAGCTTCACGGGGTGAGGGCAGCTTACCGAAGTTGGTGTTGGCTTCGTATGAACATCGGCTGCGTCATTGCGGCACCAGAACCAGAGCGCCGTTCTTGATTTGTTGATGCGGGCGAAGCTCGCATCAACCGGCCTTGTCGCCCGCCCGGTGGGCGATCCACGCGCCGATGACCGCCGAGACGTACGGGATCGACTGCGCGGCGAGGATGAACATCCACAAGGTGCCTTCGATGTAGCGCGTGCCGTAGTCCAGCGCCATGCCGACGATGCACAAACCCAGCGCGATCGCCATCAGCAGCTCCTCGCGCACCGGTGCAAACGCGGCGAAGTTGCTGCCGCCCAGGCGCCGGCTCTTGGCGGTAACCACGAACGAGGTCTTCTCGCGGGTCAGCCCATGCAGGATGCCGCGCGCGATCGCGTGCGACAGGCCCATGCTGGCCAGCGACGCCATCAGCGTGTCGTACCAGCCGCACGGCACGCGGGCGCGGTACAGCACGATGCCGAAGATCGCCTTGGCGAAGAAGAAGCCGATCACCGGGATCAGGAACAGCTGCATCGGCAGGCTGAAGTACTGCGGGTAGGCGACCATGCCGGCGGTCCAGAACAGCGCCATCAGGGTGAAGATCAGGTGCAGCGCATCGGCGAACCAGCTGAACCAGCCGGTGAGGAAGTGGAAGCGCTGGCCGGCGCTGAGCGGGCCGCGTTCGGTCATCCAGCTCCAGCGTCCCTTGAGGATCTGCATCGCGCCGAACGCCCAGCGGTAGCGCTGGCTCTTGTACGCCTTGAAGTCGGCCGGGGTCAGTCCCTTGCCCATCAGCTCGTCGACGTAGACCAGCTCGTAGCCGGCGTGCATCAGGCGCAGGCCCAGCTCGGCGTCCTCGCAGATCGTCCATTCGGACCAGCCGCCGGTGCCTTCCAGCGCGCTGCGCCGGACCATCGTCATGGTGCCGTGCTGGATGATCGCGTTGCGCTCGTTGCGATGGTGCATGCCGATGCGGAAGAAGCCGTCGTATTCCCACGCGGTCATCCGGCGGAACGCGTTGTGCTCGAACTCGCGGTGCGCCTGCGGGCACTGCACCACGGCCACCTTCGGGTCGTGGAAGTAGCCGGTGAGGGTGGCCAGCCAGTCGGCGCGCACTTCGTAGTCGGCGTCGATCACCGCCACCACGTCCGCCTGCGGGTCGGTTTCCTTCAGACCGAAGTTCAACGCGCCAGCCTTGTAGCCGGGCCACGGTTCCAGATGGAAGAAGCGGAAGCGCTTGCCCAGCTTTTCGCAGTACGCCTGCACCGGCTGCCACACCGCAGGGTCCTTGGTGTTGTTGTCGATCACCAGCACTTCGAAGTTCGCGTAGTCCAGCGCGGCCAGCGAATCGAGCGTGACGATCACCATCTCCGGCGGCTCGTTGTAGCAGGCCAGGTGGATCGACACGAACGGCTGCTTCTCGGGCGGATCGGGCGTGAGCATGCCGGCATGGCGGATCCACTCGCGCCGCCACAGCACCTCGGTGAACTCGAAGCCGTTGATCAGCAGGATCGCCAGGATCGCGATCTGTGCCGGAAACAACAGCGTGAGCATGGTCCAGTCGACCCAGCTCAGGTAGAAGTTGAACGGCAGCGTGGCCGACCAGGTGATCAGGCCGCAGGCCAGCTGGATCAGCATGCAGAAGAACAGCCGCCCCATCAGCTTGAAGCGGCTGAAGCGGCGGGCAAAGAAGATCATCGGCAGCAGTGCCAGCAGGCTCGCTGCGATCGCCTTCCACGGCCACGCGGTGTCTTCGGTGACCGGGCCGGTCAGCGGGAACTTCATCTGGCGGTCGGCGTTGAACGTGCCCCAGTACGCGCCGGTGCGGCCTTCGCCCAGGTTTTCCTTCCACGGCTGGTCGAACGCTTCCAGCAGGTAGTAGTCGATGTGCGCGGTCTTGGCCGCGTTCATCCAGTCGCGGATGAAGATCGCCTCGTTGGAGACCGAGGGGTCCGCATACTCGTGGCGGTCGCCGTTCGATGGCCAGCCGATCTCGCCGACCACCACCGGTTTGTCCGGATAGCGCTGGCGGATCTGCTGGTAGGCGCCCAGCGCGGCGGGCACGGCATCCTTGCGCGCGATGCCGTTCCAGAACGGGAACAGGTGGATGGTGATGAAATCCACGTGCTGGGCCAGTTCGGGATACTTGAGCCAGATGTAGTCCGGCTCGGCGATCGACACCGGCTGGTGCACGGCGGCGCGCACCCGGTCCAGGTAAAGCATCATCTGCTCGGGAGGCAGATCGTTGCGGAACAGCACCTCGTTGCCCACGATGACGCGGGTGATCGTGTCCGGGTAGGCGCGCGCCTTGGCGATCAGCAGCTCGAGCTCGCGCTCGTTGTTGTCCAGGCGCTTGTCGATCTCGGCGCCGGCCATCACCTTCAGGCCTTCGTTCTGCGCCAGCCGGTAGATCTGCGGGTTCTGCTGCATCGTGTAGGTGCGCACCCGGTCGCTGTACTTGTGCAGCAGCTTCAGGTCGGCGGCGATGTCGTCGCTGCTGGGGTAATCCTGCTTGAACGGGCTCTGGTAGCGCTGGAAGACCGACAGCGAGAAGCCGCCGATCTTGCCGTGCCAGTCGTCCGGGCCGTGCGGCAGGTTGCCGTACCACCACAGCCCGATGTTCATCGCGGCCACGACCAGGGCGAGCACGATCGCCGTGAGCAGCGGGTACCGGCTGTTGTGGTTTGCTGCGGTGGCGCTCAAAAAAATCCCCGGAGGAAGCCTGCGCAACAGGCGGTAAAGCCCGAGGAGCTTAACCAATCCATGGCATCGGGCTCAATTAAAGATCATCGGGCGCGGTCAGCGCAAGGTCAGCCGGGACGGAAGTTTTCGGGGGGACAGGGTTCGCCGGCCGCGGCAGCGGGAGCGGCAGCGGCGAGCCGGGAGCACATTTCAACCAGCGCTACGTGCTGCCCCATGCAGCCCGCGCCGACGCCGGCCGCGAGCGTGGCCAGGCCGGTGGAACCGGTGCCATGTTGCGTGACGCGGCATCTGTAAACGAAGAAACCCGGCGCGATGCCTGGTTTCTTCATGGCGTTGCCGGCAGCGCTCAACGCAGCAGCGAGCGCAGCATCCATGCGGTTTTCTCGTGCGCCATCAGCCGGCCGGTGACCATGTCGGCGCTGCCGTCGTCGCCGGCGGCGTTGGCGGCCTTGAGCGTGTCGCGCGCGGTGGCGGCGGCCACTTCGTGGCCTTCGACCAGCTGGTTCACCATCTCCTTCCATTCCGGAACGCCGGGTTCTTCCTTGATCGAGCTGAGCTTGGCGAACTGGCTGTAGGAGCCGGGCGCGAAGACGTCCAGGGTGCGGATGCGTTCGGCCACTTCGTCGGCGGCCAGCCACAGTTCGTTGTACTGGGTCTCGAACATCAGGTGCAGGCTGTTGAACTGCGGGCCGGTGACGTTCCAGTGGAAGCTGTGGGTCTTCAGGTACAGCGAGTAGGTGTCGGCCAGCAGTTTGGACAGGTGCTTGGCGACCGCTTCGCGATTTTTTTTGGCGATACCGATGGAAATGGCCATGTGCTGCTCCTTCCTGTGACGGGTTGACTGCATGGGCGAACAGTATCGGGTCGGTCGGTGGCGGTGAAATGAATCCTTCCGATGCAGCCGATAGCCGGGGGCTATCAAGCCGGCGCATCGCCAGCGGCTATCATGTGCGGTCCGATGAACGATGCCCAGCCGCCCGCTACCGATCCCGCCGCCGATCCCGGCTTGCGCAAGCTGCGCCGGAAACTGGATGCGGTGTCCAGCCGCGACTTCGGTCGCCTGCTGGGTCGCTGGCGTGTGTTGTCGCGCCGACCCGACGAAACCAGGCTTGCGGCATGGCTCGCGGATATCGAGCGCTCCGCGGCCAAACGCCGCGCCCGGGTGGCCGCCAAGCCGCCGATCCGGCTGGACGAATCGCTGCCGATCAGCGCGCGCGGCGAGGACATCATCAAGCTGATCCGCGAGCACCAGGTGGTGGTGATCGCCGGCGAAACCGGCTCGGGCAAGACCACCCAGTTGCCCAAGCTGTGCCTCGCCGCCGGCCGCGGCGAAGCCGGCATGATCGGCTGCACCCAGCCGCGCCGGCTGGCCGCGCGCTCGGTCGCCCGTCGCGTGGCCGAGGAGCTCGGCACGCAGGTCGGCGACATCGTCGGTTTCCAGGTGCGCTTCAACGACCAGGTGTCCGAGCGCAGCCTGGTCAAGTTCATGACCGACGGCATCCTGCTCGCCGAGACCCAGGGTGACCCGTGGCTCAGCGCCTACGACACCCTGATCATCGACGAGGCACACGAGCGCAGCCTCAACATCGACTTCCTGCTCGGCTACCTGAAGCGGCTGGCGCTGAAGCGGCCGGAGCTGAAGATCATCGTCACCTCGGCGACGATCGATACCGCGCGCTTTGCCGAACACTTCGGCGGCGCGCCGGTGGTCGAGGTGGAAGGGCGCGCGTATCCGGTGGAGTTGCGCTGGCGCCCGGTCGGGGGTCAGAGCCACTTTTCGCGGGCGAAAAGTGACTCTGACCCCATCTCGCACATCGCCGCGGTGCTCGACGAGATCACCCACGACGATCCGCGCGGCGACGTGCTGGTGTTCCTGCCCGGCGAACGCGAGATCCGCGACGCGCACCAGCTGCTGTCGCGCCGGCAATACCGCGAGACCGAGATCATGCCGCTGTACGCGCGGCTTTCCGCCGGCGACCAGGACCGCGTGTTCAAGCCCGGCGTGAAGCGCCGCGTGGTGTTGGCCACCAACGTGGCCGAGACCTCGCTCACGGTGCCGCGCATCCGCTACGTGATCGACACCGGCACCGCGCGGGTGAAGCGCTACAGCCAGCGCAGCCAGCTCGAACGACTGCATGTGGAACCGATCTCGCAGGCGGCGGCCGACCAGCGCAAGGGTCGCTGCGGCCGCGTGGGGCCGGGCGTCTGCTACCGCCTTTACGACGAAGCTGATTTCGCCGGCCGCGCCGCGTTCACCGATCCGGAACTGCTGCGCTCGTCGCTGGCCAACGTGATCCTGCGCATGCTGGCGCTGAAGCTGGGCGAGGTCGACGAGTTTCCGTTCCTGGAGGCGCCCGACCCGCGCGTGATCGCCGACGGCTTCCGCCGGCTCACCGAGATTTCCGCGATCGACGAGGCGCGCAAGCTCACTGCGATCGGCCATACCCTGGCGCGATTGCCGATCGACGTGCAACTGGCGCGCATGCTGGTGGAAGGCGAGAGGCTGCATGCCCTGCGCGAGCTGCTCACCATCGTGTCCTTCCTCAGCATCCAGGATCCGCGTGAGCGCCCGGGCGATGCACGCCAGCAGGCCGATGCCGCGCACGCCGTGTTCGCCGACCCGAAGTCCGACTTCGCCGGCGTGCTTAACCTGTGGCGCGCCTACCACGACGCCCACGAGGAGCTGACCCAGTCGAAGCTGCGCGACTGGTGTTCGCGGCATTTCCTCAGCTTCATGCGCATGCGCGAGTGGCGCGAGCTGCATCGGCAGTTGCTGCTGGTGGTGCAGGAAATTTGGGGAACGGGGAACGGGGAACGGGGAACGCAATGTGCTCGGCAGGGCATGCCCTCAGCGTCCGACGCCAGAAAGATCAAGACAAAGGCTCTGGAGCAGCGAAGGGTCGACGAAGAGCTGCCCGTTCCCCGTTCCCTGTTCCCCGTTCCCGATCCTGCCTACGAAAACATCCATCGCAGCCTCCTGGCCGGCCTGCCCACCCAGGTCGGCCGCAAGGACGAGAAAGGCGTCTACCTCAGCACGCGCGAGCGCAAATTCCAGGTCTTTCCCGGTTCGGCATTGGCGAAGGCGCCGCCGAACTGGATCTTCTCCGCGCAGATCCTAGACGTGGGCGGGCGCGTATGGGGCATGGCGAACGCACGCGTCGAGCCGCTGTGGATCGAGCAGCAGGCCGCGCACCTGCTGCGCACGAGTTGCCGCGACGCGCACTGGTCGAGGAAGCGCGGCTGCGTGGTGGCGTACGAGCAGGTCAGCCTGTTCGGTCTGGTGCTGGCGGAGAAACGGCCGGTCACCTTCCAACTGCAGGATCCCGCACTGGCCCACGCGATCTTCCTGCGCGAGGCACTGGTGCGCGGCGATATGGATAGCCGGGTTGACTTCGTGCGCGCTAACCAGCGCATTTTGGAAGAGGCTCTCGGCATCGAGGCGAAGCAGCGTCGGGAAGGCCTGATCCGCCATGAGGATGACCTGGTCGCCTTCTTCGAAGGCAAGCTGCCCGAGGATATCGCCAGCAGCCGCGCACTGGATGCGTGGTATCGCAAGGCGCGGCCGGCCGAGCAGGCGGCGTTGCGCTGGTCGCTGGACGACGTGATGGTCGGCGGTGCAGGGCTGGATGCGAAGGCGTTTCCCGCAACCCTGGAAGTTCCACCGCCGGCCATGGCTGGCCGAGTGCCGCGGGCGCAGGCGACGGCAGGGATGCCGGAGGCAGAGCAATGCACGGAGCAATTGCCGGATGCGCAGGAGCGGCTGCAGCGCTACAAACTCGAATACCGTTTCATCCCCGGCGACGAAGCCGACGGCGTCACCCTGCACCTGCCGCTGGCGATGTTGAACGCGTTGCCGGCCGCGCGCTGCGAATGGCTGGTGCCCGGCCTGCTCGCCGACAAGGTGGCCGAACTGATCCGCGGCCTGCCGAAAGCGCTGCGCCGCAACTTCGTGCCGGCGCCGGACTTCGCGCGGGCGTTCGTCGAAGCCGAGTCGCCGCGTGACGAGCCACTGGCGAAAGCGCTGGCCGTATTTCTGAAGCGTGCCACCGGTGTCGACGTGAACGCGGCCGAGTTCGCCGCCGTCGACTTGCCGGCACATTTCCGCATGCGTTACCGCTTGCACGACGAGAATGGAAAAACACTGGCCAGCGGCCGCGATCTCGCCGCGTTGCGCGGGCAATGGGAAGGACAGGCGCGCGAGGCGTTCTCGCGCAGGACCGATATCGAGCTGACCCGTGAGGACGTGGCCAGCTGGGACTTCGAGGAGATCCCCGCGCAGGTGCGTTCCAGTGGTGGCCTCACCGCGTTCCCGGCGCTGGTCGACCTGGGCGAGACGGTGGCGCTGCGCGTGTTCGAACGCGGCGACGAAGCGCGCGCCGCGCACCGGCAAGGCGTGGTGCGGCTGCTGCGCAATGCACTGGTCAGCGAGGCGAAGCAGGCGCGCCGACGCCTGCCGATCGGTCATGCGCTGGCCCTGAAGTACGCACCTCTCGGTGGTGTCGATGGACTGCGCGAGGATCTGCTCGAAGGCGGCTTCGGCGACCTGCTCGAACAGCACGAGCTGGACGTGCGCACGGCGGGCGCATTCGAAAAGCTGCGCGCACAGTTTTCGCGCGAGCTGTTCGGCGCCGGCGTCGAACGGCTGAAGCTGGCCGAGCCGATCATCGAGGCGCAGGCCGAACTGAAGCCATGGCTGCAGCCACCCTTGATGGGTTTCGCGCGCGCCAGCTACGACGACCTGCGTGAACAGTTCGACGCGCTGCTCATGCCGGGCTTCCTGCGCGAGCTGCCGGCGGCACGACTCACGCACTACCCGCGTTACCTCAAGGCGATGCGCCTGCGCGGCGAGCGGCTGCGCCAGGACCCGGCGAAGGACCAGCAACGCATGCTGCAGGTGATGCCGTACTGGCGCGCGTACCTGCAGCACCGCGCCGCCGGTGCCGATGCGGCGGACCTGGCCGAGCTGCGCTGGCTGATCGAGGAATGGCGCGTGTCGCTGTTCGCGCAGGAACTGAAGACCGCCGAACCGGTCTCGGCGAAGCGGCTGGCGAAGGCGTTGGCGGCGCTGGGCTGAGTCTTCCGGTCAACGCACGCGTTTGACGTGGGCGCTGTCGTTGCAGCCGTCCACGTACATCAGCCAGTTGCCGAACATCGACGGCTTGACCTTGGCCGCGGGATTGTCCGAGCTCATGCAGGAAGGCGTATCCGTGCCGACCTGCTCCCACATCTGGCCGTTGTCCGGCGTGAACTGGCTACGGCCATGCCAGCCGTCGAGGTGGCCGGCGATATGCGCGTCGATCCTGCTGCGCCTTTGCGTCTCGGGGCAGAACACCGGCTTGCCGCTGCGGTGACTGGGGCGGCCGGCTCAGCCGCACGTCGACCGGAGCGGCACGATGCACGGCGGGCTCAGTTCGCCGGCTCGACCCGCGCGCTGGTGTTGTAACCCGCAACCTTGAGCATCCAGCCGCCAAACGCTCCTGGCTTCACGGTCGCCATCGGGCTGTCGATCGGCTTGGTCGCGGTCAGCGAACTGTCGTCGGTGACGCGCCATTTCTGGCCGTTCTGCAAAATGAGGATGCTGCCCGTCCGCCAGCCGTTGAAACTGCCGGCGACCGGGCTGATGACGGTGGAGTTGGCCGTTTTGCCGGCGATACCCGATTTATGTCCGAACCAGCCCCCGCTGCGGCTGGAACGCTGGTCCGCCGCCGCGTTGGCGGAAGTCGCCTCGGATGCCGGTACCGCCGCTGCCAGTTCGGTCGCGTGGTTCGCCAGCCATTGCTGCAGGTGCTTCAGCTCGGTCGGGCTGAGCTTGTCCAACCCCGCCTGTCTGAATTCCGCGGCGCCCATTTTCTGCTGCAACACGATGGATTGCCGGGCATGCAGCGACATGCTGCTCAACGACAGGGCCAGCAGGAACGGGGACAGCAGGAACGAGCGTGGTTTCATGGTTGCGAATCCTTAAGGCGGCCAGCCGCGGGCGAACGCCGATTCTGCGCGGTAAGCTGGTCGCGCGCCAGGCATTGGCGGAACATGCCCTCCAGCCGCAGCGAGCGCAACGCCTGCGGCACCGCTGGCCGTTCGATGAGGAAGATCGTTTCATGGTTCAAGCCGTTTCCATCGCCATCCCCGGCCTGCAGTCGTGGCGCGACCGCGCCGGCGCGCTGCCGCCGGTGCTGGCCGACGCGCTGGATGCCTGCGCCACCCGCGTGGTGGATCAGGTCGAATGCGCCGACGTGCTGGACCTGCTCGGCATGCTCGGTTGCGACGCGCGGACCCAGGCGGCGGCGCTGTGGTTCGAGCTGGCGCGGGTCGATCCCGCGTTGTGGGCGGAGCGGCGCGCGAAGCTGCCGGCCGAGCTGCAGCGGCTGGTCGACGGCCAGCAGGCGGCCGAGCAGGTGTGGGCGCTGCATGCGCAACGGCCGCCGCAAGGCGCGGCCGAAGGCCTGCGCCGGCTGCTGCTGGCGATCGTGCGCGACCTGCGCGTGGTTTTCGTGCTGCTGGCGCGGCAGCTGGCGCGGATGCGCGCGGCGGCGGCCGCATCGGAAGCCGAACGCCAGGCGCTGGCCCGGCTGACCCGCGACATCCACGCGCCGCTGGCGAACCGGCTCGGCATCTGGCAGCTGAAGTGGGAACTGGAGGACCTGGCGTTCCGCTACCTGCGAGCCCGACACCTACCGCCGCATCGCGCACCTGCTGGACGAGCACCGCGCCGATCGCGAGCGCTACATCCGCGATTCGCTGGACGAACTGTAGCGCGCGCTGCTGGCGGCCGGCATCGATGCCGAGATCGCCGGGCGGCCGAAGCACATCTATCAGCATCTGGAAGAAGATGCAGCAGCAAGGTGCGCCGATTTTTCGCGAGCTGTACGACCTGCGCGCGGTGCGCGTGCTGGTCGACAACGTCACCGACTGCTACGCCGCGCTGGGCGTGGTGCATGCGCTGTGGGTGCCGCTGCCGAGCGAGTTCGACGACTACATCGCGCGACCCAAGGCGAACGGCTACCGCTCGCTGCACACCGCGGTGCTCGGCCCAGCCGGCAAGACCCTGGAAGTGCAGATCCGCACCCACGAGATGCATGCGCCAGGCCGAACTCGGCGTGGCCGCGCACTGGCGCTACAAGGAAGGCGGCGCAGCGACGCCGAGTTCGAGGCGAAGCATCGCCTGGATGCGCAAGCTGCTGGAGCACGCGGCGAGGCGACGGACAGCGACGCTGGCCGCCGAGCTGCAGACGCGAGCTGCTCGAGGATCGCGTCTACGTGCTGACGCCGAAGGGCGAGGTGGTCGACCTGCCGCGCGGCGCCACCGTGCTGGACTTCGCCTACCAGGTGCACACCGAGGTCGGCCATCGCTGCCGCGGCGCCAAGGTCAACGGCCGCATCGTGCCGCTGACGTACCAGCCGCAAAGCGGCGACCGGGTGGAGATCCTCACCGCGAAGGTGGCCGAGCCCAGCCGCGACTGGCTGTCGCCGCACCACGGCTACCTCAACACCGCGCGGGCGAAGGACAAGGTGCGCGCCTGGTTCCGCCGCATCGCCCACGACGCGAACCTCGCGGTGGGCCGCAGCATGTTCGAGCGCGAGCTGAAGCGGCTGGCACTGTCGAATGCGGACGTGGGCAAGCTGCCGGCGCACTTCCACCTGAAGAACCATGACGAGCTGCTGATCGCGCTGGCGCTGGGCGAAATCACTCCCGGCCAGATCGCCCGCGTGCTGCAGGAGGCGGCGCAGCCGCCGGAGCCGGAGGTCACCCAGTCGAGCGCGCCGGTGGCTTCGCGCCACGCCACGCTCGACCACAGTGCGCTCAGCATCGAGGGCATCGGCAACCTGCTGACCACGCTGGCGCGCTGCTGCCAGCCGTTGCCCGGCGACCCGGTGCGCGGCTTCATCACCAAGGGCCGCGGCGTCTCGGTGCATCGCGCCGACTGCGGCAGCCTCGCGCGGCTGGCGCGGCGCGACCCGGACCGCGTGATCGAGGTGAGCTGGGGCAGCGCCGCCGCGCAGGCGTACGAGGTCGACATCGAGCTGCGCGGCTACGACCGCAAGGGCCTGCAGAAGGACGTCACCAGCGTCGTCAGCAACGCCGGCACCCACATCATCGCCTCGTCCAGCCGGCTGTTCGTGCAGACCGGCGAGGTGGAAATGCGCTTCACCCTGCGCGTGCGCGATTTCGAGCAGCTGTCGACCCTGCTCGGCAAGCTGCTGGCGCTGCCGAACGTGATCGACGTGCGCCGGGTCGGCGTCGGCTGAATGACCGCGCAATGCCAGCCGGCGGGCGGAACGGTGGCTGGCGGGCCGATGTTAAGCTGCGCCAACAGCCTTTACAGCCACGGATCATGAGCGGACGCCGAGACCAGCGCGACGAACATCCACCGATTCGCACCGAGCCTACCCTGGGCGACTTCGATCGGTTGGGTGCTCCGCGCGCACCGAGCATGGACGGCCTGCCGCAGGTGTCGGTCGAACCGCGCCGGCCGCACGCCAGGGAGGCCGGTTCGCGGCGGCACCGGCATCGCCGCGGCAGAGGCGTCCTGTGGTTGCTGCTGCTGGCGCTCGTGGCAGTCGGCGCGCTCTGGCTCAACCAGAACCGTCTGCGCGGCATGCTGCCGCGCACCGACTTCAACACGGTGCTGGTGCAGGCGCAGCAGGCCTTGCAGGATGGCCGTCTGGACGGCCAGGACGGCACCAGTGCGCGCGAGCTGTTCCAGGCCGCCGCGGCACTGGAGCCGGACAACGACCGCGCCCGCGACGGCCTGCGCCAGGTTGGCCAGGCGATGCTGGCGAAGGCCGATGCCGCGCTGCAGGCCGGCCAGCTGGGCCAGGCCGCGCAACAGGCGACGGTGGCCCGCGAGCTGCTTGGCGGCGGCAGCGACATCGACCGGCTCGATCACGCGATCGCCAGCGCCCGCGCGGCGCAGGTGCACACGGTGGACCTGGTCGACCAGGCGCAGCAGGCGCTGGTCGCCGGCAAGCTGGATGGCCCCGGGGGCGCCGGTGCGCTGTACCAGCGCGTGCTGCGCGCCGATCCCGACAATGCCGTGGCGGCGCACGGGCTCGACCAGGTCGGCTATGCCCTGGCCGTGCAGGCGCGCACGGCGCTGGACGCGAAGGACAGCACGACGGCCGACGCGCGCATCGAGCAACTGGCCGCGCTGCAGCCGAACAACGGTGCGCTGCCGGCGCTGCGCGCGCTGCAGGCTCAGACGCGCAAGCAGGACAACAGCGCGCTGGAGGCAGTGCTCAACGCCGGCCAGGACGCACTGCGTGCCGGCCGCATCGACGGCAGCGGCGACGACACCGCGCTGGCCCGCTTCCAGGCCGCGCTCAAGCTCGATCCGGACAATGCGCAGGCCCGCGCCGGCCTCGGCAAGGTGGCGCAGGCGCTGACCGTGCAGGCGAACGCCGCACTCGACGACGGCGACACGCAGCAGGCGGCGAAGCTGCTCGACCGGGCGGCGGAACTGGCGCCGAAATCGGCCGACCTCGCCGCGGCGCGCGCGCGCCTGGACAAGGCGTCAGTGGCGGCGCCCGCCGCACCCGCCGCCGCGGAGCCGGAGCCGCCCGCTCCCACCGCCATGTCGCCGCAGCAGAGTGCGGAGGTGACGCGGCTGGTGCAGCGCGCGCAGGTGGCCACGAACAACGGCGACATCATGATGCCGCCCGGCGGCAGCGCGTACGACCTGTACCGCAGCGCGCTGGCGATCGACGGCAACGACGAAGCGGCCCTGCACGGCCTGCAGTCCCTGCCCAGCCAGGTCATGCGGCAATTCAACCAGGCGCTCGCCGCCGGCAACCTGGGCAAGGCCGGCGACATGCTGGCGAACCTGGCCGAACTGGCGCCCGGCGATGCCATGCAGGGCGCGCTGGGCAACCGGCTGGCCGGCGCGTGGCTCGACCAGGCCGAGCAGCAACTGGCGCGCGGCGACCGCATCGGCGCCAGCCAGTCGCTGGAGCGCGCGCGCAAGCTGTCGCCTTCCAACCCTCGCGTGCTGGACCTCGGCGCCCGCCTGCAGGGTGGCGGGTGAGCGCGGCATGACGGTACTGGTGTTCGGGGGCAGCAGCCAGATCGGCCATTTCCTGTTGCCGCGCCTGCTCGCCAGCGGCGAGTCGGTGCTGGCCCTGAGTCGGCAGCCGCGACCCGCGCAAGCCGGCGTGGAATGGCTGCAGGGAACCTTGCCCGATCGCGTGCCGGCGTTGCCGCCGCTGTCGGCGATCATCAGCTTCGGCCCATTGCAGGGGCTGGCCGACTGGCTGGCGCAGGCCACCCTGGCCGACGCGCCGCGGGTGATCGCCACCAGCTCGATGAGCGCCGAAACCAAACGTGATTCCAGCGTGCCGGCCGAGCGCGCCCTCGCGCGCCAGCTGCGCGACGGCGAGGCCGCGCTGGCCACCGCCTGCGAGCGGCACGGCTGCGCCTGGACCGTGCTGCGGCCGACCCTGGTCTACGGCGCCGGCCTGGACAAGAGCCTCACCCCGATCGCCCGGCGCGCGATGCGGCTGCGCGTGTTCCCGCTGCCGGCCGGACGCGGCCTGCGCCAGCCGGTGCACGCGGACGACATCGCGCAGGCGGTGCTGGCCGCGCTGGAGTGCCAGGCCGCGGCCGGCAGGATCCTGCCGATCGGCGGCGGCGAACGGCTGCGTTCCGGCGAAATGTTTGCGCGGGTGCGCAGCGGCCTGACGCGTAGCACCTTGCCCTTGCCGTTGCCGGCGTGGCTGCTGCGGCTGGGCCAGCGCGCGCTGCCGCCGTTGCGCGGCCCGCTGAGCCGGCTCGATAGCGACCTGATCGCCGACAACGGCGAGTTGCAGCGCCTGCTCGGCATTCGCCCGCGACCGTTCCGCCCCGAACCCGCGATGTGGGTGTCGCCGCGCTAGGCGCGCCACTTGCCCGCGTTTCGCCCCGAAACCGCCCGCTGCGTTCATATGCCCGCCGGGTGGCAGGCCCTATGATCGAACCATTCGATAGCCGGATTTC
>CAVPQF010000045.1:0-9147 GCA_963707225.1 uncultured Gammaproteobacteria bacterium
CCACCATATTGCTCAGGTTGCCCGCGAGTCCTTGATCCGATGCGCAACGGGCGATGCGTGCCGGCAATCGGGTCCTCGGACAACACGACGTTCGCGTAGTCGCCGTCGCGATCGCGGATGCGGTTGAGCGCCCACTCGCGCGGCGTGGTGCTGCCGGGGTCGCCTCGACCCGCGAGTCTGTCGTGGTGCCGTACTCGTAGATCAGGCCATCGCGGCCTTCGACGCGGAACGAAGCCGGACCCGTGTCGACCGTGCCGATGGCGGTCACGCGCGCAACGTTTCCACCTCCGTCTGGTATCGCGAGCCTGCGGCGCCGTAGCTGCCGGAGGTCAGTCGCAACCGGTGTCCATCGAGGCAGTAGCGATCCGACGACGTGAGCGCGACCGCCGCGAGCTTGCCGTCCTGCGCGAGCGTGCTGCCGCAACGGCGGATCGCGGAGAGTCCCGCGAGGTGGAAGCCCACACCGAGCAGGCCGTTGCCGCCGCGGCTGTCATAGGCGATGGCGAGCGACGGAGCGACGATACCAAGCACCCGTTCTGGCAGGGCATCCGCAACGCACGAAACATGGCGGTGTTCTGCGACCTGCCACCGGAGCAGACGGTGATCAAGCTGTATCCCGTGGGCGCGGAGGAGTGACGGCGATGGCAACGACGCGAGCCGCGAGGAAGCCATGAGCAGACTCCTGGAATTTTTCACCCCGCTGTTTTCCTGCGGTCTGGCGATCGACGAGCAGATCGCCGAAGGCGCGGCGCAGGGCAGCGTGGACGAGGTCTATGCGCGTGCGCGCGCACTGATCGAACAGGCGCGCAGCGGCGCGCTGGCCGCCGGCAAGCCGGCCGCGGCGGTGGAGTCGGCGGCGTTCGCGGTGGTTGCCTGGTTCGACGAGATCATCACGCGCAATCCGTCGTGGTGGAGTCAGGCCAGCCCGCTGCAGGTATCGCTGTTCAACACCAACAACGCCGGCAACGAGTTCTTCGAGCACCTGTCCAATCTCAAGGGAGGCGACGAGGAGGTGCGCGAGGTGTACTACCACGCGCTGCTGCTCGGCTTCGTCGGGCAGTACTACTTCGAGACCGGCGATCACGGCGAACTGGGCAAGATCAAGGAGCTGAACAGCCGCCAGCTGCCGGTGGCGCCGGCGCCGCTGCACACGCTGCGCGAGGAACAGATCACGCCGCAGCCGTACCAGATGAAGGACCCCTCCGGGCCGCGCTATCCCAAGCAGTGGGACGCGTTGCTGTTGAAGGTCGGTGCGATCGTTGCGCTGCTGGTTCCGCTTGCGTACCTGGTGTGGTTCTTCCTTTCGCCCGCGCGGGTGACCGGGCCCACGGTGCAGCAACTGGTGGACCAGGAGATCGCCGGCTACAGCTGCGCCGATCTCACCGGCACGGTCGACAAGGACGGCGTGACCTCGGTGACCGGCTATGTGTCCAAGCCGGTCGACCTCGAACGGTTGCGCGGCGACATCGCCGGCATCAAGGGCGTCAAGACGCCGAGCTATCAGGTGAAGGTGCTGATCTGGCCGCATTGCGAAGTGGTCAAGCTGCTCACCCCGTACCGGCAGCGCAATCTCGATCGGCATGACGGCCTGGCAGTGACGCCAACCACCGGCCACACCGATCGCTTCGTCAAGGACGAGCAGGTGATCGTCAAGCTCGTCCAGGCCAGTCACGACGGCTATCTCTACGTCGACTACTACACGGTCGAAGGCGAAGTGATCCATCTGTTTCCGAACACGCGCGAGCCGCACAGCGGGCAGATCATTCCGGCCAGCCAGCAGATCGACGTGGGTCAGGCGGGCGTGCAGGGCGGCGGCTGGATCACCGTCGATGCGCCGTTCGGTCAGGAGCTGATCACCGTGGTCGCCACCCCCACGCCGCTGTATACCGGGCTGCGCCCGGACAGCGAACCGGCCAAGGATTACCTGCCGCTGCTCAAGCAGGCCATCGAATCGAATCGGAGCAACGACAAGTTCGTCGCCGATTTCATGACCATCCAGACCGAACCGGCGCGCTGAGGACGATGACGATGAGCCTCACACAGAAAACCTGGTTCCGACCCGCGCTGTTCCTGCTCGGCGGCATCGTGCTGCTGGCGCTGGTCGTGTTCGTGCTGCCGGTGCTGATTCCCGGGATTCCGCCGCGATTCTGGCAGCTGCTCGGCCTGTGCCTTGCCGCGCTGGCGGTGCTGTGGTGGTTCACCAGGGGCGCACGCAAGTATTCGCGCGCCGGCCGCGCGCGGCAGCGCATCGGTGATCTCGGCCCCGGCAATCCGGACGACGAACGCGAGCCGCTGGCGAAGATGAGCGCCGCGATCCAGGAGGCCAAGCGCACGATCCAGCGTTCGCCGGAAATGACGGGCGGTCGCAATCCGCTGTATCGCGTACCGTGGATGCTGTTCCTCGGCGATGCCGACGCCAACGTGCATGGTCTGTTGCAGGCGGCCAGCACCACCTCGCCGTTTCCCGCGCCCACCGGTGCCGATGGGGACGCGGTGTGGCGCTGGTGGTTCTTCAAGTCGCTGATCGCGATCGAGACCAGTCCGCGCATCGTCTGCGATGCCTCGGCGCGCACCGAGCGCGGCCTGTGGTACCAGGCGTTGATGCAGCTGGCCAGCGAGCGCGATCAGTTGCCGCTCAACGGTATCGTCGTGTGCATCGGCGTGCGCAGCCTGCTCGGCAACGCGGACGCGTTGAAGGACGCCAGCATGCGGCTGCGCCGACTGGTCGACGAAGCGATGGAGCATCTGCAGATCCAGCTGCCGGTGTACGTGATGGTGACCGGGCTGGAGACCTTGCCCGGCTACGCCGCGTTCCGCGCCGCCGTGCCAGCCGAGGCGTTCGCCCAGGCAATGGGCTGGCGGCTGCCGGAAGACGAAGCGGTCAGTGCGGGCACCAGCGCCAAGTTCGATGGTCTGTTTGCACCGGTGGTAGAGCGCCTGCATGCCTTGCGGCTCACCGCGCTCGCCGCGCAGCACGAAGTGAAGGGTCGTCGTGGCGTATTCGAGTTCGTGCAGTCGATCACCCGGCTGCAAGGCGGCCTGCGCCAGTTCGTCAGCCTGTTGCTGGAAGACAATCCGTTCCAGCGCACGCCGCGCTGGCGTGGCCTGTACTTTGCCGGCGGCCCGGGACCGGACGCACCGGCCGGTGCCTTCGTCGCCGATCTGTTCACCCGCTTCCTGCCGGCCGACCAGCCGCTCGCCACGCCCAGCCTCAAGGGCAGCGCGGGGCGGATGGGTGTGACGGCACTCGGCGTGGCAGCATTGCTGGGATTGTCCGGCTATCTCACCTACGGCCTCAGTCAGGCGCGCACCGATGACGCGCAACTGCTGGCGCAGACGCGCGCCGCCTGCCAGGGCCGCGAAAACGCCGGCGCCAGCGGACGCATCGCATGGGTGGCCGGCTGCGGGCGCACCATCGAACGGCTGGAAGCCAGCGCGGACAGAAGCCAGCTCGGCTTCGGCCTGCGCCGCTCCGACCGCGACATCGAACAGCTCAAGCAGGAGGTCGTCGCCGATTTCTCCAACCTGATCCTGGCGCCGTACGACCAGATGCTGGACAACGATGTCGCCAACGGACGCGCCGGCATCGAGCACGTGCTGGCGGTGACCCAGCGCCTGCGCATCCTGCAGCATTGCCGCAGCAACAGCGCCAGCTGCATCGACAGCGAGGTGCCCTACAACGTGGTGTTCGATCCGCGCTCGCGGCTGTTCGCGCCGTTCTTCACGGCCGATGCCGACACCCGTCGCGACCGCGACAACGCCGACGCGCTGCTCACCACCTACCTCGGCTACCTGCGCTGGCAGAAGAGCGCCGTGCTGGACGACGAGGAACGCCGGCTGCAGGGAGAACTGCAGCGTCTGCTGGCGGCCTACACGCCGCGTCCGCGGGATCTTGAAGCCTGGGCCGATGCGCGCATGAGCGGTCCGCGGCTGCAGGACTACTGGTTGCCCGCCGATCGTCTGGTCGGCGTGGATTCGGGCAGCCTGCCGACGATTTCGGCCGCCTATACGGCCGATACCTGGCAAGGCGTGGTGTCGCCGATGACCGAGACCATCGGCGACGCCATGGCGGAAAAAAAAAGCCTGGCCGATGGCTTTCGTAGCGCGTACTTCACCAGCTACTTCCATGCCTGGGCGCAGTTCCAGAGCCGCTTCTTCGACGGCGTGAACCTGTGGAAAGGCCACGCCGACGAACTGGCCGCGCGTGCCGCCGGCGACGACAACCCGTACCGCTTTTTTTTTGACAGCGTGCAGCGCAACCTGCTGAGCCTGCCGCTGCAGTTGCCGCTGTCGGTGCGCTGGCAGCGCGCGTGGTCGCAGACAAGGGCGGCAGGCTGGAGCGGCTGGAAACCGTTCGGTGCCTTCATCGGCCACACCATCGGCGGCTGGTTCAGCCGTTCCGGCATCACGCCGCCGACGTGGCTGCTGGCCCTGCTCGATACGCACCACAGCGTGCTCGACAAGCAGCGCGCGTTGTTCGCCAATGGCTACCTGCGCCTGCAGGCCGAAGGCGGCGATCAGAATCTCTACCAGATCGTCGCCGACATCTATCGCGCCAGGGGCGCGCCGCAACAGCCTCCCGCCAGCGAGTACGCCACGCTGTTGCAGTCGGTCGACCGGCCCGACGACAGCTATGCCGCGAAGTTCAAGGGCGACGATCTCGGCGCGTGGTCGGTGGTTCAGGGCCCGTCGCACCTGCTGCTGTATCTCACGGTGCAGCGTGCTGCGATGTACGTACAGCAACGCTGGAACGAAGGCGTGGCCGCTCCGCTGAAGCAGTTGCCGCCGGAGCAGCAGATGGCCGCGCTGTATGGACCGCAGGGCAAGCTCAACGCGTTCGTCAACGACTGGCTGGCGCCGTTCGTCAGCGAGAAGGAACGCGCGCCGATCAGGATCGGCGGCGTGACGCTGCCGCTGACGCCAGGCTTCCAGGCGATGATGGCCATGCAAAGCCAGGCACAGCCGGCGCTCAACGCCGACCAGCCGTTCATGGTCGGCAGTTTCGGTTTCACCGGGCCTAGTTCATTGCAAGCGGGCCAGGCTGGCGCCCTGGTCGAAGGTGCACTCGGCACGGTGCTGCAGATCGACTGCAAGGATCACAGCTTCAGCGCCAGCAGCAAGGCGCAGTCGCTGGCCGAGTCCAAGGTCGCGGTGTTCTGGTCGCCGGCCAACTGTCCGCAGGCCAGCCTGCGCATCAGCCTGGAGCAACCCGCGCCGAGCGAGGTGGCGCTGGTGCCGGCCGCTTCGGCCAGCGCTGCCGGTACGGTCGCGCCAGCCGCGGCGGATGCGCTGGTGCTCACCAAACTCTATGCGGGACAGGACGGTTTCCTGCAGCTGCTGAAGGATTTCGACGG
This sequence comes from uncultured Gammaproteobacteria bacterium, assembly GCA_963707225.1. Classification (GTDB taxonomy): domain Bacteria; phylum Pseudomonadota; class Gammaproteobacteria; order Xanthomonadales; family Rhodanobacteraceae; genus Rhodanobacter. The sequence continues at coordinate 5,355 of CAVPQF010000045.1, forward strand.
CGGCTCGCACAGCTTCGCACTTGCCGATTTCCGCGATTCGTATACGCCGCTGCAATGGGCCGACATCACCGGGCGACTGCGCGCGGTCGGCTTCAGCCAGGCGCGGGTGTTCCTCGTCGTCGAGCTGTCCGATGCGATGAAACAGTACCTCAGCGCACGCAATACGCCGGTGGCGATGCCCGCCACGATCATCGAATGACACTCAATCAAAGCCGGCTTGTCAAATCAGGCCGGTCAAATCAGGCTGTCGAAGGAGAAGCACCATGAGCATCGAACTGGCCGAACTGCTTGCGCCGATCTCGCCCGACCGCCCCTGCGGCGAGGACGTGAGTTTCAGCGACGTCTACGACCGCGTGCGCGAGGCGCGTCGTGCCGACGACCCCAGCCTGCGCCAGGGCGAATGGCAGACCGAGCTGAAGGTTGCCGACTGGCGCCTGGTGATCCGTCTGGCCACCGAAGTGCTGACCAGGCAGAGCAAGGATCTGCAGATGGCCGTGTGGCTGGGCGAAGCGCTGATCGCCACCGACGGCGTCGGTGGCGCCACGCAGTCGGCCGATCTTCTGTACGGCCTGCTCGACACGATGTGGGACGGCCTGTATCCGGAGCTCGATGGCGACGATGCCGAGGAGCGCGCGGCCAAGCTGGCCTGGTACAACATCTACGCCAGCGACGCGCTGCGCCGCGTGCCGCTGTCCGGCGGCGCGCGGCCGATGACCTTGCTGGACTGGCAGGATTCGCGCGAGGTCGACAATCTGGCGCGACAGAATCAGGAATCCCATCGGGCCGCGCTCGACGAAGGCCGGCTACGGCATCATCGGATTCCCGCTGGTGTTCGAAACCCAGCCGCGGCCGATCCCGGTCGACATCCCGATCGAGTTGCCGCGCCGGGAGGGTGCCCCGGCGATGGTGATGCCGCCGGCCGGCGTGCCGGCCGCGACCCCGGCTGTCTCCGCGGTTTCGTCGGCTGTGCAACCGGCTGCATCCGCGGCCTCTGCTCCGCAGACGCCAAGCGCGGTGATCACCGAATCGCGCGAGGAGGCTGGCCGCGAAGTTGGTGGCAGCGTCACCGCGGCGCCGTCGGCAATGGTCGCGTCCCCTGCAGTGCGGTCCGATGTGAAACCGCCCGTGAAGCCTGCATCGACGATGGTCGCCGACGCGCCGCCTCCATCGGCCAATCACCAGCCCGCGCCGGCGTCCACCGATAGCGCGCGCGCGCGCGCGCTGCTCGACGGCAAGCCGGCTGCGGCAGCCGTGCAATCAGGGCGATTCGTGGTGCAGGTGGGCGCGTTCGCCGACCCGGGCGCGGCGCGCGAGACGCGCCTGAAGGTCGAGAAGCTCGGGCTGAAGACCTACACCCAGGTCGCGAGCACCACCGCTGGCAACCGCATCCGTGTGCGCGTCGGGCCGTTCGGCACCCGCGACGAAGCCGACAAGGCCATGGCGAAGGCCCGCGGCGCCAGGGCCTGAGCGCGGTCGTGCTCACGCTGTGAGGCGGCCTGATGGCGATCGACCTCGGCTGGGTGGACATCGCACTGGCCTTCTTTCTGGCGCTTTCGGTGATGGCGGGTCTCTTCGGCTTTGAAGCCGCGCAGAACCCGCCATCACCGAAAGCGCGGAAAAGCCACTATGCGATGTCCACCCACCCGGAGGTCGATCGCCATCAGGCGCCCTCACAGCGTGAGCACGACCGCGCTCGCCCGCGCCGCGGGCTTCGCGGTCGCCTCGGCTCCGCGGGTGCCGAACGAGCCGACGCGCGCGGAACTGTGCAGCTCGGTGGTGCTCACAAAAGTTGTGGTCTTCAGCCCGAGAAGAAGCTTCTCGACCTTGGCGCGTCTCAGACAGCGCCGCGCCGGGTCGGCGAACACGCACCTGCACCACGAATCGCCCTGATTGCACGGCTGCCGCAGCCGGCTTGCCGTCGAGCAGCGCGCGCGCGCGCGCGCTATCGGTGGACACAGGCTGGTGATTGGCACGATGGAGCGTACATCAGGCGACCATCGTCAATGCAGGCTTCACGGGCGGTTTCACATCGGACCGCACTGCCCCGGGTCGGACCCATTGCCGACGCGCGCGGTGACGCTGCCACCAACTTCGCGGCCAGCCTCCTCGCGCGATTCGGTGATCACCGCGCTCGGCGTCTGCGGAGCAGAGGCCGCAGCCGGTTGCACCAACGAGAAGCCGGAGACAGCCGGGTCGCGGCCGGCACGCCGGCCGGCGGCATCGCCATCGCCGGGGCACCCTCCCGGCGCGGCAACTCGATCGGGAGGATCCGCGGATCCGCCGCGGCTGGGTCTCGAACACCAGCGGGAATCCGATGATGCCGTCGCCGGCCTTCGTCGAGCGGCCCGATGGGATTCCTGATTCTGTCGCGCCAGATTGTCGACTCGCGCGAATACCTCGGCCAGTCCAGCAAGGTCATCGGCCGCGCGCCGCCGGACAGCGGCACGCGGCGCAGCGCGTCGCTGGCGTAGATGTTGTACCAGGCCAGCCCTTGGCCGCGCGCTCCTCGGCATCGTCGCCATCGAGCTCCGGATACAGGCCGTCCCGCATGTCGAGCAGGCCGTACAGAAGATCGGCCGACTGCGTGGCGCCACCAACGCCGTCGGCTCCGCCCGCCCACACGGCCATCTGCAGATCCTTGCTCTGCCTGGTCAGCACTTCGGTGGCCAGACGGATCACATCGGCAACCTTCGGCTCGGTCTGCCATTCGCCCTGGCGCAGGCTGGGGTGGTCGGCACGACGCGCTCCGCGCACGCGGACACGTCGCTGAAACTCACGTCCTCGCCGCAGGGGCGGTCGTGCCGCACCATCGCCCAGTTCGATGCTCATGGTGCTTCTCCTTCGACAGCCCTAATTTGACCGGCCTGGACGAGCCGGCTTTGATTGAGTGTGATTCGATGATCGTGGCGGCCGTCGGCCAGCCGCGGCGTATTGCGTGCGCTGAGGTACTGTTTCATCGCATCGGAACTTCGACGACAAGGACGCCACCGCCTGGCTGAAGCCGATGCGCGCGCAGTCGCCCGGTGATGTCGGCCCGGTCAGCGGCGCTCATACGAATCGCGGAAATAGGGGAGGAAGTGCGAAGCTGTGCGAGCCGCCGTAGCTGCAGGAAAACGTGCTGTCCGCATAGAGTTCGTGGCTGAGCATCCGCCGCCGCTGCGCGACCGTACCGGCAGCGCTGGCCGAAGCGGCCGCCGCCGGCGCGGCCTCGCTCGGCGCGGGTTGCTCCAGGCTGATGCGCAGGCTGGCCTGCGGACAGTTGGCCGGCGACCGGACGCTTGGACTCGGCCAGCGACTGCGCCTTGCTGCTGGCGCTGAAGCTGTGGATCCTTGCAGTGATTTGCAGCACGTGCCCCGAGTGCACCTTCAACCAGGCGTGGCCCGGCTTGCAATGAACTAGGCCCGGTGAAACCGAAACTGCGACCATGAACGGCTGGTCGGCGTTGAGCACAGGCTGTGTGGCTTTGCATGGCCATCATGGCCTGGAAGCCTGCAGCATCAGCGGCAGCGTCACGCCGCCGATCCCGCGCGCGCGTTCCTTCTCGCTGAGACAACGGCACCAGCACAGTCGTTGACGACGCGTTGAAGTTGCCTGCGGTCCATACAGCGCGGCCATCTGCTGCTCCGGCAGCAACTGCTTCAGCGGAGCGGCCACGCCTTCGTTCCAGCGTTGCTGTACGTACATCGCAGCACGCTGCACCGTGAGATACAGCAGCAGGTGCAGGGACGGGCCCTGAACCACCAACCGCGCGAGATCGGTCGCCGCACACCGGGTGAGGCTATTCGCGGTGTA
>CAVPQF010000046.1:0-3797 GCA_963707225.1 uncultured Gammaproteobacteria bacterium
CCACCAATTGCTCGCAGCTGTGCCCGGTGCAGATTCAATACGTGCTTGACGATCGACAGGCCCAGGCCGGTGCCGCCACTGTCGCGCGAGCGGCTGGAGGAAACCCGGTAGAAACGTTCGGTGAGCCGGGCCAGGTGCGAGGCCGGGATGCCGAAGCCGGTGTCGCTGACCGAATACACCGCGCCGTCGGGCTCGCGCTGCCAGCGGATCGTGATGCTGCCGCCGGCCGGGGTGTAGCGCACCGCGTTGCTGGCCAGGTTCGACAGCGCGCTGTGCAGGTCCTTCGGCGAGCCGAGCAGGTCCGCCTCGGCGGTGGATTCCAGCACGATGCGATGGCGGCCCTGGCTGAGCGCCTCGGCTTCCTTGCGCACGGTGGCCAGCAGGGCCGCCATCGGCACGCGTTCGTCGATGACCTCGTGCTGGGTTTCCAGCCGCGACAGGGTCAGCAGGTCTTCCACGATCTGGCCCATCCGTTTCGACTGCGTGCGCATCTCGCCCAGCACCGCTGCCAGCTCGGGCACGTCCTCAGGGTCGAGCAGTTCCAGGTAGCCGTGGATCACCGTCAATGGCGTGCGCAACTCGTGCGACACGTTCGCCACGAAGTCGCGGCGCACCTGTTCGAGCCGGTTCAGGTGGCTGATGTCGTGCGCCAGCAGCAGTTGTTCCTGATCGCCGAACGGCAGCAGGCTGACGTTGAGCTGGCTGTCCGCCCGGCCGGGAGCGGCGGCGTCGGCGAGCGGCTCGTGCGCGCCATCGCGCAGCCAGGTGGCCAGCTCCGAGCCGGCCAGCCGCTGCTGCAGCGACGCGCCGCGATCATCCGGGCGGCGCAGCCCGAGCAGGTTCTCGGCGGCGTGGTTGAACCAGCGGATCTGCTGCTGCCGGTCGAGCAGCACCACCGCATCCGGCAACTGGCCGGCAACGTTGCGAAGATCGCGCAGGGAGGAGGCAAGGCGGCGGGAACGCGTCATGAAACGGTCATGCTGGAGAGGGCTGACGGCAGTCGATGCGGTCATCATGGCCCGTGCTTGATGACGGATCCGGGTCAGCAGCAAGACGACTTCGACCACGGCGACCAGGGCGACGCCTGCGGCCACGCGCCCACCGGCAAGCCAGCCCAGCACGGCGCCGGCGCACAGCGCCGCGGCGAATGCCGCGGGCAGTTTCCAGGAAGGCGTGATGGGCGGAGTCATGCTGGCGCCGGAGTGTGGAAGGCGAGCCAGCATCGGCAAAAGCCGCGAAGACCGCAAGCTCGCCCGCGCCGGCTCAGGTGCTGGTGGAGAAGCGGTAGCCGGTACCGCGCACGGTCTGCACCAGATCGTCCAGCTTCCACGGTTCCAGCGTCTTGCGCAGGCGGCGGATATGCACGTCGACGGTGCGCTCTTCCACGTACACGCTGCCGCCCCAGACGTGGTCGAGCAGCTGCGTGCGCGAGTAGACGCGCTCGGCATGGGTCATGAAGAAGTACAGCAGGCGGTATTCGGTGGGGCCGATCGGCACCGGCTCGTCGCCGGCGAACACCCGGTGCGCCGGGCCGTCGATGCGCAGGCCGCCCAGTTCGACCACGCCGGAGCCGTCGTCGCCCTGGCTGCGCCGCAGCACGGCCTTGATCCGGGCGACCAGCTCGCGGGTGGAAAAGGGTTTCACCACGTAGTCGTCGACGCCGGCCTCGAGGCCGTTGACGCGATCCATTTCCTCGCCGCGCGCGGTGAGCATGATGATCGGGATCTCGCGGCTGAGCTCTTCCTTGCGCAGGCGCCGGGCCAGTTCGAGGCCGCTCATGCCCGGCAGCATCCAGTCGAGCAGGATCAGGTCGGGCACCTGTTCGGCCAGCGCGAGCTGGGCGGCACGGGCATCGGCGGCCTGCATCGCGTCCATGCCGGCCTTGCGCAGGGCAAAGGCGATCATTTCGCGGATCGAGGTCTCGTCTTCAACGATCAGGATGCGTTTGTGCACGCCGTGGTCTGCCTTGGCTTGTGACGGGCATATTGCAGCGGATGGATGTTACGTGTCGATGACAGCCGGCCTGCCTACTGGCGGGAGCCGTCGTCCGGGCTGTCGGCGGTCTTGATCCTGCGCTTGTGCAGTTCCAGCACCAGCGGGGTCAGCTCGGCGATGCGCGCCTGGATGCGCACCCGCGCGTAGTAGTCCAGGTCGTCGCGCCTGAGCAGCCGCTTGAGTTGTTCCATCGCGTCGTACGGACGGCCGGAATAATAGCTGGCGTCGGCGAAGGCCTCGCCGGCGCGCACGCTGTCGCCGGCCTCGTCGCTGGCGCGGGCATAGGTGCTGTAGATCTCCGGCTCGCTGGCATTGTCCAGCAACGGCCGCAGCAGGTTGGCGGCAAGGCGGGCCTGCTTCTGGTCGCCACCGGCGGTGAGCGCCTTGGCGTAGGCGAGCGCGACGGCGCGATTGCGCGGGGACTGGGTATGTAGCTCGCCGTAGATCGCCAGTGCCGCGTCGCGCTGCCCGGCCTGCAGGCGGGCGTCGGCCAGCGCCAGCTTCAGGATCAGGCTTTCCGGGTGGGATTGCAGCAACGGCTGCAACTGTTCGATCGCCGCGGCGCCACGACCGCTGCGGGTGAGCGCCAGCGCGTAGCCGTAGCGGTTCGGCGGCGTGTCGAAGTCCTGCCGGGTCTGCAGGCTGGTGCCGTAGTAGGTGGCCAGCTTGGTCGCATCGCCAGCCAGCACGCGAACGCGCTCGCGCATCAGGGCATAGCTGTCCAGGTGGCCGCGGGCGGGTGGCTGGAACAGCGTGGCGGGGTCCTTCACGAAGGCGATCGGCGCGGTGCTTTTCTCCCACTGCAGCTTGTCCATGATGCTGCCGGAGGGGCGCAGCTTCTGCGCGGCGATCAGCGCGCCGGCACGCGCCTTCGCGTCGCTGATCCGCATCGTCGTCACCGGGTGCGTCTGCAGCAGGGCCGGCACGTCCTCGCCACCGGCGCCGGCGCTCATGACGTCCTGCATGCGCTGGAAGAAGCCGGCCATCGCGTTCGGATCGAAGCCGGCCTTGGCCAGCGTCTGGATGCCGACGCGGTCGGCCTCGATCTCGTCCTTGCGGGTGAAGTTGATCGACTTCTGCGCGATCAGGCCCTGGCCGCCGGCCAGCACCGCCATCGGCGCGTCGCCGCTGCGGCTGCTGGCGCCGGCGGCAATCGCGCCCAGCAGCACCAGCGCCATCAGCGGCGCGTCCTTCTTCGAGTCCTCGAACGCGCGCTGCAGGTGACTCTGGGTGATGTGGCCGATCTCGTGCGCGACCACGCCGGCCAGTTCGCTCTCGTCGCGGGTGATGGCCATCAGTCCGGCGTTCACCGCGATGTAGCCGCCGGGTGCGGCGAACGCGTTGATTTCCTGGTCCTTGACGACGAAGAACGCGAAGTGTTCCTTCGGCTTGTCGCTGCTGGCGACCAGGCGGTAGCCGAGGTCGTTGATGTAGTCGTCGAGCAGCGGGTCGTCCACCACCATGTCCAGTGCACGCATCTGGCGCAGCATGGAGGCGCCGTAATCCTGCGCTTCCTGCGGCGAGATCAGCGCGTTGGCCGAACTGCCCAGGTCGGGCAGGCGCACGTCCTGCTGCGCGCCGGCGGCGCAAGCCAGCCCGGCGGTGATCAGCGCCGTCAGCAGGCGCGGTGCGAGTCGTCGTGGTGCCATGTTCATAAGGTGGGTGACAATAGCATTTTGACCGTGGCCCGCCGTGTCGGTTCCGCTTGACCTGCCGGTGCGCGACCCCATTTAGTGGTCGCCTTTTCCCCGTTGCGGAGTGTCGTGATGTCCAAGATCGAGGTCTATTCCACCGCGGTGTGC
>CAVPQF010000047.1:0-13307 GCA_963707225.1 uncultured Gammaproteobacteria bacterium
GAGGCATTCATCGCCCAGCCGTTCGAGCGTATCGACTACACCGACGCGATCGCGATCCTGCAGAAGTCCGGGCAGAAGTTCGAGTACCCGGTCGCCTGGGGCATCGACCTGCAGACCGAGCACGAACGTTACCTGGCCGAGAAACATATCGGCCGTCCCGTGGTCGTCATGAACTACCCCGAGGCGATCAAGGCGTTCTACATGCGTCTGAACGACGACGAAAAAACCGTGGCTGCGATGGACGTGCTGGCGCCGGGCATCGGCGAGATCATCGGCGGCAGCCAGCGCGAGGAACGGCTGGACTATCTGGATCGCCGCATGATCCAGTTCGGTCTCGATCCCGCCACTTATGGCTGGTACCGTGACCTGCGTCGCTATGGCAGCGTGCCGCATGCCGGTTTCGGCCTCGGCTTCGAGCGCCTGCTGGTCTATATCTGCGGCCTGTCCAACATCCGCGACGCCATCCCCTACCCCCGTGCCGCCGGAACGGCCGAATTCTGAGCAACCCACCCCGCCATGTCGCTTCGATTCCCCGCCATCGCCGCCGTACTGACCCTCACCGTCCTGCTGGGCGGCTGCCATAACGCCAAGGCCTTGCTGCCGCCGAACCTGCGCCCGCCGTCGGAAAACACCGGCGACGCGCTGAAGCTGGCCCAGATGCAACTGATGCAGGCCACGCCGTGCTGCAGCAGCTTCGCCGACTTCTCCTACCGCAGCCTGCTGCCGTGGCAGCCGCAGAAGTTCGTGCTGGGCGGCGGCAGCATGGTCGCCAACCTCAACGGCACGCAGAGCTACTTCCTCGCCTTCCGCCTGCCGGTCGATGTGAAGCTGCCGTACAAGGTTGCCCTGAAGTCGGAGTTGAACGGCCGCTGGCTGCACGCCAGCTACCTGTTCGCGCCCACCGTGGTGCTGCTGGACGAGGGTTTCCAGCCGATCCGCTCCGAGGACATCGGGCTGTGCGAGCACATGGGCTGGAGTGACGAGACGAGCGGCGCCTTCGGCAGCCTGACGGTCGACAACAAGCAGGCACGCTACCTGCTGGTCTACAGCTCGGCCGAACAGCAGTCGGGCAAGACCTACTGGGAACAGTCGCCGGCCTCGTTCTCCAGTTCCACCGCCGCGTCACTGCAGATGAACTCCGCCGGCAGCTTCAGCATCCCGCACGGTCCGGATGGCGCGCTGTGGGTCGGCATGATGAACAAGACCTACGAGAAGTCGCTGGCCAACGCGATCTGCAAGAAGGCGGCCAAGGGCGATGGCGTGCTCAACACCCTGCGCACCGCGCTGCCGCTGCCCTGGAGCAACGACGGCAAGGCCGGCCACAGCCCGCCATGATCACCCTCTATCTCGCGCTGCTGGCGAGCGGCGTCGGCCTGTTCGTGCTGTCTTACGTGGCGCCGTTCCGGGTTGCCGCGCTGCTGCGCACGCGTTATCCGCAGCACTGGCAGGTCATCGCCACTGCGACGCAAGGCAGGCTTTCCGGGTTCCGCATCTGGGCCAGCATGCAGCAGGTATTGCGCTCTCCGGCCCTGCCCGCACTGGGCGATGCGGCGATCGACCGCTGGCGTCTGGTCTGGCGTTGCAGCCAGTGGCTGGGCTGGCTGTGCTGGCTCGCCGCGCTGGCGATGCGGCTGTGGCTGCACTGAGGGAACAAGCATGCAACTGGATCTGGGTGGACGTCACGCGCTGGTCTGCGGCGCCTCGCAAGGCATCGGTCAGGCCAGCGCGATCGAACTGGCCGAACTGGGTGCCAGCGTCACCCTGCTGGCGCGCTCGGCCGACAAGCTCAAGCGGGTCGCCGAAAGCCTGCCGCGAACTCATGCCGGGCAGCGGCACGACTGGCGCAGCGCGGACATGCTGGACACTGCCAGCCTGCAGGCGGCGGCAGCCGACATCGCCGCTGGCGCCGCGGTGCATATCCTGATCAACAACAGCGGCGGGCCGCCCGGCGGCCCGGCGCACAGTGCGGAACCCGCGGCCTTCGAGACGGCTTTCCGCCAGCACCTGCTGGCTGGCCAGGTCCTGCTGCAGGCGCTGCTGCCCGGCATGCGCGCCAGTGGCTACGGCCGCATCGTCAACGTGATCTCCACCTCGGTGAAGGAACCGATCGCGGGGCTGGGCGTGTCCAACACCGTGCGCGCCGCCGTCGCCGGCTGGGCCAAGACCCTGTCCGCCGAACTGGCTGCCGACGGCATCACGGTCAACAACGTGCTGCCCGGCTACACCCGCACCAGCCGCCTCGACAGCCTGCTCGCCGCACAAGCGGCCACCAGCGGTCGCGACGAGGACGTGATTGCCCAGGCCATGCTGACAACGGTACCCGCCCGCCGCTTCGGCGAAGCCAGCGAAGTGGCCGCCGTGATCGCCTTCCTGTGCACTCCCGCCGCCGCCTACGTCAATGGCGTCAGCATCGCGGTGGACGGCGGCCGCACGCGTGCGCTGAGCTGACTCCTGCCACGCATACGGTAGCGTCCGGTGCATTTGCGGCACGCAGGTTTTAAGCTTGTGCCAATGCCCATCCCGCGCCTAGCCAATCTGATCGATGGTCGCCTGCAGGCGCCCCACCACGATGCATGGCTGGAGGTGCACGAACCGGCCACCGGCGCGGTGTTTGCGCATTGCCCCGATTCCGCCGCGCGGGACGTCGAGGCCGCGGTCGCCGCTGCCAGCCGCGCCGCGCCCGGCTGGGCCGGCACGCCGATCGAGCAACGCGCGCACCTGCTGCAGCGGCTGGCCGATCTGGTCGAGGCACGACTGGAAGAGTTCGCCGCGCTGGAATCACGCGACAACGGCAAGCCGCTGAGCCTCGCGCGCCGGCTCGACATCCCGCGCGCAGTCAGCAACCTGCGTTACTTCGCCGCCGCGATTATCGGCTGGGGCAGCGAATCGCATGCGATGGAAGCCGGCGCCACGGGCATCGGTGCGATCAACTACACCTTGCGCCAGCCGCTCGGCGTGGTCGGCTGCATCAGCCCGTGGAACCTGCCGCTGTACCTGTTCACCTGGAAGATCGCGCCGGCCCTGGCCGCCGGCAACACGGTGGTGGCCAAGCCGTCGGAAGTGACGCCGTGCACTGCCGCCCTGCTCGGCGAGCTGAGCATCGAGGCCGGCTTTCCGCCCGGCGTGCTGAACATCGTGCAGGGCCGCGGCCCCAGCGTGGGCCAGGCGATCGTGGAACATCCGGCGGTGAAGGCGATCTCCTTCACCGGCAGCACCGCCACCGGCGCACGCATCGCCAGCGCGGCTGCCGCGCAGTTCAAGAAAACCTCGCTGGAAATGGGCGGCAAGAATCCGGCGATCGTGTTCTCCGATGCCGATCTTTCCGACGCGAACCTGGACACCATCGTGCGCTCGGGCTTCGCCAACCAGGGCGAGATCTGCCTGTGCGGCTCGCGCCTGCTGGTGCAGCGCTCGATCCTCGAAGCCTTCCGCGCACGCTACCTGGCGCGCGTGCAGGCGCTGCGCGTGGGCGATCCGCTCGACGCCGGCAGCGACCTCGGCGCGATGGTCTCGCAGGCGCACCACGACAAGGTCCTCGGCTGCATCGAACAGGCCCGCGCCGAAGGCGGCCGCGTGCTATGCGGCGGCGAGGCGATCACGTTGACCGGACGCTGCGCCGACGGCTGGTTCATCGCGCCGACCGTGATCGAGGGCCTGCCTTCCGCGGCGCAGACCAATCAGCAGGAAATCTTCGGCCCGGTGGTCAGCCTGATCCCGTTCGAGGACGAGGCCGAGGCGCTGGCGATCGCCAACGACAGCCGCTACGGCCTGGCCGCCTCGCTGTGGACGCAGGACCTGTCCCGCGCGCACCGGCTCGCCGGCCAGCTCGAATTCGGCATCGTGTGGATCAACTGCTGGCTGCTGCGCGACCTGCGCACGCCGTTCGGCGGCGCCAAGCAATCCGGTCTCGGCCGCGAAGGCGGCAGCGAGGCGCTGCACTTCTTCACCGAACCGAAAAACATCTGCATCGCCTACGGCGCGTCGTCCGTATAACCCCAGGGCGCACGCGCTTGCGCGAGTCCGAACATCCGGAACCCCGATGAATTCGCTGAAAGACCTGCTTGCCAACAACCGACGCTGGGCCGATCAGGTAACCGCGCAGGACCCGACCTTTTTCGAACAGCTCTCGCAGCAGCAGGCGCCGCGCTACTTGTGGATCGGTTGCTCGGACTCGCGCGTACCGGCCACCCAGATCGTCGACCTGCCGCCGGGCGAGATCTTCGTGCATCGCAACGTGGCCAACGTGGTGGTGCATACCGACCTGAACGCGCTGAGCACCATCCAGTTCGCGGTCGACGTGCTGCAGGTAGAGCACATCCTGGTGGTGGGTCATTACGGGTGCGGTGGCGTCGGCGCAGTGCTGAAGGAAAGCCGCCTGGGCCTGATCGACAACTGGCTCAGGCACATCACCGACATTGCCATGAAGCATGCCGACAAGCTCGATCCGGCGCAGTCGTTCGCGATGCGCCATGCGCACCTGTGCGAACTGAATGCGCTCGAACAGGCGCTCAACGTGTGCCACACCACGGTGGTGCGCGAAGCATGGGAGCGCGGCCAGCAGCTGGCCGTGCACGCGTGGATCTACGGCCTGGACAATGGCCACATCCATGACCTGGGCCTCGATGTGCGTGGACGCGAGCAACTGCCCGAGGCCTATCACCAGGCCGTGACCGAGCTCACCCGGCGCTGGGAAGGCGCCGCATGAGCGGCGACAGCATCCGCACCGACGCTGCTCCCGCGCCGGTCGGCGCCTACCCGCATGCCCGGCGCGTCGGCAACCTGCTGTTCCTGTCCGGCGTGGGTCCGCGCCAGCCCGGCAGCAACGCAATTCCCGGCAACATCTACGACGTGGACGGCCGCTTGATCGACTACGACATCGCGGCGCAGTGCCGCCAGGTGTTCGCCAACGTACGCGCCGTGCTCGAAGCCAGCGGCGCCGCCTGGACCGACCTGGTCGACGTCACCGTGTTCCTCACCGACATGCAGCGCGACTTCGCCAGCTACAACCGGCTGTATGCGGAACATTTCGCCGGCATCGACGCCTGCCGCACCACGGTGGGCATCAGCGCGCTGCCGACGCCGATCGCGATCGAACTGAAGTGCGTCGCCGCCTTGCCGGTGCAATCGCGCTGATTTCCTCGACCGGCACGTGCCGGTCGCACACATGAAAAACCCCGCCAGTCTGCACCGGCGGGGCTCCAATTCACGACAACACGATCAACCAGCCGACGTCGCCGCGGGGGCCGGGTTTGCGGCAGGCGCCGCGGCCTTATGGCTCTTGTGATGGGACTTGTGGTGCGACTTGTGGTGCATGGTGGTCTTCGGCATGGCGTCGGCCGCCGCAGCGGGGGCCGCCGCGGGAGTTTCCTGCGTCGCCGGAGCAGCCGCCTGCGGGGCAGCAGCCTGGGCCAGCACGGAACCGGAAAGCGCCATACCCGCCACAAGCAGGGAAGCGATCAGAAGTTTGCGCATCATGATGTCGAGCCTCGGACGATGAAGGTATCGCGAACCCGGCCGGAACCCGGCGACTCGGGTGGCGCGACGGATCGACGATGCGACGCCGATGGCATACCTGGGCTGAATGCAAGACGCGGCTTCCTGCGCCATGCGCCCACAGGATCTTGACTTTTGCCGCGCCCGATTACGTCCGTAATTACTTGCGCTCAGGCCAGGCAGGCCTGCAGCATCCGGCCGATCAGATCCTGCACCGCCGGCGCCTTCGCCTCATCGTACGCAAAGCTCTCCTCGTCCATGTAGTTGAGCTGCGCCAGCTCCAGTTGCACGGCCTGCACGCCAGTCGCCGGCGTGCCGTATTGGCGCGTGATGTAACCACCCTTGAAGCGGCCGTTCACGGCGAAACTGAAGCGCTGCTGCGACTCCAGACAAGCCTGCACGCGTGCCTGCAGCGTCGGGTCGCAACTCGTGCCGGCGGCCGTGCCGAGATTGAAATCCGGCAGCCGCCCCTCGAACAGCATGGGTACGCGGCTGCGGATCGAATGCCCTTCCCACAGCACCGCCCGACCATGCTCCACACGCAGCCGTGCAAGTTCCTGCGCGATGGCCTGGTGGTAAGGCCGCCAGTAATCGTTTATGCGCCGTTGAATTTCGGCGTCGTCCGGTTCGCTGCCAACCTGGTACAGCGGCTTCCCGTCGAATCCGATCGCCGGCACCAGACCGGTCTCGCGCTGCCCCGGATACAGCGCATGGCCATCGACGGGGCGGTTCAGGTCGATCACGTAGCGCGAAGCCCTCGGCTTCAGCACGCTGGCTCCCAGCGCCAGAGCCAGCGGCTCGTACAGCCGGCCGACATGCCAGTCGGTATCCGGCGCACGACGCGCCCCCGGGTGCATCCGCGCGGCAATGTCGTCGGGAATGAAGCTGCCGTCGTGCGGCAGGCTGATCAACAGCGGCACGCGGCCGCGCTGCAAGGTGAAGGTGGCCATCGGCGCATTGTACCCAGTCGGTCGCCGTCCCGTTTTCGCCGAGGCCGCACGGAGGCTTGCCTGCCGGAGCATACGCAGGCACGCTAACCATGGATCGTCCAGGGGGTCGAATATGCCGGTCAGCGTGCCGTCTCGAATGGTTTCCATCGCGCTCTGCCTGAGCGCATCGCTTCTCCCGCAGGCGCTGGCTCAGGATTTCAGCCCTGCCGCCATCGAGATGTTCCACGGGCTGAGGCAACAGCCCAACGACCTGGCCCGCTACGTTTATCTGATCAAGACGGTGCAGGCGCTTCCCGTCGCCGACCGGCCGCTCGCCATGCAGATGTTCGCTTCGGTCGAGAACGAACTGGGTCTATACAACGAGGCGCTTCGCGACTTCCCGTTGAAGAGCCACGTGGCCGCGGACACGGCCATCCCTACGGCGGCACAATGGAAAGCCGCCGACGCCGTCGATGTCATCGTCCGGCAGGCAGCCGACCGCCGCATCGTCCTGATCAACGAAGCACACCACGACGCCCATACCCGACAGCTGACGCTGGCCCTGCTGCCACGTCTGCGCGCGCTCGGATTCGATCATTTCGCGGCGGAGGCATTGCTCGACAAGGATGCCAAGTTGATGAACCGCGGCTATCCGACCGAGGCCAGCGGTAGCGAATACCTGCACGAACCCTCGTACGGCGAGATCGTGCGCACGGCGATCAAGCTGGGTTTCAAGGTGGTGTCCTACGACGTGGACAGCCGCAGCACGCAGGAGCGAGAAATCGGGCAAGCCGAGAACCTGTACCGGAAGGTGTTTGCCAAGGACCCGGACGCCCGGCTGTTCGTCCACGCCGGCTACGCACATATCGACAAAGCGAAGGGGCGCCTGGGCAGCACCGTGCCGATGGCCATGCAACTGCAGCAACTGACCGGCACCAGGTTGCTGTCGATCGACCAGACCCAGTTCCGCGAGCAGATCCCGAGCGAATCGGATGCATACTCGGAACTGGTCAAGAATTTCCCTTCCAAAGAGGGCCCCTTCATCCTCGTCGATCGCACCACCGGTAAGCCGTGGAGTGCACATCCGGATCAATACGACGTCAATGTGCTCCTGCCGCCCGCTGCAGGTCAGGGGGCCGTCGAAAGCGGCTATACCCAACCATCGACGATCGTGCACGACATGGTCAGGAAACAATCCATGCTGGCGCATCTCGTCAACACGCAGCGTCCGGAGTGGCTGACGCTGAATGACGAACGCTACCCATACACGATCAGCACGACGTTGTGCCGGGTGACCACGCCCTGTGTCGTCGATGCGCACTACGTCGACGAGGACGAGGATGCCATCGCCGCCGACCGTTACGCCTTCATGCAGGGCGATACCGAGAGCAAGCTGTACCTCCGGCCCGGTCGCTACCGGCTGCGCGCCTGGGACATCCGCGGCAGGACCTTGTCTCAGCAGGTCATCACGATCAGGGAGCGCTGATCCACGGCCTCGGCATGTATGAAGCCGGATCGGCTCGGTCCATGCATACCGGTCTTGCATGGCTCCCGGAAACTTCCGCGAAACCGATTCGACACGTCGCTGCCCCAGGCATTCATCAGGCTGTTGAAGACAGATCCGATCCGGTTGGTACTTGCCCGGTGGCAGATTCAGGGGCACTCTGGCCGTAAATCATCCCGAGACTCGATCATGCGGAATTGGGTGGCTCTCCGGGTGGCTTTCATGGCAATCGGTCTTGCCATGTCGCTGAGTGCGTCTGCATCCGCCCAGGATTACAGCCCGGATGCGATCGGCATGTTCCACGAGCTGAAGCGCCAGCCCAATGACCTGGCCCGCTACGCATACCTGTTCAGTGTGATACCGAAGCTTTCTGTTTCCGACCAGCAGTTGGCGATGCAGATGTTCGCTTCGGTCGAGAACGAACTGGGGCTCTACAACGAGGCCGTCCACGACTTCCCGCTGAAGACCTATATCGCGGTGGACGCCAGCTTGCCGACGCCGGCCGAGTGGAAGTCCGCCGAGGCCGCCGACGTCATCACCCGGCTGGCCGCCGACCGCCGCATCGTGCTGGTCAACGAAGCACACCACGACGCCCACACCCGGCAGCTGACGCTGGCCCTGCTGCCCCGCCTGCGGGCACTCGGATTCGATTACTTCGGCGTGGAAGCCCTTTCGGACAAGGATGACCAGCTGATGCAGCGCGGCTATCCGGTCAAGGACGGCAGCACCGAATACCTGCACGAACCCGCCTACGGCGAGATCGTGCGGACGGCGATCAAGCTGGGGTTCACCTTGGTGCCCTACGACACGGGCACCGGCACGATGCAGGATCGCGAAGCCGGACAGGCGGACAACCTGTACCGCAAGGTATTCGCAAGGGATCCCCATGCCCGGCTCTTCGTGCACGCCGGTTACGCGCACATCGACAAGGCCAAGGGGCGCCTGGGCAACACCACGCCCATGGCCATGCACCTGCAGCGGCTGACCGGCATCGAGCCGCTGTCGATCGACCAGACCCAATTCCGCGAGCAGCTTCCCGCCAAGCCGGATGCCTATCAGAAACTGATCAGGGATTTCCCGCCGGACGGTCCCGTCGTACTGGTCAACCGCAGCACGGGCAGGCCCTGGAGCGACCATCCCGAGCGGTATGACCTCAACGTGCTGCTGCCTCCCGCCAGCACCGGCGGTGTCCAGAGCGGTCTCATCCAGCCATTGACGACCGTGCGCGACACCGACCGCGACCATCTCATGCTGCCGAATCACCTCAACAAGCAGCGCCCCGACTGGTTGACCCTGCGTCATGAGCGCATCCCGTATGCGATCCGCACGACACTGTGCAAGACACGCTTCCCCTGCGTCGTCGACGCGCACTACGTCAACGAGCCCGACCAGGCCATCGCCGCCGATCGCTACGCGTTCATGCAAGGCGACGCCGCGAGCAGGCTCTATCTCCGCCCCGGGACCTATCGCCTGCGCGCCTGGGACGTCCGCGGCAAGACCTTGTCGCAAGAGACCATCACGGTCGGAGGGCGCTAGCCCCAATGCTCGACAGACACGTTTGCACGCCGGGTCGACGCCGAGCCATGGGCACGGTATCCGGCATCGCTCGGGACCGGCTCGACAACCGCTTGCATCCATGAAATTACGCGTGTAGTCTCAGCAAGAACTACACGCGTAATTCATGAAAGGTCACGTCATGCCCGAGCTGCCCCCACCGATCAGCGAAGCCGAGAGCCGGGTGATGGAGGTGCTGTGGCGCAAGGCGCCGCAAAGCTCCGAAGATATCGTGGCGGCGCTGCGACGGGACAGCGGATGGCACGAAAAGACCATCCGCACCCTGATCAGCCGCCTGCTCGGCAAAGGCGCGGTGAGCGCGGAAAAGGATGGCCGGCGCTACCTCTACTCGCCCACGCTGACACGCAGGCAATGGCAGTCGCAGGAAAGCCACAGCCTGCTCGACCGCGTGTTCGGCGGCCGGCTCTCGCCGCTGCTGGCGCATTTCAGCGCGCACGAGAAACTGGGGGCGAAGGACATCGCCGAGCTGCGCAAGCTGATCGACGCGATCGAGAAGAAGGAGCGTTGAATGGGTACCACGCTATCGCATGCCCTTCTGCTCATTACCCTCGCCATCGCGCTGGCATTGCTGATGCGACGGCCCGTGCGACGAGGTTTCGGCGCCGGCCCCGCGTTCACCCTGTGGCTGCTGCCGTTGCTGGCAGCGACCCTGCCATGGTTGCCGGCCATGCCGGTATGGGCCGTGCTGCCGGCCATCCACGCACTCCCCGACATCTCTCCGACGGCGTCGCCGATCCACACCGCCACCTCCGTGCCGTGGCTGGGGCTGGTGTGGCTGACCGGCGCATTGTCGTGCTTGCTGCGACTGCTCATGCATTACCTGCGCCTGCGCCTTCAGAGCCGCCACCTTCCAGGCCCCCTGATGGCGGCTCTGCTGCATGAGATGGATACGCTCGACCCACGCCGCCTGCGTATGCATCCGGCTGGTCCGGCCGTGCTGTGGGCGCCACGCAGCCTGTTGTTGCTGCCACCGGATTTCATGCAGTGCTTCGACGCCACCGGGCGTCGGCTGATATTGCGTCACGAACTGACCCATCTGCGCCGCGGCGATGCGCTGTGGAACCTGCTGGCCGAACTGGCCGGCGCGCTGTTGTGGTTCCACCCGCTGGCATGGCTTGCGCTGCCGCGTTTCCGGCTCGACCAGGAGCTGGCCTGCGACGAACGCGTGCTGCGCCACTCGCCGCAAGACGAAGCAGGCTACGCAAAAACCTTGCTGCAGAGCGTCGGCACGTCCCCCGTGCCGGTGCTGATTCCCTGGCTCGCCGAGCCACAACTCAAGGAGCGACTCACCATGATCCAGCGTCATCGTCCCGGCGCCCTGCGCCGTCGCATCGGCTATCTGGCACTTGCCCTGTTGATGGCGGGCGGCACCTTCGTGGCGCAGGCCGGCACCGCGCCGTCGTCCGACCGGCAAGCCAACTCGGATCTCACTTACAACGCAAAGCTCCAGCCGCGCTACCCGGCGCCGGCGATCAAGAACAACGAACAGGGCACGGTCCTGCTGACGGTCCAGGTACATGCCGACGGTTCAGTGGGTACCATCGCCTACGACCCGAAGCACAGCACTACCACGTCTGCCGACCTGATCGCCGCCGCCAGTGATGCGGCAAGGCAATGGCACTTCAATCCGCAGATGAAGGACGGGAAGCCGGTCGACGGCTATGCGCGCGTGCCGGTCAAGTTCGACCTGACGCCGCTTCCGGATGGGGCCAACAGGAACTGAGCTGAGAAATTGAATTGAAAATGCAAAAAAGTGTATTGATTTGCATATGAATTATTGAATTGATAACCTCGGCACGCCCCACGCCGAGGTTGTCTCGTGAGCCCGCAGCCCGTCGCCCGATTCACCCTGTCGTTATCGCTGCCGCAGGTCGTGCGCGGGGTACTGCTTTTCTCCGCGATCGCCTTGCTGGCCGCATGCGCCAGCAGCCCGCAACGGCGCCAGCCCACCGACAGGACCTCGCACTCGGCGCTGGCCGACCTGCCGCCGCGCGCTCCTTCGGCCGCCAGCACCGGGGAGGCGAACGACATCCTGTTCCGCGCGATCGGACTGGTCGGCACGCCATATCGCTGGGGCGGCAACACCCCCGCCGGCGGCTTCGACTGCAGCGGCCTGGTCGACTACATCTACCGCACCGCCACCGGCATCAAGCTGCCGCGCACCTCGCACGACATGGCCTCGATGGACGCCCGCAAGGTGCGCAGGATGACCCAGCTGGCCAGCGGCGACCTGGTGTTCTTCGACATCGGCGGCGCGATCAGCCACGTCGGCGTGTACGTCGGCAAGGGCCGTTTCGTGCACGCGCCGAACAGCGGCGGCACCGTGCGGCTGGACGATATCGACGGGCCGTACTGGGGCGATCATTTCGCTTATGGAAAACGGGTGCTGGATTGAGGGTGGAACTCTCGTGCGCAACGCTTTAGCGCGGGGGTCAACAAGTTTTGGGAGGCGTGGAGATCCCCTCTCCAACTCTCCCCCGCAGGGGGAGAGGGCCAACGAAAAACGAAAAACGGCACCATGGGTGCCGTTCTGGTTTCACCTCATTGAAGCGGGCGCCGTTTTGCTTTGACTCCGGACTTGCCGATCAGTGCTCCGCACTGCCCGGCGCGTGGGCGTGACCGTGGGCGATCTCTTCCTCGGTGGCATCGCGCACTTCGCCGATGGCCACGTCGAAGTGCAGTGTCTTGCCGGCCATCGGGTGGTTCAGGTCCACGTCGATCGCACTCATGCCGACCTTGTGCACGGTCACCGCGCGCTGGCGGCCCTGCTTCAGCTGCAGCACGGCAGTCATGCCCGGCTTCAGCCGGTTGGCCTGCGGGAAATACTTCTTCGACATGCGCTGGATCTGGCCTTCCTCGCGTTCGCCGTAGCCGTCGGCCGGCGCCACGTCCAGGCTCAGCGTCTCGCCGGATTCATGCCCTTCCAGCGCCGCTTCCAGGCCCGGGATCAGCTGGCCGTGGCCCAGCAGGATCCACAGCTGCTCGTCGCGATCGTGCGAGCTCCCGACCTTTTCGCCATCCACCGTCAGCGTGTAGTGGATTGCGATGACCTTGTCCTTGCCAGCCTTCATTGCCTGTCTCGTCGATGGGATCAAACGGCGGATTCTAGCAGTAGCCCGACGGGCTAGGATTCATGATGGCCGAAGCCCACGCCACGCGCCTCCGGCCCCAGCCACAGCAACAATGCCAGCAGCAGCGCCACCAGCACCATCCACAGCGCCATCGCGAACGCGAAATCGCCGCCGTGCCGCTGCGCCAGCCAGGTCTGCGCGGTGGCGGTGATCGCCGCCAGCAGGTTGCCCATCTGGTAGGCAAATCCCGGCAGGGTACCGCGCACCGCCGTCGGCGACAGCTCGTTCAGGTGCGTCGGCACCACGCCCCAGGCGCCCTGCACCATCACCTGGATCAGGAACGCGCCCAGCCCGAGCAGGATCAGCGAGCCGCCATACATCCACAGCGGGATCACCGGTATCGCCAGCAGCGCGGCGATCATCATCGCCTTGCGCCGGCCGATCCGCTCCGACAGCGCACCGAAATACAGGCCGCCCGCCAGCGCGCCAAGATTCAGCAGCGCCACCAGCACGAAGGCGGCGGCCGAGCCGGTGGGCAGGTGCAGGTTCACTTCCTCGAAGGTGTGGTACATGTCCTGCGAGCCGTGGCTGAACATGTTGAACGCCATCATCAGCAGCATCAGGTAGAGCGCCAGCTTCCAGCGCCCGCGCATGGCCTCGAACAGTCCGGGCTGCTTCGCCGCCAGCGCGGCTTCCTTCCAGACCGCCGACTCCGGCACCTTGCGGCGATACGTG
>CAVPQF010000048.1:0-6443 GCA_963707225.1 uncultured Gammaproteobacteria bacterium
GCCTGCCACGCCAGCGTGTCCTGCTGTTCGCGCTGGCGTTGCTGCTGCAGGCTGCCCAGTGCGGTTTCCACCTCGGCCACGCCTTGCAGCACGGCCTGCCGGTAGGCCAGCACGCTGGCCTTCAGCTCGTGCGCCTTGGCGTGGTTGGCGGCCAGCCGCATGCCCCAGTCAAACAATGGGATATCGATCACCGGCCCCAGCGATGCGATGCCGTTCGGAGTGGTGGAAAAGCGGCGGTTGTTGTTGATGTCGGTGGCCCAGACCATCGAGGCGCCGAGGCCGATGCTGGGGAACAGATCGGCGTGGGTCAGCGCCAGTTCGCCGGCGGTGCGCAGCACGTCCGCCTCGGCGCGGGCGATCTCGGGGCGTGTGCGCAACAGTTCGGCCGGGGTGCCGTCGAGTCGCCAGGCGCCCAGCTCGGGCGGCGTGCCCGCCTGCAGCCACGCCGGGTCGGGATGGTTCTGCCCGAGCAGCACGGCCAGGCGCTGCGCGCTGGCGTCGATCGCCTGGCGTGGTGCGGCCAGGGCGGCTTCGGCCTGCGCCCAGGCGGCCTGCGCCTGGGCCACCGTTCCGGGTGCCGTCAGCTGCAGGCGTTGCCGCGTCTGCTGCAGTTCCCATGCGTGCCGGCGCTGCTGGCTGATCCGCTGAAACAGCTGTTCCTGCTGCTGCGCGGTACGCAGGTCGATCCACTCGCGCACCACTTCGGCGACCAGGGTGACCCGGGCGGCGTGCAGATCGGCGACATCAGCGTCCAGTGCGCCCTGCGATTCGCGCCGGGTGCCTTCGGCGCGGCCAAACAGGCCCAATTCCCAGCTGGCGTCGAAACCGGCCACCAAGAACGAGGCGCTGGCGTCCGGATCGATCGCGTCATTGGTACGTGCATCCAGCGTCGGCAGGTAGCGGGCGTGGGCGCGTTCGTGCAGGGCGCGCACGGCGCGCAGCCGTTCGACCGCCTGCGCCACGTCGAGGTTGTTGGCCAGCGCGCGGTCGACCAGGGCATCGAGGCCGGGATCGGCGAACGCGTGCCACCAGCCGTGCAGGTCGGTCGGCCGGGCCGGGTCCGCGGCAACCGCGTGCTGCCATTGCGCCGGCACCGGCGGCGCCAGCCTGGGCAGCGGCGCGGCGCAGCCGGCCAGCCCGGACAAGACGAGACCCAACACGCAGGTGCGCAGCCAGCTGTCGTCGGTTGTCTCGCTCAGTCGAAGGGGCACGGTGCGCGGTTTTCCATGGCGACGATCCGAGGCAATGGCGCGGTCGGCATTGGGGGAACGGTCATCGCGCTTCATTGTCGTGGCGAAATCTTTCTTTACCCTGAGACGCCAGCTGGCCGGCCGGCGCGGGAAAGCGCACTTCCACGCACAGCCCGCGTACTTCGCCGAGTCGGTAGATCACTTCGGCGTGGTGCCGCTCGGCGATGCGCTGGACGATCGCCAGCCCCAGTCCGCTGCCTTCCTCGTTGTGGTTGGCAGCGCGGAAGAAACGCTCGCTCAGTCGCGGCAACAACTTGGGCGGCACGCCGGGACCGTTGTCCTCGACGCTGAGGCTGGCGCCGCCATCGGCCCGCGCCGCCAGCCTGACGGTGACGCTGCTGCCGCGGCCGGCGTAACGCACGGCGTTGTCGATCAGGTTGTCCAGCAGATCCTGCAGGCTGGCGGCGTCGCCGAGCACGGGCAGTGCCTGCCCGCTGCCCTCGTAGCCGAGGTCCACGCCGGCGCGGATTGCCTCGTGGACGCGTTCCGCGACCGCCTCGGGGATGAACCGGCTCAGGTCGAGCAGTGTGCGCTCGCCGGTCTCCAGCGACGGCGCCTGCGCGCGCGTCAGCGCCAGCAACTGCGCGGAAGTGCGCGCGGCGCGCTGCACCAGCCGCCGGATGTGGACGAGGGCATCGGTCACCGTCTCCGGCCGCGGGTCAGCCATGGCGTGTTCGACGTGCAGGCTCAGCCCGGTCAGCGGCGTGCGCAACTGGTGTGCGGCGTCGGCGATGAAGCGGTCGTGCAGGGTCAGCATGCTGCGCAGGCGTCCGAACAGTGCGTCGATGGTCTGCGTCAACGGCCGGATCTCCAGCGGCACGTCGGGGCCGTCGATCGAGGTCAGTTCATCGGTGCGTGCGGCCAGTCGCGCGGTCAGCGGATCGAGCACGCGCAGGCCGCGGCCGACGCCGAACCAGACCAGCGACAGCACGCAAATGATGAGCAGTGCTTGCGTCACGCTGGCCAGCAGCAGGATTTCCCGCGCCTGCTGGTGTCGGTCGCGCAGGGTTTCGGCGACGGTGACGACCAGGCTGTCGCCGGGGTCGTTGTGCATGGCGATATGCACCGTGGCGGCGCGCAGGGTGTGCTTCGCCAACTGCGCGTCGTACAACGCCGGCCGGGCGCCGATCGCCGGCACCTGTGCGGGCTGCGGCAGCTGCCCGTTGCTGGCCAGCAGGCCGTGTCTGGTACTGCTCACGGTGAAGTAGCTGTGGCCGTCCGGATCGTATTCGAGCAGGAAGCGCGCCTGCGGGGTCAGTTCGCCATCGAGCTGGTCGTTGCCGAGCATCGTCGCCAGGGTCAGGGCGTCGTCGCTGAGGTCGCGGTCGTGTACCCGGTTGGCGTAGGTCAGCGCCACGCCATAGGTCAGCAGCGCGTCCAGCAACAGCAGTATGCCCACCGGCACCAGCAGGACCAGCAGCAGGCGCCGGCGCAGGCTGGGACGCAGCGGACGCATGCGCGGCGAGTTCATGCCTGGGCGTTCCCGGTTTCGTCCGTTTCTTCCAGCAGGTAGCCCAGCCCGCGAATCGTGCGCACGCCGGTGCCGCTGCCATGCAGCTTGCGGCGCAGGCGGTGGATCGCGATGTCCAGCCCGTTGTCGGTCAGCTCCTGGTCCCAGTCGCACAGCGCCGCGATCAGCTGGGCGCGGCTGGTGACGCGGTCCGCGCGCAGGGCCAGCGCTTCCAGCAGGCCGAATTCGCGCGCGGTCAGTTCCAGTGGCGCCTGGTCGATCCATGCACGATGCCCGGGCAGGTCCAGCCTCAACCGGCCCAGTTGCAGTTCCGGCCGGCCCTGGCTGCTGGCCCGGCGCAGCAGTGCCCGCACGCGCGCCTCGAATTCGGCCAGCGCGAACGGTTTCACCAGGTAATCGTCGGCGCCCAGGTCGAGCAGGCGGATGCGCTCGGCCAGGCCGTCGCGGGCCGTCACCACCAGCACCGGCATGCCGTTGCCGCGGTGGCGCAGGCGGCGCAGCACTTCGCTGCCGTCGAGCGTGGGCAGGCCGAGATCCAGCACCAGCAGGTCGTAGTCGTGATCTCGCAATGCGGCGTCGGTCAGGTTGCCCTTGGCGGCATGGTCCACCGCGTGGCCACCGTGCCGCAGTGACGCACAGATGCCCTCGGCGATGGAGGCATCGTCCTCGGCCAGAAGAATACGCATTCGTTCGCGCTCTCGGGATGCATGGGGGCCGCCAAACTCAGGTGGCGGTTCGTTATCAACCAGTAATGCTTGTTTGCTGTCTGATGGATCGTCGGTGCCGTCCGGAACCCGGACTCTGCGCTCATCCAGACCATCCATGCCGGCCACAGTTCCCCGGGGTGGCACATGGGCGCGATTCATGGACAACCATGGGTTGGCCGCCGCAGTCCATCGAACCGCTTCGACCACAGCGTGGTGCCTTCTGGACGAGGCAGTTACGCCAGTGGCACTGATCAGTTCGGCGCTGTTCCGGCGCAGCCTGCTGCTCGCGCTGGTCGTGATGGCCTTCCATAGCGCAATCGCCACGACGTCTGCCGAGTGGCGGCAAGTGAGTGGCAGGCAAGTCCGCCAGCATGACCTATGGCCTATGCCCGTCGTGACCGGTTGGTGCACTCTGCGGGGATTGCTCAGGGGAGTGGCAAGATGCGACGAATCGTACGCAAGTGGGGATGTCTGTGCGCCATGGCCGCGTTCTGGCCCTGGCTGGCGATGGCGCAGCAGGCCGCTCCGGCGACGGCAGCTTCGGCGCCGCCCAGTGCTGCCAGCGTGGCGCTTCCCGACATTCCCTTCGCCGCCGCCGATGCCGCGGCGGTCACCGTGCCCAGCGCCGCGAATGCGTGGGGCGGCGAGCGCAGCGGCAACGAGCCGACCCTGTCCGATCGCGTGGTGAGCTATCGCATCGACGCCGAGCTGGACGCGACGAAACACGCGGTAAGCGGCAAGCAGCACATGACCTGGCGCAACCGCAGCGATCGCCCGGTAAGCAAGGTCTACTTCCATCTGTACCTCAATGCCTTCCAGAACGAGGGCAGCACCTGGTTCACCGAACGCAGGGTGCTGACCGCGCACGGCCGTTCGCGCGGCGCGGCGGCCCTGAAGAAGGGCGAGTGGGGCTGGATCGAACTGAAGCAGGTGAAACAGGGCAATGCCGCGTTGAAGTGGCAGTTCGTACAGCCCGACGGCGGCCCGGCCACCGACCAGACCGTGGTGCGCATCGACCTGGCCGAGCCGGTGCCGGCCGGCGGCACGCTGACCCTGGACATCGACTTCCTCAGCCGGCTGCCGCGGGTGGTCGAGCGCACCGGCTGGTTCGGCGACTTCAACCTGGTGGCGCAGTGGTTCCCGAAGATCGGCGTGCTCGAACTGCCCGGCGAGCGCGGTGCCACCGCGCCGCGCTGGAACGTGCACGAGTTCCATTTCAACAGCGAGTTCTACGCCGACTTCGGCCTGTACGACGTGCGCCTTACCGTGCCCGGCGACTACACCGTCGGTGCGGTCGGCAAGCTGCAGGGCTCGCCCGAGACGGCGAACGGCAAGAGCACGTACCACTTCGTGCAGGGCGACGTGCACGATTTCGCCTGGGTCGCGGCCAGGGGCTACAAGACGCTGGACGGCAGCTGGCAGGGGCCGGGCAGCCCGAAGGTCGACGTGCGGGTGATCTATCCCGACGAATACGCGGCCAGCGCCGGACCGGTGCTCAAGGCCACCACCGATTCGCTGACCTTCTTCTCGAAGTCGCTGGGTGCCTATCCGTACGAGACGGTGACGGCGGTGGTGCCGCCGTACAACGCGTCGGAGGCGGGCGGCATGGAGTACCCGACGTTCTTCACCGCCGAGGGCTACGCCAGGGTCGAGCCGGGTACGCTCACGCAGTACGCGATCGATTTCGTCACCATCCACGAATTCGGCCATGGTTATTTCTACGGACTGCTGGCCTCGAACGAATTCGAGGAGCCGATGCTCGACGAGGGCATGAACGAATACTGGGACGGCCGCATGACACGCGAGAGCGGCGAGAAGATCGTGCTGGCATCGGGCTGGATGAAGCGCCTCGGCATCACGCCGGCGATGACCGGCTTCGAAGCGGAGCGGCTTGGCGCCGGCCTGCACCAGCCGCCCGATCCGCTGGGCGCGAATGCGTGGGACCGCCTGTCCAGCAGCAGCTACGGCACGGTGTATTCGCGCACCGCCACCGCGATGCACGACCTGGAGGAGCGCCTGGGCAAACCGGTGCTGGAGCGTGCGATGCACGAGTACTACCGGCGCTGGCGTTTCCGCCATCCGTCGTCGGCCGACCTGCGCGCCACCCTGGCCGAGGTCTCCGGCAAGCCGAAGGTGGTTGACGCAATCTTCGAGCAGTACGTCTACGGCACCGCGCAGATCGACGACCGGATCGCCAGCATCGACACTACCGAAGTGCTGCCGCAGGCCGGCAGCACGCTGAAGGACGGCAAGCGCAGCGAGCTCGACAGCGACGCTCTGGACAAGCAGGTCGACAAACAGCGCGAGGCGTGGGACAAGGCCCATCCGGACGCGAAGCCGGGCAGCGGGCCGTTCCCGTGGCACAGCACCGTCACCGTGCGCCGCGACGGCGTGCCGGTGCCGCAGCTGCTGCGGGTGAAGTTCGCGGACGGCAGCAGCGAGGACGTGCGCTGGAACGATGACCGCCGCTGGGCCCGCTTCGATTTCACCAGGCCGTCCAAGGTGGTTTCCGCCACGCTCGATCCCGAGCAGAAGATCTACCTGGATGCGAACAAGCTCAACGACAGCCGGACGACCAAGGCCGACGGCAGCGCCTCGCGCCGCTGGAGCGCGGATGCCGCGTCCCTGTTGCAGGTCTTCTATGCCTTGGTGGGGTCGCTGTGATGATGAACAAACGTGCTTCCCGTCCGGTGGACCTTGGCGCCGCCATGCGTGCCCCGCTGGCTGCCATGCAATGGCGCCTGCTGTTGCTGTGGACCCTGTTGCTGCTGCTGCCGACCGCGGTGGTCAGCCTGCCGTTGTGGCGCAGCCTGAGCGGGCTGCTCGACCATTCGGTACATGCGCAGGCGTGGGCTGAGCGGTTCAGTCCGCTGATGTTCGGCGACACCATGTCGGCGCTGAGCGACGATACCGGCTGGATCAGCGGCGTGGCGATCCTCGGCCTGCTGCTGACCCTGCTGCTGTCGCCCTTCCTCAACGGCATGCTGGTCGGCGCCGGCCGCGCCAGCCGCGTGC
>CAVPQF010000049.1:0-15137 GCA_963707225.1 uncultured Gammaproteobacteria bacterium
GCGGCGGTAGGAATAGAAGCGCGGGTCGGCGTGCGTGTCGAAACCGCCGCCGTGGATGCGGGTGACGCCCGCCGCCGCCAGCCGCTGTCGCGCCAGTCCGGCCAGATCGCAGCGCCAATGGCCCGGCCGGGTCGCCACGAAACACGCCGCGGCAGCCGCGGCGTGCGCCACGAACGCGGCGCGGACCTCCTCGCCCACCTCGTATGAAGCCGCACCGATGCATGGCCCCAGCCATGCCAGCAGCCGCGCCGGCGGGGTCCCCAACTGGGCCAGGGCCGCTTCCAGCACGCCGCCGGCCAGGCCGCGCCAACCGGCATGCGCCGCGCCGATCCCGCTGCCGTCGTCGGCGCAGAACAGCACCGGCAGGCAGTCGGCGGTGAGGATCGAAAGCACCGTGCCGGGAATGTGCGAGACGGCCGCGTCTGCCCGGGGTTCGTCCGTGCTGGGCAATGGCCCCAGCTGGGCCACGTTGACGCCATGCACCTGGCGCAGCCAGCGCGGCGCGGCCGGCAGGGCCAGCGCCTGCTGCAGCGCGCTGCGGTTGGCGTCGACCGCGTCGGCCGAATCGCCGCTGCGCAGGCCCAGGTTGAAACGGTCGAACGGCGGCGCGGAGATGCCGGGCCCCTGGCGTGTGGTGATGGCCGCATGGACCTGCGGGGGCGCTGGCCAGTCGGGGAAAATCCAGGTCTCGGTCATTTTTCCGGGGAACGGGGAGCGGAAGTCGACAAGCATCGCACACACCCGCGACTCCGGTTTCCTTCCCCGGTTTCCTCAATAGTGATCCGAACCGTGCTCGGCCAGATCCGCCCGCAGTGCCTCGATCAGCGCCAGTTGATCGGCCGGCCGCTCGGCACTGAACGAGAGTGCTTCGCCGGTGGCCGGATGGATGAACGACAGCTTCTCGGCATGCAGCGCCTGCCGGCGGAAACCGCGCAACACGCCAACCAACTCCGGCGACGCCCCCTTGGGCAGCTTCAGGCCGCCGCCGTACAGCGGGTCGCCCACCAGCGGATGGCCGATGTGCGTGAGGTGCACGCGGATCTGGTGGGTGCGGCCGGTCTCCAGCTGGCACTGCAGCAGGCTGTGCGCGCGGAAACGCTCGCGCAGGCGGTAATGGGTCACCGCGCGCTTGCCGTCTTCCTCGTCGCGCACCGCCTGGCGCAGGCGGTCGCCCATGCTGCGGCCGATCGGCGCATCCACCGTACCGCCGGCCACCATCGTGCCCAGCACCACCGCCTCGTACTGGCGCTCCACTTCATGCCGCGACAGCAGGTCGACCAGCGCGGTGTACGTGGGCAGGGTCCGCGCCACCACCATCAGGCCGGAGGTGTCCTTGTCCAGCCGGTGCACGATGCCGGCCCGCGGCAGCTCGGCCAGTTTCGGATCGTGATGCAGCAACGCGTTCAGCAGGGTGCCAGCCGGATTGCCGGCGCCGGGGTGCACGACCAGCCCGGCCGGCTTGTCCAGCACCAGCAGGTGCGCGTCCTCGTGCACCACGTCCAGCGCGATGGCCTCCGGTGCGCTGGACACCTCGTTCTCCAGCTCGACCTGCAGGCATACGTGCTCGCCGCCCCGCAGCAACTGCCGCGGCGGTGCCTGCACGCCGTCCAGGGTCACCGCACCGGACTTGATCCAGCCGCTGAGCCGCGAACGCGAATAGTCGGGGAACATCTCGGCCAGAGCCTGGTCGAACCTGCGTCCCGCCGCACCCCGCGGTACTTCCGCTTCGTGCCGGATCGTGGTCATGCCGGCCTCCACGGGCTGTGGCCGGTTTCGGCTATCATGCCTTTTCGCTCAAACATCCGAATTCTTTCCTTATGCGCCCAACAATCGACTCGCCCAAGCTGCCGATGTCCAAATTGCCCGTTCTGAAAGTGCTTGTGGTGCTGGCGCTCGCCGTGTCGATGAGCGCATGTTCGATGTTCAAGTCGAAACGCGAGTCCATCGACACGATGCCGCTGGTCGCGCTGTACGACAACGCGCACGCCTCGCTGCAGAACGCCGACTACGCGGCCGCCACCACGGCCTACCAGCGCCTGATCGCGCGCTTCCCGTCGGGCGAATACAACGAGCAGGCCCAGCTCGAGCTGGCCTACGCACAGTACAAGGACAACCAGCCGGATGATGCCTTGTCGACCGTGAACCGCTTCATCAAGACGTATCCGACCAACAAACACGTCGATTATGCCTATTACCTGCGCGGCCTGATCAATTTCGATCGCACCAGCGGCGTGATCGAGCGCTACATCAACCGCGAAGGCTCGCAGGCGCGCCGCGACCAGGGCTACAACCTGCAGTCGTTCGACGATTTCTCCGAGCTGTCGCGGCGCTTCCCGGACAGCGCCTACACCGCCGACGCGCGCCAGCGCATGATCTACCTGCGCAACGTGCTGGCCCAGTACGAGATCAACGTGGCCGAGTTCTACCTGCGCAACAAGGCCTACATCGCCGCCGCCGACCGCGCGCAGTACGTGATCGAGCACTACCAGCAGGCCCCGCAGGCCGGCGACGCGCTGGCCATCCTCACCCGCAGCTACCTGGCGCTGGACCAGAAGAACCTGGCCGACCAGAGCCGCCAGGTGCTGGCGCTGAACTATCCCGACCATCCGTACCTGAACGACGCCAAGTGGCCGCATCCGCCTTCCACGCTGCGCAAGATGGTGCCGTTCTCGGGGCATCACTGAGCTTTCTCGACCCATCCGTCCACAAGAGAGCCGGCGTCCGCGCCGGCTTTTTTCATGGTGCGCCCGGCAGGGCGCACCTGCTTGGAGGTGAAAGTCCTCTATCCACCCGGCAAGGGGAAGGATTAGCCAGAGGCAAGGGCGATCGGGTGACTGGTCGTCTGAAGGAAGCCCGAGGCAAAACGCTGGCCTGATGACAAGACCGCCGGGAGCGGTCTTGAACAGCCGCAGGCTGGCCCCGAAGGGGTGAGCCGCAGGGATGCGGCGAATAACAAGAAGCGGATACGAGGCGACGTGTCGGGGTGAGGCAGCCATGAAGGCCAAAGCCCAGTACTTGCACGGAACGACACGGCGTATATCCGACAGGCATCCCGCAAGGGGACTTCCTTCGGTCGTAAGCGGGAAGGCAGGTGCGTCATACCCGGGGAGATCTCGCCTCGTGCCTGACCAGCCCGAAGGGCGCAGGACAGCCGTAGGCTGGTCCTGAGCGTAGCGAAGGATGCGCGCAGCGCACAAAGGGCGACGCCGCAGGGCGGAGCGAGAAGTCAGCAGAGGCCATAGTAGGTGCGGTATGACCGAAGGGCCGAACCTGTCACGAGTGGCAAGTCACGCGTGCTCTCTGCGCGTCTTGGGCAGAAGTTCCGGTGCAAGCCGGGAGCCTTGGTCAGAGCTGGACGGGCCGGAAGTCCGGAAGGTGATTGGGGTGTCCATAGGACGACAGGCGACACGACGAACGAAACAAGCTCAAGGCCTCGAAGTTCGCATGAACTACATGGCAGACGGGAACCGCCGTATGCGGAACCGCACGTACGGTGGTGTGGTAGGGGGCCGGAGTATTCCGGCTCCCTACCCGATGGGATTTCGCAGGCCCCGCACCCTCACCCCGACCCTCTCACCCGCAAGGGGACTCCCTTCGGTCGCCAGCGGGAGAGGGAGCAAACGTGCCGTGCGGGTTCGGCTCCGTCGACATGGCGGCGACCCTACGCTTCGAGGGTCAATGCCAGCCCGAAGTAATGGGGTAGCGCCGCTCGCGGCCGAACGCGCGGGTGGTCACGCGCGGGCCCGGCGCCGACTGCCGGCGCTTGAACTCGTTCAGCAGCACCAGCCGCACCACCCGGCGCACCACGTCGGCATGGAAGCCCTGCGCCACGATCTCCGCCTGCGACTGCTCGGCCTCGATGAAGCGGGCCAGGATCGCGTCCAGTTCGTCGTACGGCGGCAGCGAGTCCTGGTCGGTCTGGTTGTCGCGCAGTTCGGCCGAGGGCGGGCGTTCGATCACCGCCGGCGGAATCCGTTCGGCTTCGCCGGCGCGCGCCGCCTGCGCATTGCGCCAGCGCGACAGCCGGTACACCACGGTCTTGTAGACGTCCTTCAGCGGCGCGTAGGCACCGCACATGTCGCCGTACAGGGTGGCGTAGCCGACCGCCATCTCGCTCTTGTTGCCGGTCGCCAGCAGCAGCCGGCCGTGCTTGTTGGACAGCGCCATCAGCATCGCGCCGCGAATGCGCGACTGCAGGTTTTCCTCGGTGGTATCGGCGTCCTTGCCGGCGAACGCCGGGGTCAGCGCCCGGATGAACGACTGGTAGGTCGGCTCGATGTCGATCACGTGGTAATCCACGCCGAGTTGCTCGGCCTGCGCGCGTGCGCCGTCCAGCGACAGCTGCGAGGTGTAGCGCGTGGGCATCATCACCGCGGTGACCCGCTGCGGGCCCAGCGCGTCGACCGCCAGCGCCAGCGTCAGCGCGGAATCGATGCCGCCCGACAGGCCCAGCAGCACGCCGCCGAAGCCGTTCTTGTCGATGTAGTCGCGGGTGCCGCGTACCAGCGCCGCGTACAGCGTCGCCTCCAGCGAGGCGTCGGCGGCGACCGGCCAGTCTTCCGCCGACAAGGTGCGCGTGGTCGGGTCGAACTCGGCCCACAGCAGCGCATCGACGAAGGCCGGCGCGCGCGCGGCGATCGAGCCGTCGCCGTTCACCAGCAGCGAGCCGCCGTCGTAGACCACCTCGTCCTGCCCGCCGACCAGGTTCAGGTAGGCGATCGCGCAGCCCGTTTCGCATGCCCGCGCCTGCAGCACGGCCTCGCGTTCGGCCTGCTTGGCGGCATCCCACGGCGAGGCATTGATCACCACCAGCAGCTCGGCGCCGGCCGCGGCGGCCTGCGCCGCCGCCTCCGGCCGCCACACGTCCTCGCAGATCAGCAGGCCGACGCTGACGCCGTCGATCACGCTCGTGACCGAGGCATGGCCGGGGCGGAAATAGCGCTTGTCGTCGAACACGCCGTAGTTCGGCAGCTCCTGCTTGTGCACGGTGCATTCGACCTTGCCGTCACGCAGCAGGCTCGCTGCATTGAAGACCTCGCCCTCGCTGTGCGGATGCCCGACCAGGGCGGCGACGCCGTTGGTCGCCGCCGCCAGCGCGGCCAGTTCGCTGTCGCAGGCAGCCAGGAAGCTCGGCCGCAGCAGCAGGTCTTCCGGCGGGTAGCCGCTCAAGGTCAGTTCGGGGAACGCCACCAGCGCGGCGCCGCCGCTGCGCGCCCGCGCGATCAGGTCACCGGCCCTGGCGGCATTCGCCGCCACCGCACCGACCGGAAAATCGCACTGGGCCAGTGCCAGACGCAGCCTTGCCATGAACGTGCTCCAGAAATGACGAAGGCCGCGACGAATCGCGGCCTTCGTATTTTAAAGCACTACCGGGCCGACTTACTTCATCAGCTTCGCAAGCGTCTTGCCCAGGTCGGCCGGCGACTTCACCGTGGTGACGCCGGCCTTCTCCAGCGCGGCGAACTTCGCCGCGGCGGTGCCCTTGCCGCCGGAGATGATCGCGCCGGCGTGGCCCATGCGCTTGCCGGCCGGAGCCGAGGCGCCGGCGATGAACGACACCACCGGCTTCTTCACGTACTCGCCGATGAACTCGGCCGCGTCCTCCTCGGCGCTGCCGCCGATCTCGCCGACCATGATGATGCCTTCGGTCTGCGGGTCGTCCTGGAACAGCTTCAGGCAGTCGATGAAGTTGAGGCCGTTGATCGGGTCGCCGCCGATGCCGATCACCGTGCTCTGGCCGAGGCCTTCGTTGGTGGTCTGGAACACCGCTTCATAGGTCAGCGTGCCGGAGCGCGAGACCACGCCGACCTTGCCCTTGCTGTGGATGTGACCCGGCATGATGCCGATCTTGCATTCGCCGGGGGTGATGATGCCGGGGCAGTTCGGCCCGATCAGCACGATCTCC
The DNA here is from genome assembly GCA_963707225.1 of uncultured Gammaproteobacteria bacterium. GTDB lineage: Bacteria > Pseudomonadota > Gammaproteobacteria > Xanthomonadales > Rhodanobacteraceae > Rhodanobacter. The sequence continues at coordinate 5,906 of CAVPQF010000049.1, forward strand.
GGATGCTGCTGCAGCACGTTCTTCACGCGCAGCATGTCCAGCACCGGGATGCCTTCGGTGATCGCCACGATCACCTTGATGCCGGCGTCGATCGCTTCCAGGATCGAGTCGGCCGCGAACGGCGGCGGCACGAAGATCACGGACGCATCGGCGCCGGTTTCAAGCACGGCTTCATCAACCGAGTTGAAGACCGGCAGGCCGATGTGCTCGGAGCCGCCCTTGCCCGGGGTCACGCCGCCGACGACCTGGGTGCCGTAGTCGAGGCACTGCTGCGCATGGAAGGTGCCCTGCTGGCCGGTGAAGCCCTGCACCAGCACCTTGGTGTTGTTGTTGACGAGTACGCTCATGTTTCGATTGCTCCTCAGGCCTTGGCCGCAGCCACGGCTTTCTGCGCCGCGTCGTTGAGATCGTCCGCCGGCGTGATCGCCAGGCCGGAATTGGCCAGCAGTTCGCGGCCCTGATCGACATTGGTGCCCTGCAGGCGCACCACCACGGGGATGGTCAGGCCCACTTCCTTGACCGCGGCGATGATGCCTTCGGCGATCAGGTCGCAGCGCACGATGCCGCCGAAGATGTTGACCAGGATGCAGCGCACCTTGTCCGAGGACAGGATCAGCTTGAACGCCTCGGTCACGCGCTCCTTGGTGGCGCCGCCACCCACGTCGAGGAAGTTGGCCGGCTCGCCGCCTGCCAGCTTGATCACGTCCATGGTGGCCATCGCCAGGCCGGCGCCGTTGACCATGCAGCCGATCGAGCCGTCCATGGTCACGTAGTTGAGGTTGTACTTCACCGCCGCGGCTTCGGCCGCGTCTTCCTGGGTCAGGTCGCGCATCGCGGCCAGGTTCGGATGGCGGAACTCGGCGTTGTCGTCGGAGTTGACCTTGCCGTCGAGCGCGGCGAGGTTGCCGTCTTCGAGCACGGCCAGCGGGTTCAGCTCGACCAGGGCCAGGTCCTGCTCGTTGAACAGCTTGTACAGGCCCAGCATGATCTTCGTGAGCTGGTTGACCTGCTTCGCATTCAGATCCATCGCGAAGCCGAGCTGGCGGCACTGGTACGGCTGCAGGCCCTCGACGAAGTCGATCACGATGGTGTGGATGTCTTCCGGGGTGTCCCTGGCGACCTGCTCGATGTCCACGCCGCCGTGCTTGGAGGCGATGAACGAGATGGCCTTGCTGTCGCGATCCACCAGGATCGACAGGTACAGCTCGCGGGCGATGTCGGTGGCGTCGGTGACCAGCACCAGGTTCACCGGCAGCGCGCGACCAGCCGACTGGTAGGTTTCCATGTTGGTGCCCAGCATGCCCTTGGCGGCGGCGCGCACGTCGTCGAAGCTGCGGCAGAACTTGACGCCGCCGGACTTGCCGCGGCCACCGGCATGGATCTGTGCCTTGACCATCCATTGCGTGCCACCCAAGGCCTTGGCGGCATCGACAGCGGCGTCGGGGGAATTGGCGACCTTGCCCGGTGGCACGGCGATGCCGTATTGCGCGAACAGTTCTTTGGCCTGGTATTCGTGGAAATTCATTCGATACCTCGAGCGAACGGAGAAACGATGGCGGCCGCACGCATGTACCGCAGCGTGGGTCAGGAAGGTCGGACGGCGGATGGACGCGCTGCCGGAATGCAGTGCGCCGCCGGATGAAACCGGCCATATCGCGCAATACGGCCGCCTATTTTCGCGGAAGCGGGCGCCGATGGAAAGGGCTGCCCGCCCGGAACGCCTGCGCAGGGCGCTCCCATGCGCTTTCCGACAACGGCACAGCGCCGATCAGCCCGTCTATACTCGGCTGGAACTCTCGGGAATGCCCTGATCCATCCAGTACAGGCGGCATATGTCCAGCTCAGCACCCTTGACTGTCCCGCGCGCAGGCACTGCGACGATCCGCCACGAGCTGTCGTTCCTCAACGCCTTCCGGCTGGTGCAGGCGCTGGTCTACGTGGGCCTGGCGTTCAGCCCGCCGGGCCTGGGCTGGCCCGAGCTGGCCACGCCCGACTTCGCCCGCACCGTGGCCACGGCATACCTGATGTTTGCCCTGGTCGCGCTGCTGTTCAACCGGCGCAGCATGCCGTATGCGCGCACGGTGGTGGCGGCGACCCTGGCGGTGGACATCACCGCCGCCGTGCTGGCGATCGCCGCGATGCACGATGCGCGCATCGGCATCGCGATGATGCTGGCGGTGAACCTCAGCGCCGGCGCGCTGATCCTGCCGCTGCGGCTGTCCAGCTTCTTCGCTGCACTGGCCACGCTGGGCATCCTCGGCCACACCCTGTTCGGCACATCGACGAACAACCCCGGTGACCGCGACCTGCTCGAAGCCGCGCTGTTCGGCCTCGCCTACTTCGCCACCACCACGCTGTGCCACGTGCTGGGCCGGCAGCTGCGCGCCACCGAGGCGCTGGCCGAGCAACGCAGCACCGACCTGGCCAACCTGGCCCAGGTCAACGAGCTGATCATCCGCCGCATGAAGACCGGCGTGTTGCTGGTCGACGACGCCAACCGCATCCACCAGATCAACGAGTCGGCGTGGATGCTCATGGGCAACCCCGGCGCCGACCAGCGCGACCTCGGCCAGCTGGCGCCGGAGCTGTCGCGCCGGCTGTACCACTGGATGACTTCCGGCAAGCTGGACGAAACCGCCACCCAGCTCGCCGACGGCGTGCCCGAGGTGGTGCCGCGCTTCACCCGGCTGGCGCCGAACGACGATTCGCACGTGCTGATCTTCCTCGACGACACCTCGCTGCTGTCGCGCCGCGCCGAGGAGCTCACGCTGACCTCGCTGGGCCGGCTGTCCGCCTCGATCGCGCACGAGATCCGCAATCCGCTGGCGGCGATCCGCTACTCGGCGCAGCTGCTGGCCGAGTCCAAGAGCATGGACGCCACCGACCAGCGCATGGTCGAGATCATCAACAACCACTGCATCCGGCTCAACGAGATCATCGAGAACATCCTGCAGCTGTCGCGGCGCGAGCGCTCGCGCCCGGAAACGCTGGACCTGGGCCACTGGGCGCAGAACTTCGTCGACGAGTACTGCCAGGGCAACGACCTCGGCGCCGATTCGCTGCGGGCGATCGCCGGCAGCGGCGCGCCGGTGGCGGCGGTGGCCGACCCGCAGCAATTGCAGCAGGTGGTGTGGAACCTGGTGCAGAACGCGCTGCGCTATGGCCGCCTGCCCGGCGAACCGGCGCGGGTGATGGTGGTGACCCGGCAGGGCGAGCACGGCGTGCCGATCCTGGAAGTGATCGACCGCGGCCCCGGCATCGCGCCGAAGGTCGCCGCGCAGATCTTCGAGCCGTTCTACACCACCCACGAATACGGCACCGGCCTGGGCCTGTACCTGGCCCGGCAGATGAGCGACGCGAACCAGGCGGCGCTGGAGTACGTGCGCGTGGCGGGCGGCGGCAGCTGCTTCCGCCTGGTGCTGACCCCGCCGGCGCGCAGCCCGGCCGATGCTGCGGACACCACGGCCCAGGCGGCTACGCGCTGAGGCCGTGCCGGCGGTGGCAACCGGACGTCCAGGCCGTCCGTACTGCGGCCGCACGAACGGCGCCCCGGGGTTCTCCGCTTCGCCCGCCTGACCGCGGCATTGCCGATGGTCCGGTCTTCTTCGGACATGGCGCGCGCAATAAACCGCCCGTAATCAAGGGTGCGTTCCGTCATGAAAGCCCGGAAAACACACGCCGGCTACACATAAAAACGACTATTACCGCGCACAGGTCGAGCGTCCCGCGCCTTGCGATCCGGCGTGCGAGGCGATCGGGCGGTCGACTTGAGGGCCGCCCTGGCCTGTTCCAGCTGCGGGCCGGTAGCTGCTGGGGCAGGCCTGACTCTACCGGCACCGGGACATTCGATATCCACCAAACCGAACGGCGAAAAGGCGCGGCCACACCGCCTCGCATGCCGACCAAAAGCGAGAATCGATGGGGAGGATGACATGGGCAACAGCAAGCAAATGAATCGATTGATACTGTCGGCGGCCATCACGGGCATCCTCATGTCCGCGACGGCGATGGCGCAGGACAGCACGCAGGTGCAGGGCACCCAGGCAACCACCGCGCCGGCGACCGCCAAGAAAAACCCGCGGCAGGCCAACGCCAAGACCACCACGACCCTGCAACAGGTCGTGGTGACCGGCTCGGCCACCGGCGTGAAGAAGATCGACGCCAGCTACACGCTGACCACCGCCGATGCCGAGCAGATCAGGCAGTCCAATCCCAAGAGCACCGCCGATCTGCTGAAGATCGCGCCCGGCCTGTGGCCCGAATCGACCGGCGGCCAGACCGGCGCCAACATCGAGATCGCCGGCTTCCCGGGCGGCGGCGATGCGCCGTTCAACACGGTGCAGCTGATGGGCTCGCCGCTGTACGGCATGCCGACCCTGTCGTTCTTCGAGCAGACCACGATCTTCCGCCTCGACGACACCATCGAGCGCGTCGAGATCCTGCAGGGCGGCCCCTCGGTGGTCTTCGCGGACGGCCAGATCGGCGCCACCGAGAACTTCATCCTCAAGCAGGGCACCGAGGTGCCGTCGGGCAGCATCGGCCTCACCTACGGCTCGGAAAACCTGAAGCGCCTGGACGGCTTCTACGGCTTCCAGCTCGCACCGAACTGGTACGCCAGCGTGGGCGGTTTCTACCGCGACTCCGACGGCGTGCGCGACCCGCAGTTCCCGGCGGACAAGGGCGGGCAGTTCACCGCCACGCTGACCCATGATTCCGACAACGGCACGATGATGTTCTATGCCCGCCGGCTGGACGACAAGAACCAGTTCATCACGCCGATCCCGCTGATCCAGAACGGCACCGACAACTTCAGCGAGTATCCCGGGTTCGACCCGCTGAAGGACACCTACAACAGCAAGTACATCCAGCATGTGTTCCTCGCCGGCTACCCGGGCGGCGGCACCCACGCCGACCTCGCCAACGGCCGCGGTGCGAAGATGAACTTCTTCGGCGGCAACTTCGACTACGACCTGGGCAGCGGCTGGACGCTGAGCGACAAGTTCCTCATCGACGCCGGCGACGTCGACACCAATGCGCTGTTCTCCGGCTCCAATCCCGCCTCGCTCAACGACGAGCTGTACAACACCCCGTCCGGCCAGGGCGGCCTGGAACTGCCCGCCGGTTCGGCCACGGCGACCTATGCCGGCCCCGGTGGCGGCGGCGCAGTCGACCCGAACCAGAGCGTGATCCACCAGGGCTGGTGGTACATCCACAAGCACCTGAAGAACATCAACAACGACTTCCGCCTCAGCAAGGAGATCTTCGAGGGCAACACGCTGACCGCGGGCGTCTACCTGGCGCACTACACCATGGACGACAAGTGGGCACTGGGCAACCAGATGCTGATGACCAACACGCCGAACGCGCGGCCGATCGCGGTGAACTACGCCGATGGTGGCCAGACCTACAACGTCACCGACAGCCAGGGCTTCCTCGACAACGGCGGCTACAACATCGCCCAGCACGGCAAGGCCACCAACAAGGCGTTCTACCTGTCCGACTCGTGGCGCATCGGCCGCCTGCTGCTGGATGCGTCGGCCCGGCTGGAGAACCAGAACGCGTACAACAACGTGTGCAACTTCAAGAGCGATGGGCGCGTCGATTCGGATGGCAAGCCGGTCACCGGCGTCATCGACACCGACAACAACCCGTACACGCTTTACAACAACGCGGTTCCTGTCTGCGATGGCACGTTCAAGCACACCAGCTACAACAAGACCCACACCTCATGGACGGTCGGCGCGAACTACGAGCTGGCCGACAACATGAGCGTCTACGTGCGCGGCAACAAGGGCGCGCATTTCGGCGACTTCGACAATGCGATCCGCGGCTTCGATACCGGCAACACCGCGCCGCTGCAGAAGATCCAGAACATCGAGGCAGGCTTCAAGTACCAGTCCGACCTGATCTACGCCGACATCAGCGTCTACCACAAGCAGTTCAACGGCCTCACCTTCCAGCCCACCAACGGCGCGGGCACGCCAATCGGCACGCCGCAGCTGTACGGCTCGGACTCCAAGGGCATCAACTTCAGCGGCGTGCTCACGCCGGTCGAAAACCTGAAGCTGTCGCTGGTGGCGAACTACCTGGACGGCCATTACACGCACAACAGCTCGTGCTTCAAATTCACCAACGTGGTCACCGGCGAAACCGGCTGTGCGCCGATCAACGACAAGCAGTTGCAACGCCAGCCCAAGGTCCGCTACATGTTCACCCCGAGCTACCGGATTCCGTTCGCATGGGGCGACGTCACCGCTTTCGTGACCTATACGCATGTCGGGTCGCACACCCAGGACCAGTCGGGCCTGCAGCAGCTGGGCACGTATCACACCTACGACTTCGGCGTGATCGCGAACATCGAGCAGAACTGGCAGCTGCGCCTGCAGGGCACCAACGTCACCAACGAGCTGGGCCTGACGGAAAGCAATTCGCGCATCTTCGGTACCGCCGTTTCCGGCGGCGTGATCCTGGCCCGGCCGCTGGAGGGCCGCGAGATCAACTTCCAGGTGAAGTACCTGTTCTAGTTCAGCGGCACGCGCGGTCCGGGTTGTGTCTGAAGCAGCCCGGACCACGCTACCTGCCGCCGCAGACGCCGTACTGGGAGTGACATGAACCGAGTCCGCATGATCGTCGCCGATCGCGCCGCCGTGCTTGCCTTGACGCCTGCCGGGACGCTTGCATGAGTCTCAGCCGGCGCCAGTTTCTTGCTGCCGGCGTGGCCGCCGCCGGCGCGGCGTTGAGCCCGGGCATGGCGGCGACTCCCGGCCACGCCGCCGCCCCTTCCCGTAGCGGCGACGGCGAGCGCCATGGCCGCAACGTGCTGCTGATCGTGGCCGACGACCTGGGCTACGACCTGGGCTGCTGCAGCGGCACGCTGAAGACGCCCATGCTCGATCGGCTCGCCGGCGAGGGCAACCTGTTCACCGATGCGTATGCCGCCGTCTCGTCGTGCAGTTCGAGCCGCGCCACGCTTTACACCGGGCTCTACTCGCATACCAACGGCATGTACGGCCTGAGCCACGACGTGCACAACTTCTTGCTGCTCGACAACGTGAAGACCCTGCCGTGGATGCTGAAGCAGGCCGGCTACGCCACGGCGCTCGTCGGCAAGCTGCACGTCAAGCCGCTGGCCCTGCTCGACTACGACGCCTGGCTGCTGCCGGAACAGGCCGGCAACCGCGACGTCGCCGCGATGGGCGATGCCGCCGGGCGCTGGATGCGCGCGCAGGCGGGGCGGCCGTTTTTCCTCACCGTCGGCTACAGCGATCCGCACCGCGCCGGCGATCCCTCGCAATTCGGCAACACGCGCGACTGGCCCGAAGTGAGGCGCGAGCGCTATGCCCCGGCCGACGTGTCGGTGCCGCCGCACCTGCCCGACCTGCCGGCCGTGCGCGCCGACCTGGCGCAGTACGGCGAGGCGGTCAGCCGGCTCGACAGCGGCGTCGGCGTGCTGCTGCGGGAACTCGAAGCCAGCGGCCACGCGGACGACACCCTGGTGATCTTCCTCAGCGACAACGGCCGGCCGTTCCCGGGCGCGAAGGACAACCTCTACCGCGAAGGCATCCGCCTGCCGCTGATCGTGCGCTCGCCGCAGCAGCGCAAGCGCCACCCGCACAACCGGGCGATGGTCAGCTGGATCGACATCACGCCCACGATCCTCGATTGGGCCGGCGCGGCGGCGCCCGCCGGCTACCATTTCCTGCCGCTGCCGGGGCGCTCGCTGCTACCGATCCTTGAAGAGGAAAACCCCGCCGGCTGGGATCGCGTGTTCGCCACCCACAGCTTCCACGAGATCAACCAGTACTACCCGATCCGCTCGCTGCGCACGCGCAAGTACAGCTATTTCCACAATCTGGAACCGTGCCTGGAGGTGCCGATCGCCAGCGACGTGGCGCTGTCGCCGAGCTGGAAGGCGATCGTCTCGACGCCCGGCGTCCGCCTCGGCAAGCGCACGCTCGAAGCGTTCCGGCACCGTCCTGCCGAAGAACTGTACGACCTCGCCGCCGATCCCGACGAGGTGATCAACCTGGCCGGCGATCCCGCGCATGCCGCCGCACTGGGCGAGCTGCGCCAGCAACTGGCCACCTGGCGCACCGCCACGCACGACCCGTGGATGGCCGGCGTCACCGACCCGTTCGGCCCCGCGCATTGAGCGGTCTGACCCGAGGAGCGCTATCGATGATCTCGCTACGCCACCACCTGCTTCCCGGCATCGCGCTCGGCCTGCTGCTGGCCAGCGCCGCCTCCCGTGCCGCCACCGACCCCAGCTTCCTGCTCACCGGCACGGCGGAAAACTTCGGCACCTATTTCCCCAGCTATCTGGCCAACGGCTATTTCTCCACCATGACCTCGGTGCGCGGCACCGAGGGCAACCGCGCGTACATGGTCGCGTTCATGGACTACAAGCCCGGCGACATCGCGCGTCCGGCCGCGATCCCCGGCTGGAGCGAGATCGACTACAACCCCGGCGGCGGCTGGCTCAATTCGACCCGCGTGGACAAGAAGATCTTCGCCGACTACGCGCAGACGCTGGACATGCACGACGGCACGCTGTCGACCCGCTACCGCTTCGAGTACGCGAACAAGTCGACCGGCATCCAGGTCACCACCTTCGTCAGCCAGGCCTCGAACCACCTGGCGGCGACGCAGCTCTCCATCACGCCGCAGTTCGACGGCTCGGTGCAGCTGACGTTCCCGATCCGGCTGTGGTCGGAACACGAGCCGCGCTTCCCGATCGCCAGCATGACCGGCGACGAGATGATCGCGGCGGTGATTGCCAGCGGCCAGACGCTGGACAACAAGCCGGTGCCGACGCCCGACCGCGTTGCCGTGTGGTACCCCGGCTACACCCGCGTGCTCGCCAGCGACGGCGACACCAGGGCGCTGACGCTGTGGCTGGACGGCCGCGCCGAACATGGTTTGACGATGGCCGAAGCCGCCGCGATCGGCCTGCCGCCGGGCCTCGCGATCGAAAGCATGAAGCTGGAAAAAGGCCCGTACAAGCTGTCGCTCAACCTCACCGCCAAGGTGCACAAGGGAACGACCTACACCTTCACCAAGTACATCGCCGCATCCCGGCAGGACTGGGGCGGCGATGCACGCGCCAACGTGGTCCTGGCGAAGGCCGCGCGCGAGAAGGGCTTCGCCGCGTTGTTCGCCGAGCACCAGGCCGCCTGGCACGCGCTGTGGAAGTCCGACAGCAATACCTGAACGAAGTACGCCGACAAAACAC
>CAVPQF010000050.1:0-11257 GCA_963707225.1 uncultured Gammaproteobacteria bacterium
CGACGGTGCCCGCAGCGGCCGCTTCGCCAGCCTGATCTGGCTGACCTGAGCGCGGACGGGCGCAGGCGGCGGCTTCAGCGGCACAAGGCCCGCAGGAACGCATTGCACCAGACCGTGATGTCGTTTTCCCGCAGCACCGCCATCATCGCGTTCCAGCGCCGGCGGCGTTCGGCCAGCGGCATGTCGAGGGCCTGCTGCAGGGCATCGGCGACTTCCTCGGTGTCGGCGGGGTTCACCAGCAGCGCGTCGGTGAGTTCCTGCGCGGCACCGGCGAAGCGCGACAGCACCAGCACGCCGGGATCGTCGGGATCCTGGCTGGCCACGTACTCCTTGGCGACCAGGTTCATGCCGTCGCGCAGCGGCGTCACCAGGCCGACCCGCGCGGTGCGGTAATAGCCGGTCAGCAGCTTGTGCGGGAACGACTTGTTGATGTAGCGGATCGGCGCCCAGTCCGGCGCGGCGTACTTGCCGTTGATGTGGCCGGCGCTGCGTTCCAGTTCGTGGCGGATCTGCCGGTATTCCAGCACCGCCCCGCGCGAGGGCGGCGCGATCTGCAGGAAGGTGATCCGCCGATGCAGTCCGGGCTCGCGTTCCAGCAGCCGTGCATAAGCCTGGAAGCGCTGCGGCAGGCCCTTGGAGTAGTCCAGCCGGTCGACCCCGATGATCAGCGAGCGGCCTTCCAGGCTGTCGCGCAGCTGGCCGATCTCGCGGTTCGATCCGGCGGTGCGCGCCGCTTCGGCAATGCCGGCGGTGTCGATGCTGATCGGGAAGGCGGCGCCGCGGAACAGGCGCCCGTTCGCGCTGCGCATGCGCCCGTCGCGGCGCATCGTGGCGCCGGTCTCGTGCAGGAAATAGTCTTCCAGGGCACGCAGGTCGCGCGCGGTGTGCACGCCGATCAGGTCGTAGCTGGCCAGGGTTTCCAGCAGCTCGCGATGATTGGGCAGCGCGATCAGCAGGCCGGCGGCAGGCAGCGGCGTGTGCAGGAAGAAGCCGATGCGGTTCTTCACGCCGCGCCGGCGCAGCATCGCGGCCAGCGGGATCAGGTGGTAGTCGTGCACCCAGATGACGTCGTCGGGCGCGATGAGCTGCCGCAGCCGGTCGGCGAAGGTTTCGTTGACCTGCAGATAGCCGTGCAGGTGGCTGCGCTGGTAATCGACCAGGTCGGGCCGGTAGTGCAGCATCGGCCACAGCGCGCCGTTGGCGAAGCCGGTGTAGAAGTCGTCGTGGTCGCTGCGCGACAGGTCGATGGTGGCGTAGTCGACTTTCGCATCGTGCAACCGGTGCACCTCGGTTGCGGTTTCGGCGGCGAGCTTGCCGCTCCAGCCGAACCACAGGCCGCCACGTTCGCGCAGTGCCGCCTGCAACGCCGAGGCGAGGCCGCCGGCGGCGGTCTGGCGCGGCAGCGCGACGCGGTTGGACACCACCACCAGGCGGGCGCTGGCGTGGCGTGGCGCGGTCACAGCGCGTCCTCCCAGCGCCGCGACAGGCGCATCGCGGCCTGGATCAGGCCGACCAGCGAATAGGTCTGCGGGTAGTTGCCCCAGTGCTCGCCGCTGCCTGGTGCGATGTCCTCGGACAGCAGGCCCAGCGCGTTGCGCTGCTTCAGCATGTGCTCGAACATGGCCCGCGCCCGTTCCTTGCGGCCGGTGGCGGCGAGTGCCTCGATGTACCAGAACGTGCAGATGTTGAAGCTGGTCTCGGGCGCGCCGAAGTCGTCCGGCGCGATGTAGCGGAACAGGTAATCGTTGCGGCCCAGGGCCGTGCCGATCGCGTCGACGGTGGCGACGAAGCGCGGATCGGTGGCTTCGAGAAAGCCGATGTCGGCAAGCAGCAGCAGGCTGGCATCCAGGTGTTCGCCGTCGTAGGCGTCGACGAAATGGCCAAGCTGTTCGTTCCATGCGCGCGCCTCGATGCGGGCATGCAGCTGCACGGCCTCCTCATGCCAGTAGCGTGCGCGATCGCCCAGCCCCAGCTCGGTGGCGATGTGCGCCAGGCGGTCGCAGGCGGCCCAGCACATCGCGGCGGAATAGGTGTGCACGGCGGTGCGGCCGCGGTATTCCCACAACCCCGCATCGGTCTGCTCGGCCATGCGCAGCGCCATCGCGCCCATCCGTTCGAGCCGGCGGAACGTCACCTCGTCGCCGCGATGTTCGAGCCGGCAGTCGAAGAACAGTTGGGCCGAGGCGAGCACCACCGAGCCGTAGACGTCGTTCTGGCGCTGTCGCCAGGCGTCGTTGCCGACCCGCACCGGCCCCATCCCGCGGTAGCCCCCGAGCGTGTCCACCTGGCGCTCGGGCAGTTCGCTTTCGAAGGTGATGCCGAATACCGGGCCTAGCTCGGCAGTGTCCTTGTTGGCGACCAGGTTGAAGGCGAAGCGGATGTACTCCTCCATCGTGCGCGTGGCGCCGAGCCGGTTGAGCGCGCGCACGGTGAAGGCGGCATCGCGCAGCCAGCAGTAGCGGTAATCCCAGTTGCGCGCGGTGCCGTCCGATTCCGGGATCGAGGTGGTCAGCGCGGCCACGATCGCGCCGGTGGCCTCGTACTGGCACAGCTTCAGGGTGATCGCCGCGCGGATCACCGCGGCCTGCCATTCGTACGGAATCGACAGGTAGCGTACCCACTCACGCCAGTAGTCCAGCGTGCGCTCCAGCGCCAGGTGGACGAAATCGCCCACGTTGTCGTTGAGGGTCTCGTCCGGGCCGAACACGAAATGCGCGGGCCGGTCGAGTCCGAAGGCCAGCCCGCGCTCGATCAAGGGTGTCGACACATCGCTGGTCAGGCGCTGCACCACGTCGCTGAGCAGGTAGCGGATGTGGTTGCTGCCCGAGGTGGTTTGCGCGGTGCGCGCGCCGTAGTCGCACAGCGGTCGCATCCGGATGCGTATGCGCGGCGATCCGCTGATCGGGGCCACCCGGCGCGTCAGCATTTCCGGGTGGTAGAAGCGTCCGTTCACGCGATAACGCGGTGCGAAATCGGTGATCTCGACGGCACCGCCATGGTGGTCGAACAGGCGTGTCACCAGTACCGCCGTATTGGCCAGGTAGAACTGTTCGGCGCGTTCGAAGTCCTCCAGCTCGATCGCCCAGTCGCCGCCCTCGATCGTCGGCGAAAGCAGGGCACAGAAGCTGGCGTCGGCATCGAAACGCGGCAGGCAGCACCAGACGATGCGCGCCCGGTTGTCGATCAGCGCGGCGACGCTGCCGTTGCCGATCACGCCAAGCTCAAGGCTGGCGAGTGGGGTCTCCCTGGAGTCGGGCATGGATGGGGGCTCCGTGCGTCAGCGCGTCCAGGACGCGGGTCAGCCAGGCTTCCGCCGCAGCGGGGCCGGGCAAGGTGAAGGCGGCCAGGCTCGGTTCGCGCATGCCGATCCGTACGCTGAGCCCGTCTCGGGCGTTGATGCTGGCGAACGCGTGTTCGTCGGTGAGGTCGTCGCCCAGGTAGACAGGCAGGCGACCGGCAAACGGCGCGCGCTGCAGCAGTTCCAGCACCGCGCGGCCCTTGTCCATGCCGACGGGCTTGAACTCCAGCACCAGGTTGCCCGGTTGCAGTTCGTAGCCGGGCAGGTGCGCCATCACCGCGACCGCCGCCTCGTGCAGGGCTGGCAGTTGCGCCGGCGCGCGCCGGCAATGCAGGGCGATCGCGGCATGCTTGTCTTCCACGCGCACGCCGTCGAAGCGTGCCGCCAGCGTGTGCGCGACGTCGCGCATGTGCGCCTGCTGCGCCGGCGCTATCGCGAAGTCCCGGCGGCTGCCGCCGACATGGCGCAGTTGCAATCCGTGCAGCCCGGCGGCGGCCCAGCGCGAGGCGTCGAACAGGCGGTCGAGGTCGGCCAGCTCGCGACCGCTGACCAGCGCCAGCGCGCCGTCGAGTCGCCGGTGCAGGGCATGCAACAGCCCCCGCAGTGCGGCATCCGGCCGCACCGCCAACGGGTCGTCGGCAAAGTCGAGCAGAGTGCCGTCGACATCGAGAAAGATCGCCCAGCGGGTGCTGGCGCCGGGCAGCGGGGGCGGCGGCAGCGGGTCGTGGGGTGCGCAAGCGATAGCGGGAGTGGCCGTTGACATCGTCGTCACCGTAACAAACCGAATGTGAAAATCGCCTTGCGGAGCACCGGATCGGCGGTATCCGGTGAACTTGATTCGTCATGCCGCGCCCACACTTTGACTGGCAGTGACGGGGCGCCGTCAAATCCTCGAACGCAAATCACCAGGCGGGATCATCGACATGCGGATGGACAAACTCACCTCGCGTTTCCAGCAGGCGCTGGCCGACGCCCAGTCGCTGGCCGTGGGCCGCGACCACAACATGCTGGAACCGGTGCACGTGATGACCGCGCTGCTCAACCAGCAGGGCGGCTCGACCGCGCCGATGCTGACCCATGCGCAGGTCAACGTGCCGGCGCTGCAGCAGCGCGTCAACGACATGCTGGAACGGTTGCCGAAGGTCGGCGGGCAGGAGGGCAACATCAACCTCGGCAATGACCTCAACCGCCTGCTCAACCTCACCGACAAGCTGGCGCAGCAGCGCGGCGACCAGTTCATCGCCAGCGAGCTGTTTGTGCTGGCGGCGCTGGACGACAAGGGCGAACTGGGTGTGGCGCTGAAGGCGGCGGGCGCGACCAAGCCGAATCTCGAAGCGGCCATCGAGAAGCTGCGCGGCGGCGAGAAGGTGCAAAGCGAGAACGCCGAGGAGCAGCGCCAGGCGCTGGAGAAATACTGCATCGACCTCACCGCGCGCGCCGAGTCGGGCAAGCTCGATCCGGTGATCGGCCGCGACGAGGAGATCCGCCGCACCATCCAGGTGCTGCAGCGGCGCACCAAGAACAACCCGGTGCTGATCGGCGAACCCGGCGTGGGCAAGACCGCGATCGTCGAGGGCCTGGCCCAGCGCATCATCAAGGGCGAGGTGCCCGAGGGCCTGCGCGACCGTCGCGTGCTGGCGCTGGACATGGGCGCGCTGATCGCCGGCGCGAAATTCCGCGGCGAGTTCGAGGAACGGCTGAAGGCGGTACTCAACGACCTGGCCAAGAACGAGGGCCAGATCATCCTGTTCATCGACGAGCTGCACACCATGGTCGGCGCCGGCAAGGCCGAGGGCGCGATGGATGCCGGCAACATGCTCAAGCCCGCGCTGGCGCGCGGCGAGCTGCACTGCATCGGCGCCACCACGCTGGACGAATACCGCAAGTACATCGAGAAGGATGCCGCGCTGGAGCGCCGTTTCCAGAAGGTCTTCGTGGGCGAGCCCTCGGTGGAAGACACCATCGCGATCCTGCGCGGGCTGAAGGAACGCTACGCCGTGCATCACGGCGTGGAGATCACCGACCCGGCAATCGTCGCCGCCGCCACGCTGTCGCATCGCTACATCGCCGACCGCCAGCTGCCGGACAAGGCGATCGACCTGATGGACGAAGCCGCTTCGCGCATCCGCATGGAGATCGACTCCAAGCCGGAGGAACTGGACCGGCTGGAACGCCGGCTGATCCAGCTGAAGATCCAGCGCGAGATGCTGAAGAAGGAGAAGGACAGCGAGTCGAAGCAGCGTCTGGCCGACCTGGAAACCGACATCGGCAAGCTCGAGCGCGAGTTCTCCGACTTGAACGAGATCTGGAAATCGGAGAAGGCCGCGCTGCAGGGCACGACCAAGGTGAAGGAGCAGATCGAGCAGGCGCGGCAGGAACTCGATGCCGCCCAGCGCCAGCAGGACTACGCCAGGATGAGCGAGATCCAGTACGGCAAGCTGCCGGCGCTGGAGAAGCAGCTGGCCGCGGCGCAGGCCGCCGAGACGCAGGACTTCAAGCTGGTGCAGACCCGCGTCACCGCCGAGGAGATCGCCGAGGTGGTCAGCCGCTGGACCGGCATCCCGGTCAGCAAGATGCTCGAAGGCGAGCGCGACAAGCTGCTGCACATGGAAGACCAGCTGCACAAGCGCGTGGTCGGCCAGGACGAGGCGGTGCATGCGGTGTCCGATGCGATCCGCCGTTCGCGCGCGGGCTTGTCCGACCCGAACCGCCCGAACGGTTCGTTCCTGTTCCTCGGCCCCACCGGCGTGGGCAAGACCGAGCTGTGCAAGGCGCTGGCCGAGTTCATGTTCGACACCACCGACGCGATGGTGCGCATCGACATGAGCGAGTTCATGGAGAAGCACTCGGTGAGCCGGCTGGTCGGCGCGCCTCCGGGCTACGTCGGCTACGAGGAAGGCGGCTATCTCACCGAGGCGGTGCGCCGGCGACCGTACAGCGTGATCCTGCTCGACGAGGTGGAGAAGGCGCACCCGGACGTGTTCAACATCCTGCTGCAGGTGCTCGACGACGGCCGCCTCACCGACGGCCAGGGCCGCACCGTGGACTTCCGCAACACCGTGATCGTGATGACCTCGAACCTCGGTTCGCAGATGATCCAGGACGCGGCCGAGGGCAACGGCGACGCCGAAGAGCAGTACACCCGGATGAAGGCGTCGGTGCTCGGCGTGGTGCAGGCGCACTTCCGCCCGGAGTTCATCAACCGGCTCGACGAGATCGTGGTGTTCCGCCCGCTGGACAAGAACCAGATCCGCGCGATCGCGAAGATCCAGCTGGAATACCTGGAAAAGCGCCTGGCCGAGCGCCAGCTGAAGCTGGAGGTCAGCGATGCGGCGCTGGCCCTGCTCGGCAACGTCGGCTTCGATCCGGTGTACGGCGCGCGGCCGCTGAAGCGGGCGATCCAGCAGCAGCTGGAGAACCCGCTGGCCAAGCAGATCCTCGAAGGCCGCTTCCAGTCCGGCGACATGGTCGAAGTCGCCGCCGAGGGCGGGCAGCTGGTGTTCCGCAAGGCGTGAGGCAGGCGCGGGGGCGGACGTCGTCCCCGCGCCGCCGTGCGGCGGCCGGGCCACCGCACGGTCTGTCGCCGGCGCTCAGTCGAGGTCGAGCGTCTTCTTGGTGTTCTCGCGGCGGCGCTGTTCCTTCTGCTGGTAGCGGGCTTCGCAGCCGTCGCGCTTGACCATCAGGTCGATCGCGACATAGGCCTCCGACTTGCCGCCGCCCACGCGGAAGCCGGCGATATTGAGGCCACCGCCGGTGTTGGAGGTGTCCTCGGTGTACGCCGCGACGCTGCCGGTGACCAGGTACTGGGCGCCGGTGATGTTGCCGGTGTGCGGGCTGCTGCCCGGGCGCATGCGCGAGGAGGCGGCAAGGTCCTGCTCGACCAGCACGGCATCGATCTTCTGCCGCTCGATCACCTTGAAACCGCCGGTGGCACTCAGCTCGTTGCTGAGCACGTCGGCAAGCTGCCGGCCGACGTCGCCGTTCCACCAGTTGGCGGAGCTGGTGTCGTTGGTGAAGTCGATCACGGCGACGGTCATGGTCGGCGCCTCGCGCGCCATCGTGACGCCTGCGCTCAGGGTCAGGGTCAGGGCCGCGCCCAGCATGCTTGTACGGTTCACGGGTTTCATGAATTCCCCTCCAGTTGATGACGCACTGCGTTGCCCATTGGTTGTCGATCCGCACTCGCCGCTGGCAGCACAAGCTGTCAGCGAAATCCGTCAACGGATGGCGGCGGGGACGACGCAAAAGGTGGTGGGGAGGCCAGCATCGGGTAGGGAGCCGGAATACTCCGGCCCCCTCCCACACCACCGTACGTGCGGTTCCGCATACGGCGGTTCCCGTCTGCCATGTAGTTCATGCGAACTTCGAGGCCTTGAGCTTGTTTCGTTCGTCGTGTCGCCTGTCGTCCTATGGACACCCCAATCACCTTCCGGACTTCCGGCCCGTCCAGCTCTGACCAAGGCTCCCGGCTTGCACCGGAACTTCTGCCCAAGACGCGCAGAGAGCACGCGTGACTTGCCACTCGTGACAGGTTCGGCCCTTCGGTCATACCGCACCTACTATGGCCTCTGCTGACTTCTCGCTCCGCCCTGCGGCGTCGCCCTTTGTGCGCTGCGCGCATCCTTCGCTACGCTCAGGACCAGCCTACGGCTGTCCTGCGCCCTTCGGGCTGGTCAGGCACGAGGCGAGATCTCCCCGGGTATGACGCACCTGCCTTCCCGCTTACGACCGAAGGAAGTCCCCTTGCGGGATGCCTGTCGGATATACGCCGTGTCGTTCCGTGCAAGTACTGGGCTTTGGCCTTCATGGCTGCCTCACCCCGACACGTCGCCTCGTATCCGCTTCTTGTTATTCGCCGCATCCCTGCGGCTCACCCCTTCGGGGCCAGCCTGCGGCTGTTCAAGACCGCTCCCGGCGGTCTTGTCATCAGGCCAGCGTTTTGCCTCGGGCTTCCTTCAGACGACCAGTCACCCGATCGCCCTTGCCTCTGGCTAATCCTTCCCCTTGCCGGGTGGATAGAGGACTTTCACCTCCAAGCAGGTGCGCCCTGCCGGGCGCACCATGAAAAAGCCCCGGACTGGCCGGGGCTTTGGGTCCACTGGCTTGCGTCGATTTACCAGCGGTACGCCACCTTGCCGTAGACGTAGGCGCCGTTGAAGCCGAACGGCGAGCTCGAGCTGTACGGCAGGATGCCCGAGGTGCTGTTGGCGGCGATCACCTTGTCCGGGTATTCGTTGAACACGTTGTCCGCGCCGAGGGTAAAGGTCCACTGGTCCAGCGTGTAGTCGCCGGCCAGGTCCAGCACCCACTTGGCGGCGAAGGTCTGGTCGTTGGCCGCGTTGCTGTTCAGCACGGTGAACTTGCCATAGCGCGACAGCGTGGAGCGCAGGCCCCAGTGGCCACGCGTCCAGTCGCCGCCGAGGGTGAGCTTGTCGCGTGGCGCACCGACCGTGATGCGGCCCTTCTCGGTGCGCCCCATGCGCTGCAGGTTGAGTCCGTTCTGCGCCAGGATCGCCGGGTTCGGCCGGGTGTTGAGGATGTCGGTCTTGTTGTAGTTGTAGCCCAGCGTCAGGTTGAGCCCGCCGCCGGCCAGTTCGGTACGCCAGCTGCCCACGATGTCGACGCCGCGGGTGCGCGTGTCCACCGCATTGGTGAAGTAGCGCCCGCCGGTGACGCCGGGGAAGCCGTGTGCGGTGAGGTAGGTGGTAACCGCGCTGCCGGTAAGGTTCTCCGACAGCACGATGCGGTCGCCGATGCGGATCTGGTAGGCGTCGACGGTCAGCGCGGTGCTGTCGGTGGGCTGCAGCACCAGGCCCAGGCTGTAGTTGACCGATTTCTCCGCCTTCAGCGGCTCGGCGCCGAACGCCCGCCCGACCGGGCTGTTCACCGGGAACGTGCGCACCTCGTACGGCACGCTGCTGATGAACACGGTGGAGGTGGTGGAGTAGTTCTGCTGGGCCAGCGACGGCGCGCGGAAGCCGTTCGAGGCGGTGGTGCGCAGCGCGACCTTGTCGGTGAACGCATAGCGCGCGGAGAGCTTGCCCGAGGTGGTGTTGCCAAAGTCGCTGTATTTCTCGTGGCGTACGGCCAGCGAGCCGCTCAGCTTCTGGGTGAGGTCAGCGTCCAGCTCGCCGTACACGGCGTAGCTGTGACGGCTGTTGGAGTTGGCGTCGGACGGACGGAAGCCGGGGAACACCTGCGAACCGCCGCCGAAATACGAGGTGGGGTCGCCGGCGTCGATGGCGTAGTTCTCGTGGCGGTACTCGCCGCCGAACGCCAGGGTCAGCGGGCCGGCCAGGCCGCCCACGTCGAAGTCGCGCGAGAAATCCGCGTTGAGCAGTTTCTCGGTATTGTTCAGCCGGCCGGCGTAGAAGTGGGTGGGGCTGGTCGGGCCGAGCTGGGTGTTGAGGCTGTGGTTGACGTCGAACTGCAGGCTGTTCTTGCCGTAGTTGCCGCTGAGGTCCCAATGCCAGTAGTTCGCCGTGGTGCCGCGGATGCCGGCGACGAAGGCGCGGTCCTTGGAGGCGGTGGCGATCAGCGGCAGAAAGCCGTCGGGGTAGATCGCGGGGATGTTGCGGCTGTCCAGGCCCGGGCGATAGAACCCGGCGGATTCCGCGTTGCGGTTGTTGGCGTTGGCGAACGCGTAGACGTTGACGTTCGGCGACAAGTCGTACTGGCTGTTGAGGAACACCGACTGGTGGGTGACCTCGGGGTCGCCGAAGCGCTGGTTGACGCGGGCGTAGCTGGGGTCGGCCGGGTTGCGCAGGTCCGGCCCGGCGCGGTCGGTGTAGCCGTCCTTGCCCACCGCGGCGGCCACGCGCAGCCACCCGTCCTGGCCGAGGTGGAAGCCGATGTCGCCGCTGCCTTCGCGCTGCAGGCCGTCGCCGGCGCTGTACTGGCCCACGCTGGCGGCCACGCTGCCGCCGTCGGCGCCGTCCTTCAGCACGATGTTGACCACGCCGGCGATCGCGTCGGAGCCGTATTGCGCGGCGGCGCCGTCGCGCAGCACCTCGATGCGCTTGACCGCGGTGATCGGGATCGCGTTGAGGTCCACCGGCGAGGAGCCGCGACCCTGGGTGCCGTTGAGGTTGACGATCGCGCCGGTGTGGCGGCGCTTGCCGTTCACCAGCACCAGCACCTGGTCCGGCGACAGGCCGCGCAACTGCGCCGGGCGCGAGCCGTCGGTGCCGTCGGTGAGCGAGGGGCGCGGGAAGTTCAGCGAGGGCAGCAGGCGCGACAGCGCCGTGGCCAGCTCGGTGGTGCCGGTACCCTGCAGGTCGGCAGGGCTCAACACGTCGATCGGAGCCAGCGACTCGCCGGCGGTGCGGTTGGACACGCGCGTGCCGGTGACCACCACGGCATCCAGGCTCTTGGCCTTGGCGGGCTGGGCGACATCCTGCGCGGCGACGTTGCCGGCCAGGGCCAGCAGCACCGCGGCGGGAAGCCATGCCAGGGCGATCGGGTTGGAACGTTTGCTCATGGAAGCTCTCCGATTCGTGGTTTGCCGCATCGCAGCAAATGCAGACTAGTGGTTTGCCATTGCTCCGTCAATAGACGTATAGACGTCTATCAGTCCAAACGTCACGACGGCCCTTTCGCATGTGCCGGCGGGAACGCGGGGCGGCAGGTCGGCCCGTGTTTGCCCCCGCCGTGCAGGCTACTCCCGCGGGCCGGGCACCGGCCATGCGCCGCCTGCTACATTGAAATCCGGCCGTGCACGCCGATAATGGCCTGTTGCCGGCCCCATGATGACCGGCGTGCCCGGAGTTTCCATGCCCATCTACGAATTCGAATGCGGCAGTTGCGGCCATCGCTTCGACCGCCTGCAGAAGTTGTCCGACACCGATCCCAGCGTTTGCCCCGCCTGCAATGCGCCGCACCTGCGGCGGATGGTCAGCGCGCCGTCGTTCCGGCTCGCCGGCAGCGGCTGGTACGAAACCGACTTCAAGACGATGCGTG
>CAVPQF010000051.1:0-15851 GCA_963707225.1 uncultured Gammaproteobacteria bacterium
AGCGGCGGCTTTGGACGAAGAGCTCATGCAGCTCGAGAAGGCGAACAAGCCCAACGAGGAGAGGCGCAAGCAGCTTGAAACCCAAATCCAGCAAGTTTCGGAAGAGATCGATCGAGTGGCCGCAGCGCGCGATTATAGCCGCGGTAGCATCGAAACGATCGGCAAGCTGGCAGAGTACGAACAAAGAAACGATTCGGCTCGGATCAACGGGCTGCGCCGACAAATCCGAGAAGTCGCGAGCGAATTCACCAAGGATCCCAGTTCGGATGCTCGATTTCTCGAAGGCCTGATGGCGCTGCTCACCGATCGCTACGGCAAAACAGGAACGGACACGCGCGGCGCCCTGGAGCTGTTGATCGAAGCGGCACGTCGCGATTGGAGGATCGAAGAGGGTGAAACAATGGTCGCCATGCTCCGCCGCAATCGAGAAGCGTTCGAGAAGAACGACGCCAAAGTCGCCAAAGACTACTTGAAGCTTCGCTCCCTGGTGAGCAACCTGGCAACCGAAGATGAACGGCTTACTGATCCGGCGGCGTGTAACGAGGTGCGGCTTCGGCGATGCGGGTCGAATGAGCATTCATGGCGCTTACTCTCCCTGTGAAGTTATATTAAATAATACTCCACAAATGCAGTAAAGCCAACGAGCCGCCGCCCGGGGTTCAATGATCTGAACCACCCTTTGCCTTCGCACAGTCGCAAGCGTAGTCCGGTTCCGGCCCGCCATCGGCGATGAAGCGGTCGATGCGTTGTTCCAGCACCGGCAGCGGCACCGAGCCGGTGGACAGTACGGTGTCGTGGAAGCGGCGGATATCGAATTTTTCGCCGAGCGCCTGTTCCGCCTTCGTGCGCAGTTCGCGGATTTTCAGGTAGCCCAGCTCGTACGACAGTGCCTGGCCCGGCCAGCTGATGTAGCGGTCCACCTCGTTGGCGATCTCGCGCGCGGACAGCGCGGTGTTGACGGTGAGGTAGTCGATGCCCTGCTGGCGCGTCCAGCCCAGGTGGTGGATGCCGGTGTCGACCACCAGCCGGCAGGCGCGCCACATCTGGTAGGTGAGGTAGCCGAAGCGCTCGTACGGCGTCTGGTAGATGCCCATCCCGTTGCCGAGGTACTCCGAGTACAGGCCCCAGCCTTCGCCATAGGCGGAGATGTAGCTGTTGCGGCGGAACGCGGGCTGGCCATGCTGTTCGTCGGCCAGCTCCAGCTGCAGCGCATGGCCCGGATAGGACTCGTGCAGGGTCAGCGCCGGCACGTTGTACAGCGGTCGCGACTTCAGGTCGTAGGTGTTGACCAGATAGACGTCCGGGCCGCCGCGGCCGGAGGTGTAGTACGGCGCGATGTCGTCCGGTACCGGCTTGATGGTGAAGTGTGCGCGCGGCAGGTGGCCGAAGTATCTGGCCATCTGGCCGTCCACCTGCTTGGCCACCCAGGCGCTGCGCATCAGCAGCTCTTCCGGCGTCTTCGCGTAGAACTGCGGGTCCGTGCGCAGGAACTGCAGGAAGTCGGCGAAGCTGCCCTTGAAGCCGCTGTCCTGCATCACCTCCAGCATCTGCGCGTGGATCTTCGCCACCTGGTCGAGGCCGATCCGGTGGATCTCGTCGGGTCCCAGGTCGAGCGTGGTGTATTCGCGGATCTGCTGGCGATAGAACGCCTTGCCGTCCGGCAACGCCTCGGCCGCCAGCGTGGTGCGCGCCTGCGGCACGTATTCGTCGCGGAAGAACGCCAGCAGCTTCGCGTAGGCGGGGATCACCTCGTCGCGGATGCGCCGCAAGGCCTGGCCCTGCAATGCCTGCGCGCGGTCGGCCGGAATCGACGCCGGCAAGTGTTTGAACGGCTCGTAGAAGCTGCTCCGGGTCGGGTCCTTCAGGTCGGCCACCGCGGCGATCGACACGTCGCGCCCGTCCAGCACCGCACGCGGCACGCTGAAGCCGCGCTTGAGGCCAGCGCGCATGTTCGCGATCTGCTGGTCGAAGTAGGCGGGAATCTGGCCGAGCCGGTCGAGGTAGCGGTCGTAGTCTGCGGGTGTGCGCAGATGATCGCCGCCCAGCTGGTAGCCGATGTCGGACCAGAACGCGGAGTCGCTGTTGAACGGCATCTGCCAGTTCATGAACTTCTGGTCGGCGACGAAGTTGCCGATCTGCGCGCGATAGATCGCGTAGTTGATCCGGTTGGCTGACGACAGTTGCGCCACGTCGATGCCATCGAGCCGCTTCAGCACGCCCTGCCAGTAGTCCAGCCGGCGCTGCTGGCTGGCGGCATCGACCTGGTCGAGCCGGCCATTGTTTGGCTGCGACTCACCGGAAGTACTGATTCCCGCCTGGCCGGTGCGCCAGGCCCACTCGCTGCCGTAGATGTCCTTGAAGCGTGCATCGGCACTGGCGGCGGCGCCAGCCGGGGGCGTGGTTGCGGCGTGCAGCGGCACTACGCTGCAGACCAGCGCGAGCGCGGCCAGCCGCGCCATCATCAGAGGCTTGTTCACACGGATTCCTTGTAGCGGGACGACGTCAGCATCCCTCACGCGAAGTGATGAGAACGCCTATCCTCGCCTTCATTCCGCGGCATGGCAACGTGGGGCCGGCCGTGCCCTTCAGCCGAGATCGAGCTTGCCCACGCCGACCGCGCTCAGGTAGGCGGCCAGGTTGCGTTCGTCGGTCTCGACGAAAACCTCGTCGCCTGGCACGCAGGCGGCGATGCGGTCCGGGCGGAAATTGCGGAAGTCCTGGCGCAGCCGGCACCATGCGCCCAGCGTCCACTTGCCGCCCCAGAACGACAGGCACAGCGGCTCGACCTCGCGCGTGCTGGCGTTGCCGCTTTCGTCGCGATACTCCAGCCGCAGCACGCAGTTGCCCAGGATCGCCGCATGCAGCCGGTCGATCAACGCGGCGAAATCCTCGCGGTGCTGGTCGCGCCACACCGGCGCGAAGATCCGCGTGCGCGCGGCGCGCTCGCGCAACTCCGGCGGCAGCACCGCCTCGATCTTCAGCAGGGCGGACTGTGCGCTTTCGGCCAGCTGGGTGCCGGCGAACGCGCGCACGAAGCGCGAGCCGACCACCAGAGCCTCGAGCTCGTTCGCGGTGAACATCAGTGGCGGGATGTCCGAACCCTTGCGCAGCACGTAGCCGACGCCGGCCTCGCCCTCGATCGGCACACCCGACAATTGCAGGTCGGCGACGTCGCGATACACCGTGCGCAGCGAGACGCCCAGCGTCTGCGCCAGCGCACGCGCCTGCAGCGCGGTACGCCGGCCACGCAGGGCGTGGATGATGAGGAACAGGCGATCGGCTCGGCGCATCCGCACATCATCGCCGGGGCACGCGCTGGCGAACAGCGCCGAACGTCACGCACAAAGAGCCCGCTGCCCTGGCGCAGCCGAGGGAGCGGGAGCAGAATGCGCTGCCGCTCATCACCTTCGCTCATCATGCCGTTTGCACGGCAACCAGCTCGGCATCCTTCGCCGCGGCGCGCTGCATCGCCGGGCGCGCCAGCACGCGGTCGACATGGACGCGGATCACCGGTGGCTCCGGCACCAGCTTGAACAGGGTGGTCCAGTTCAGCGCGCACCCCACAGCACGTCGGCCGCACTGAACGTGTCGCCCGGCAGGTACGGGCCCTGTTCGAGCTGGTCGGTGAGCGTCTTCAGCATGGTGTCGTAGTCGCCGCAGCCGCAGGTCGAAGGCGGCGCCGGTTCGCGCTGCATCGACCTGTCGACCATCGCCGGCTCGAAGCACGAGCCGTAGAACACCAGCCAGCGCAGGTACGGTCCGCGCAATGGGTCGCCGGGCGGCGGCGCCAGCTTCGCCGCGGAGTAGAGGTCAGCCAGGTAGATGAACACCGCCGGCTGTTCGGTGACCAGCGCGCCGCCGTGATGGATCGCGGAAGGCATCCACCTGCGCGCGGTTGGCGGCGACGAAGGCCACGTGCGACGGGGTCGGTGCCGCCGGACCCGGGACCAGCCAGAACCCCGGCTCGTCGCGGCCCATGCCGATCGCACCGGGATAGGCCTTCACCACGCCGACGCCCAACGGGGCCAGCGCCAGGTCGAAAAAGGCCTGGCTGCGGGCGAGGTCGCTGCACGGCAGGCTGATGTGGTCGATGATCATGGGCATCCGCTGCCGCGGGGATGGAAGACGACGTGGGTCAGCGCGGCCAGCAACGTGCGCCGGTGCGCACGCGGGGTGCGGGCGGCGTCCGCCGGGGCCACCTTGCGCAGCTTGTACCGCCCGTCCAGCAACAGGCCATTCAGATAGAGCGGGCGGTAGGCCATCAGGGTGCGTTGCAGTAGCGGGTGCATGGTTTTCTCCTCACGCGGCCACGGCTTCGCCGACGCACCAGGGCGGCAGCTGGGCGTGCTTGAACAGGCGGTACCAGTGTTCGCGATCGCTGGGGCTGTACAGGTCGAGGGTGCGGATTACCTCGCGGGCGAATTCCACGCTGCCGACGTGGCTGGCGCTGATCACGCCGCCATCGCTGACCGCCAGCACCTCGCTGTCGTACTGCTCGACGCCGGCATAGCCGGGCACCTGCGTAGCGATCTGGCCATTCCAGTTGCCGGTGTGGCGGCGGTGGTCGAGCAGGCCGGCACGGGCCAGCGCCAGCACGCCGCTGTCGATGCCGGCCACCGGCGCACCGGCCGCATGCAGCTGGCGGATCGCCGCCACCGCAGGCTCGCCTTCGCCGCGTTGCCACAGGTGGCCGCCGGGCACGATCAGCAGCGCCGCCCGCCTCAAGTCGAGTTGGGCCAGCGACACGTCGGGCTGCACGCAGAGGCCGCCCATCGAGATCACCGCCGCCCGCGAGAAACCCACCGTCTGCACCTGCCAGTCGCCGGGACGGCGGATCTCGCACAGTGCCAATGCGGCCTGCCAGTCGGCGAAGCCGTCGAATACCAGGAAATAGACCGCATCGCGCATGTGGTGTCCCTCCGCTATGGAGGTGCAGCTTGCCCGCCCCCTGCTGCCAACGTGCTGTCAGCAGCCGGGCCTGACGCGGGCCGCGGACGGCCGGACGGCGTCGGGCTGGCACCGTTCAGCCGGAGCCGGGACAATACGCGTTCCTTCTGCCACGGACCCGACATGAAGCCCATCTCGCTGATCCAGTTCCTGATCGAGGAACGTCGCGCCGGCCACATCAACGCCGAACTTTCGCTGCTGATCGAAGTGGTCGCGCGCGCCTGCAAGCGCATTGCGGTGGCCACCAACAAGGGCGCGCTGGGCGGCGTGCTGGGCATGGCCGGCAGCGGCGATGCGCTGAGCATGAACATCCAGGGCGAGGCGCAGAAGAAGCTGGACGTGATCTCCAACGAGATCCTGCTCGAAGCGAACGCCTGGGGCGGCCACCTCGCCGCCTGCGCCTCGGAGGAAATGGAAGACCCGCAGCCGATCCCGGACGGCTACCCGAAAGGCCAGTACCTGCTGCTGTTCGACCCGCTCGACGGCTCGTCGAACATCGACGTGAACGTTTCGGTGGGCACCATCTTCTCGGTGCTGCGCTGCCCCGACGGCGTGACCGAACCGAAAGCCGAGCACTTCCTGCAGCCGGGCACCACCCAGGTCGCCGCCGGCTACGTGGTCTACGGCCCGACCACCGTGCTGGTGCTGACCTTCGGCCACGGCACGCACGAGTTCACCCTGGACCGCGAAGTCGGCAGCTTCATCCTCAGCCGCCGCGCCATCCGCATTCCGGAACAGACCGCCGAGTTCGCCATCAACATGTCCAACCAGCGCCACTGGCAGGCACCGATGCAGCGCTACGTCGACGAACTGCTGGCCGGCAAGGAGGGCCCGCGCGGCAAGGACTTCA
The DNA here is from genome assembly GCA_963707225.1 of uncultured Gammaproteobacteria bacterium. Taxonomy (GTDB): domain Bacteria; phylum Pseudomonadota; class Gammaproteobacteria; order Xanthomonadales; family Rhodanobacteraceae; genus Rhodanobacter. Next base: position 5,798 of record CAVPQF010000051.1, read on the forward strand.
ACATGCGCTGGGTCGCCTCGATGGTCGCCGACGTGCACCGCATCGTGACCCGCGGCGGCGTCTTCTATTACCCGCTGGACGCGAAGATCCTCGCACAGGGCGGCAAGCTGCGGTTGATGTACGAGGCCAACCCGATGGCCTTCATCATCGAACAGGCCGGCGGCGCGGCGACCACTGGGCGCGAACGCATCATGGAACTGCAGCCGACCGGACTGCACCAGCGCGTGCCGGTGTTCCTCGGCTCGAAGCAGGAAGTCGAACTGGCCACGCACTACCACCGGGAAGCCGACGGCGCGCTGGGCTGACGCCCCACCCCGACCCTCCTCCTGCTGCGCAGGGGGGAGGAACCTGGCGCGAAATCATCGGGCTTGCCCGACCCGTGCCCCGTACGCGCCATGTTTCAACCATAGACTGCCAACCATTTCCCTCCGACGCGATCACCGCATGCCCTTCCGCCGCCTGCTGCCGCTCTTCGCCACGCTCCTGCTGAGCGCCTGTTTCAGTGCCAGCAAACCCACCCCCGCGCCTGTCGTGGTGCCGCCGCCGGCAAAGCTGAAGATCGGCCTCGCGCTCGGCGGCGGTGCGGCGAAGGGCTTCGCGCATATCGGCGTGATCAAGATGCTGGAGGCCAGCGGCATCCACCCGGACGTGGTCGCCGGCACCAGCGCCGGCAGCGTGGTCGGTGCGCTGTACGCCAGCGGCATGGATGCGTTCGCGCTGCAGCAGACGGCGTTCGGTCTCGATGAGGCGAAGATCCGCGACGTGCGGCTGCTTTCCGGCGGCCTGGTGCAGGGCCAGGCGCTGCAGGACTACGTCAACCAGCTGCTGCACAAGCAGCCGATCGAACAGCTGAAGATGCCGTTCGCCGCGATGGCGACCGAGCTCGAAAGCGGCACGCGCACGGTATTCGTCCGCGGCAACACCGGCCGCGCGGTGCGCGCGTCCTCGAGCATCCCCGGCGTGTTCGAGCCGGTCGAGATTCACGGCAAGCACTACGTCGACGGCGGCGTGGTCAGCCCGATCCCGGTCGACGCGGCGCGCCAGCTCGGCGCCGATTTCGTGATCGCGGTGGACATCTCCGCCGCGCCCGACGGCAGCAACCCGCAGGGCATGATGAACATCGTCGGCCAGTCCATCGACATCATGGGCCGGCAATTGGCCGCGCAGGAAAGCGCGCGCGCCGACGTGGTGATCCGGCCCGACCTGCGCGGCATCGGTCCGACCGCTTTCGAGCAGAAGAACCAGGCCATCCTCGAAGGCGAGAAGGCCGCGCTGGCGGCGATGCCGGCGATCCGCGCCAGGCTCGCCGCGATGGCCGCGGCGCGCCAGGCCGCCGCGGCCACCGTCGCGCCCTGAGCCGCGCCGTCCCGCACTTGGCGCACGTGACCCACGGGTTGTAGCGTTGAGGATTCCCCGCGCCGGAATCCTCCCATGCCGAAACACTCGTACCTGCCCGCCCCCTTGCTGCTGCTGGCCCTCGCGCTGGCACCGAACGCCTTCGCCGCCGCGCCCGAAGTCGAATCGCGCATCGAACAGGTGCTGACCCAACTGGGCAGGGCGCAGTCGATCCAGGCGGTGGCGATCTCGCCGGATGGCAAACAGCTCGCATGGGTGATCCAGCGCGACGGCAAGCCGGCGATCGAGGTGGCCGACGCCGACGGCCGTCATGCGCATCGCGTCAGCGCCGCGGCCAGGCCGGGCAGCTGTGCGGAATCCGACATCGTCTGGGCGCCCGACTCGCGCCGACTCGCCTTCGTCTCCAACTGCAACGTCGATCTGACCAGCACCAAGGCGATGCAGAACGCCGTCTACGTCGCCGACACGCGCGGCAACGGCGCGCCGGCGCGGCTGGCCGAACTGAAAGGCTATGTGCGTTCGCTGCAATGGACCGTCGACGGCAAGTCGCTCGGCTTTCTCTACGTGCCCGGCGCCACCCGCCACGCCAGCGCGGTGGCCGCGGCCAAGCCAGCCGCCGGCGAAATCGGCGTGAACGGCGTGGAAGTGCAGCGCGTGGCCAGCCTCGACGTGGCCACCGGCACGTTGCGCGAGCTGACCCCGGCCGACATGTACGCGTATGAATTCGACTGGTCGCCGGACGGTTCGCGCATCGCGTATACCGCCGCGCTGCCGCCGGGCGACAACAACTGGTGGATCGCGAAACTCTACGTGCAGCCGGCACAGCCCGGTGCCGAGGCGCGCGTGCTGGTCGATCCGGCCGGCGCCGACAGCGATTCCCTGCATGGCCTGCAGATCGCGTTGCCGCGCTGGTCGCCGGAAGCCACGCGGATCGCCTTCATCGGCGGCCTGATGAGCGACCAGGGCGCCACCGGTGGCGACATCTACACGGTAGCGGCCGGCGGCGGCGCGCCGGTCAATCTCACGCCGGGCATCCGCGTCACGCCGTCGTGGCTGCGCTGGACCGGGCCGCAGTCGCTGCTGGTCAGCCAGGTCAGCAACGGCCAGAGCCAGCTGGCGGACTACGCGGTTTCCGCCACGCGCGCGCAGCAGCAGCGTGTGCACTTCACCGTGCCGGCCAGCATGAGCGACGGCAGCGCGTCGATGGCGATGTCGCTGTCCGACGACCTCAGGCATGTGGCCTTCCTGCAAAGCTCGTACGCGGCCGCCACCGAGGTGCACGTCGGCGCGCTGGGACATGCGCCGCCGCCGGCGGTGACCGCGTTCAATGCCGCGCTGAAACCAGCCTGGGGCAAGGCCGAGTCAGTGGAGTGGAACAACGGGGGTTTCCACGTGCAGGGCTGGCTGTTGTACCCGGCCCACTATGATCCGAAGAAGACCTATCCGATGGTCGTAGTGGTACACGGCGGTCCGTCGAGCGCGGTGATTCCGCGCTGGCCGGGCGTGGGCTACGGTGCCGTGCCGTTTTCCGCGCTGGGCTATTTCGTGTTCATGCCGAACCCGCGCGGCAGCTTCGGCCAGGGCGAGACCTACGTGCAGGCGAACCGCAAGGACTTCGGCTACGGCGACCTGCGCGACACTCTCGTCGGGATCGATGCGGTGGAGAAGAAAGTCCCGGTCGACGACAAGCGCCTCGGCCTCACCGGCTGGAGCTACGGTGGCTTCATGAGCATGTTCGCGCCCACCCAAACGCAGCGCTTCCGCGCCGTGGTCGCCGGTGCCGGCATCTCCAACTGGCAGAGCTACTACGGCCAGAACCTGATCGACCAGTGGATGCCGCCGTTCTTCGGTGCCACCGTCTACGACGACCCGGCGGTGTACGCAAAGAGTTCGGCGATCAATTTCATCAAGCAGGTGAAGACGCCGATGCTGATCGTGGTCGGCGACCGCGACGCCGAATGCCCCGCGCCGCAATCGTTCGAGATGTGGCATGCACTGCGCGCCCAAGGCGTACCGACCTCGCTGGTGGTGTATCCGAACGAAGGCCACCACTTCGTTGATCCGGCGCACCAGCGCGACGTGCTGCAGCGGGCGCTGGGCTGGTTCCAGAAGTACTTGCCGGCCACCAACTGAGTTTCATCTCCACAAGTATCTATTCACAATGACGGCTACGTGCAATGTAAGTCATTGAAATTGAATGACCTTGATTTGAAATATCTATTCATGTATCTATTCATTCATGGCTTCCTCCCGTCCGGCCTCCGAACGCCTGCTCGACACGCTGCGTGCGCGTCGGCAGGCCAGTGCGCGTGAGCTCGGCGAGGCACTCGGTGCCAGCCAGCCGAGCATTTCGCGCTGGCTGGCCACCGCCGGTGACCAGGTCGTGCGGTTCGGACAGGCACGCCATTCCCGTTACGCCGCCACGCGTCATGTACGCGGACTGGGCGATCGCTGGCCGCTGTACCGCATCGACGGCAACGGCCAGCCCCACGCGTTCGGCCAACTGACCGCGCTGCATGGCGACGGTTGCCTGATCACCACGGCGCAATCGGTCGACTGGTTGCGCGACGAGTTCCGTGACGGGGTCTTTCCCGGCCTGCCATGGTTCCTCGACGACATGCGGCCGCAGGGTTTTCTCGGCCGCCTGTTCGCACAGCGCTGTGCGCACGAACTGGGTCTGGACCCGGATATCCTGCGCTGGAACGAAGATGCGGTGCTCGCTGCCCTGCTGCTGCGCGGCGAGGACGGCCCGGGCCATTTCGTGCTGGGCGATCAGGCGCTGGATCGCGCGCTGCGCAGCACACCCGATGCGATTGCCGCATCCAGGCGAGCCGAACGCTACGCGGCGCTGGCTCAAGCCACACTCGCCGGCGAACGGGCCGGCTCTTCGGCGGCCGGCGAGCAGCCGAAGTTCACCGCCTGCGTCGAAGACACCGATGGCTCGTTGCGCCACGTCATCGTGAAATTCAGCGAGCCGGTCGAAGGCAATCCGGTGGCGCGGCGCTGGGCCGATCTGCTGATCTGCGAATACCTCGCCAGCGAATTGCTGGGCGAAAACGGCCACACCAGCGCGCGCGATGAACTGGTCTGGTCGCAAGGGCAACTCTGTCTGGAATCCACCCGCTTCGACCGCCTCGGTGCGCACGGACGCCGCGGCTTCGTGTCGCTGGCGGCATGGAGCGACGCCCATGACGGTGTGCGCGATAGCTGGTCGAACGCCGCCGAGCGCATGCAGCGCGACGGCTGGCTCGACGCCGATGCAGTCGAACAGATCCACCAGCGCTGGTGGTTCGGCCGCATGATCGGCAATACCGACATGCACTTCGGCAACCTCGGCTTCTTCCTCGACGACGCCCTGCCGCTGCAGCTGGCACCCGGCTACGACATGCTGCCGATGCTGTACCGGCCCGCCGCCAACGGCAGCATCGTGCCGCGCGACTATCAGCCACCCACGCCGCTGCCCGCGGCACTGATGCACTGGCAGCAGGCCGCCGCATGGGCCGTCACGTACTGGCAACGCGTGGCGCAACATCCGGAAATCAGCGCGGATTTCCGCCGCATCGCCGACGCCAACCGGGACCGGCTGGCCAGCCTGCGCCAGCGCTTCGACTGATCGATCCGGCACCGCGGGTGCCGTTGGTCATGCTTGACACCATCCATGTGTATTGCTGTACTGATACACATGGATGCATCCCTGCTCAACATTCAGCCCACCGCCAGCGAGCCGATCTATCGGCAGATCGTCGAGCAGCTGCGCCGGCTGATCGCCGGTGGCCAGCTGGTGCATGGCGAGCTGCTGCCGTCGGTACGCGACGTCGCCGGCTTCCACGCGGTCAACCCGATGACGGTATCGCGTGCCTACGGCATCGCCGAGAGCGAGGGCCTGGTCGAACGCCTGCGCGGCAAGGGCATGGCGGTGATCGCGATGCGCAAGGCCGCACAGAGCGAAAGCCATCGGCTGGCACTGCTGGAACCGCAACTGCAGGCGCTGGCGCGCCATGCACACGAACTCGAACTGCCCGCCGCGCCGGTGCTGCGGCGGCTGACCAAACTGCTGGGAGAATGAGATGAACGCCATGCTGCGTGAAACGGAATCCGCCATCGCCCCGCTCGCCGTGAGCGGCCTGGTCCATTGCTATGAGGGCAGCAACGCGCTGAATGGTATCGACCTGGCGCTGGAGCCGGGCAGCGTACTCGGCCTGATCGGCCGCAACGGTGCCGGCAAGTCGACCCTGATCCGCGCCATGCTCGGCCTGCTCGAACCGCTGGCCGGCGAAGCGCGCGTATTCGGCGAGCCGGCGTTGCAGCTGTCCGATGCGGCCAAGGCGCGCATCGCCTATGTGCCGCAGCAGCCTGAAGCGCTGGCCTGGCTCACCGCGCAGCAGATGCTCGACTTCGTCGGCCGCTTCTACCCGCGCTGGGACAAGGCGTTTGTCACGAACACGCTGGAGCGCTGGCGGATCCAGCCGAACAAGCTGCTGGCGAAACTGTCACCGGGCGAACGCCAGCGCGTCGACCTGATCCGCGCGCTGGCCTCGCAGCCGGAACTGCTGGTGCTGGACGAGCCAGCCGCCGCGCTCGATCCGGTCGCCCGCCGCGAACTGTTGCGCGAAGTGGCGCTGCGCGCGGGCGACTCCGGCACCACCGTGCTGTTCTCCACCCACATCGTGTCGGACCTGGAACGGGTCGCCTCGGAAGTCGCGTTCCTGCATCAGGGCAAGTTGCTGATGCGCTGCAGCGTCGACGAAACCAAGGAACGCTATGCGCGACTGTGGCTGCCCGCGCGCATGAGTGCCGCCGCGCCCGCGCAAAGCCTGAGCCGCCGCCGGCATGACGATGGCAGCCTCAGCCTGGTGGTTGAACGCGACGCGCACGGTGCCTGGCCGGAAGCGGCCAGCCTGACCGGCGCACGCGTCGACGCGCTGGGCCTGGAGGATCTGTTCGTGGAGGTGGCCGAATGAACCTGCTGCAGCTGCTCCAGATTCCCTGGCATGCGACCCATCGCTTGCTGCGCTGGCTGGCACTGGCGGTGCTGGTGCTATGCGGCAGCACCGCCATCGGCGTCGGCCTGCTCGCCGTCGGCCCCGACCACCTCGACATGGCGATCGTGATCTTCGGCGGCGGCGTGCTGTTCCTCTGGGCGTTCTTCCTGTCGACCAGCCTGCTGCTGGCGATCGACGCGCGACAACTGCGCGTGCCGGGTATCCAGCAACAGATCGTGATCAGCCTGCTGCTGTACGCCGTGCTCAGCATTGCGGTGCCGACCCTTCTGCTGGGCTTGATCGGCGCGCCCGTCTTCAGTGCTGCCATCGTGCTGGCGCTGTTAGGTGCAGGCGGGCTCGCCTTCGCGTTGATGCCACGCTACTTCGCCGTCTTCATCGGCCTGACGCCCGCGCTGGTCAACACGCTGTGGTATCGCCTGCACCTGCCCGGCATCGGTGACCCGCGCTTTGTCCATGTTGCATGGCCGGTGACCTTGCTGTTGCTGCTGGTGATCGTGGTCTGCTGGCGGCGGTTGCTGCGCGCCGGCTCCAGCCGCGCGCAGGGCTGGAGCTCGCCAATGGTGCTGCAATACCGCAACGGCAGCTGGGGCCACTGGAACACGATCGGCGACCTGGGCCAGTTGCGTCAGCGGCCGGACTGGCTGCAGCTTGCGGTCAGCCTCGACGGCGTGGGTCCGACGGCACCGCGCAAGGCGCTGCGGGTGGCGCTGGGCGGCTGGTACCTGCCGCAGACCGCGCGCAGTTATGCCCGGCAACTGGGGCTGCTGTTCGCCTTCATCGTGCTGCCGCTGCTCGGTGTCGTGCTGCTGGTCCAGTGGGGACAGCATGGGAAGCAGACCGCTGAAACACTACAGGGCTTGCTGATCGGCAGCCTCGGCATGACGGCTATCTGCGCGGGGCCGATGATCGGCATGCTCAGCCTGCTCTGGCTGAGCAAACGCTGGCAGCGGGTCAATGCCGAACTGCCCTTGCTGGCACTGCTGCCAGGTCTGGGCGACCCCGCGCAAGCCAGGCGGCACCTGTTGCATGCCAGCCTCGATCTGCCGCTGGCTCTGCATGCCCTGTTGGTACTGCTGATTGGTATCGCCATGCTGTGCTGGCATGGCCATGTGACGATGCTGTCGTTCCTGCTGCTGGCGCAGCTGGGTGCCGCGGCGGTCACCGTGGCGGTGCTGCTCAACCTGTTCGGCGGCCGCCATCTCTCCATCTGGGTGAATGGCTCGGTGCTGACTGCAAGTTTCGTGCTGACCCTGCTGAGCCTGGTGCTGCCGGCGATGAGCTGGGGCCGCGATCCCGTCGCCGGGGCAGAGGCGATGCTGCCACCGCTGGCCGCCGGCATGATCTGGCTGGCGCGGCGCGGCTGGCGCGAACTGATGCAGCGGCCGCATCCGTTTCTGCCGGGATGAGCGCGGCCATGCACGTCATCACCGACCCGGTCATCACCGGAGAATCCCATGTGTAAAGCCCGCGGCAACCAGCAGCAGCAATACCTCGGCATCAGTCTGGGCCTTGCCATCGGCTCGGCGCTTGGCATCGTCTTCCACAACCTTGTCCTGGGCATCAGCCTTGGCGTGGCGATCGGCTTGCTGTTCGGGGCCATCCGCCATCGGCGCTAGAACAACTCGCCCTGCGGTGAAGGTTTGCGTGGCGGCACGAAGTGCGAGGTGTCGAGGGTGAGTTCCCGTGCGCGGCCGAAGCCGTGCCTGCGGCAGGCCACGTCGAAGCGGCGGCGCAGCAGATCGGCGAACACGCCCTGGCCGCGCATGCGGGTGGCGAAGTTGCTGTCGTAGTCGCGGCCACCATTCATCTGCTGCACCAGGCTCATCACGTGCTCGGCGCGCTGCGGCGCGTGCAAGGCCAGCCATTCGCGGAACAGCTGTTTCAGTTCGTACGGCAGACGCAGCGTGGTGTAGCCGGCGCTGCGCGCACCCGCATCGGCGGCCTGCGCCATCACCGCTTCCATATCCTTGTCATTCAGCGCGGGAATGATCGGTGCCACCAGCACGCCGACCGGCACGCCGGCGTCGGCCAGCGTGCGGATCGCCTTGATCCGCCGGTGCGGCGCGCTGGCGCGCGGTTCGAGTTTCGCGGCGAGGTGGTTGTCCAGCGAGTTGACCGAGACGAACACCTGCACCAGCCGCTCGCGCGCCATCGGCACCAGGATGTCGAGGTCGCGTTCGACCAGCGCGTTCTTGGTCACGATGGTGCATGGGTGATGGCATTCGGCCAGCAATTCCAGCGCGGCGCGGGTCAGCCGCCAGCGCTTCTCGATCGGCTGGTACGGGTCGGTATTGCTGCCGATGTTGATCGGGCTGATCACATAGCCGGGTTTCGCCAACTCGGCGCGCAGCACCTCGGCGAAGTTGCCTTTCGCGCGCAGCTTCGTTTCGAAGTCCAGCCCGGGCGAGAGGTTGAGATAGCTGTGCGAAGGGCGAGCGAAACAATAAATGCAGCCGTGCTCGCAACCGCGGTATGGATTGATCGCCTGGCTGAAGGCGATGTCCGGCGAGTCGTTGCGGCTGATCACGCTGCGCGCGCGTTCCTCGGTGACCTCGGTGCGCGGACGCGGCGCGTCCTCGTCCAGCAGCGCGCTCTGCCAGCCGTCGTCCTCGGCCTGGTGGCGGATGTTCTCGAAGCGGCCTTCCGGGTTGGAGGCGGCGCCGCGGCCCTTGAGCAGGCGCGTCGTCGGGAGTCGCTCCAGCGGGGCCGTCGGTGGCGAGGGATCGTGCATCGGCGCAGTGTCGCGCGGCGACGTCTCAGCCGTCGCGACATCTTTTCGCGGCGTGATCCGGCACGCGCCGGACGCGCGATGGCGGCGCTATGATGCGCGCGTCCGGCCGCCGCGAGCGGCGTGTTTTCCACTTGTCGGGGCTGCCCATGCGCTGGCTGCTGCTCGTCCTCACCGTATTTGCGTTCGTGCTGTGTTTCACCCGCCACAGCGCCGGTGCCTGGGGCTTCTGGATGCTGGTCGGGCTGATCGGCATCTTCGCCACCACGCTGGCCTTCGTGCAGGCGCGCATCGCCGGCAGTGCGCGTGACGACAGCCTGTCCGAGTACGACCTGAAGCGGCTGCGCGAAGGCAAGGCTCCGCTGAAGCACGAACGCACGGAACGATGACGCGTTACCGGATGCTCCACGCCGCGTGATGCCGGCATCACGACCGCGTCACCCCGTCACGACCGCTGCACGCCGCAACCGTGACGCTCCACCTGCGTGATGGCGGATATCGTGCCGCCCAGCGCCGCCCTGCACCAGCCGCGCCGCAGAATGCCTCGGCCGCCGCCCGGTCGATATCGACCAGGGCCAGCCGCGCACCCTCGGCAGCGAACATCTGCGCCGCCGCGAAGCCGATGCCGCGGGCGCCGCCGGTGATCAGCACCACCCGGTCGCGCAATCCGTAGTCCATCGCAGTTTCCTCAGTCGGTGCGCTTCGCGCGGTACTGGCGGTAGTTCGGCGGGCGCTTTTCCAGGAAGGCGCGAACGCCCTCCATGTTCTCGGCGTTGCCGTAGATCGAGGCCAGCAGTTCGGCCGTCGGGAAGAAGGAGCTGTAGAACTCCTGGTCCGAGCCCGCGTTGAGCGCGACCTTGGCGATGCGGATGCTCTGCGGGCTCTTGTCGAGGATTTCCTGGCAGATGCCGTCGACCGTGGCGTCCCGATCTTCGGCCTTGACGACCTGGTTGATCAGGCCCATCGC
>CAVPQF010000052.1:0-22385 GCA_963707225.1 uncultured Gammaproteobacteria bacterium
AACTAGGATACGCGAGCTGTCGCGAACACGCCCGTGCCCGGCGCGGTCGTGAAGGCGGTCTGCGGCATCGTGCCGCGCCACCGGCCACCGGCCGTCGTCGGGAACCGGATGGCGCGGCGAAGTAGCGTTTTTGCGACCGGCAAACCGTTCCTGGAGCAGACGAGGCGATGTATTACGCCGGTGAGCGCCCTGGTACAACGTCGACAGCGGCCGCCGGGGACGCCCCAGCCCGGCCTGGTCGACCATGCGCGCGGCGGCACGCTGTTCCTCGACGAGGTCGACACGCTCTCGGACAAGGGCCGGGTGACCCTGTTGCGCTTCCGGCAGGACAACGAGTACCGCCCGGTGGGCGGCGCGCGGCGCGAACGACCGCCGCGCCGTCTTCGCGCCGCCGGCCGCGACGGCCAAGGCCGCGGCCAAGCCGGCGCCGAAGCGAGCCCGGACGAAAGCGAAGCCAATCGCCAGGCCGACCTGAGCCAGGGCCTGACGTGCGAGGCCGTGTCGCCGCCATCCCGAAGCCGACCGCGTCGGGGAGTCCGCGTGATGGAACCGCTGGTCGCTCCATATTTCCCGATCGTCTACGCCCGCGGCTACGCGATGACGGCGAACGAGATCGCCGACGCCGTCGCCACGCCGTACATGGGCTTCAACCTCGGCTCCACCAGGGTGCGCCAGGCCTGGGACGGCACCGTGCGGCGTCACGTGTTCGAATCGCCGCTGGTGCGGCTGATGAAGGATTACGGTTACCGCGACGTCTACCCCGACGGCAGCGAGGCCGATGGCGAGCTGCCGGCGAGCAGCGTGGTCATCTGCCGCGACTACGAAACGGCCGACACCGACCTGGGCGACGGCAAGGTGCTGTCGATCGTCGAAGCCGCCACCGGCCTGCGCGACCTGATCCGCAAGCTGCGCGACCGGGTCTGCGCTGCCGATGCGGCGCGGGGAAGGGCGTTCCGCGTGTACCTGGTCGCCCATTCGATGGACGGACTGGTGTGCCGCAGCTTCCTGCAGAACGACAAGATCAGCACCGGCGCCGACCGTGCCATGGTCGACAAGGTGTTCACCTATGCCACACCGCACGACGGCATCGAGATGGCCGGCCTTCAACCGCAAGAACATGGCCGGCTACCTCGGCCTGGAGGGCACGCCGGAGCGGGTGGATACGCTGGACGGCAAGTTCGACCTGCAGCGCTTCTTCTGCTTCGTCGGCACCAATCACCGCGACTACGAGGCGGCGCTCGGCATGTCGCGCAAGCTGGCCGGCGAGATGAGCGACGGCCCGGTGAAGATCGACAACGCCACTACCTGTTCTTCGCAGAAAGGCTTCAAGGGACGGCTGCGCTTGGCGGTGCAGAGGCCCGTGCCGGCAGGCGGCTGACCTTCCAGGGCAGGCGCCGCAGCTGCGGTCAGCCTGGCAACCCGCCCCGGTATGCAACGGGCTGCCTTTACACTACGCGCATGAACGAGTCCGCCTGCATGTCACCCTGGCGTCTGTCCGTCGCCCCCATGATGGACTGGACCGATCGACATTGCCGCTACTTCCATCGGCTGCTGTCGCCGCGGGCGCGGCTGTATACCGAGATGGTGACCAGCGCGGCGCTGGTGCGCGGCAAACAGCTGCGCCTGCTCGAGCACAGCCAGCAGGAGCATCCGCTGGCGCTGCAGCTCGGCGGCAGCGATCCGCACGAGCTGGCGCAGGCGGCGCGCTTGGGCGCCGAGGCCGGTTACGACGAGATCAATCTCAACGTGGGCTGCCCGTCGGACCGGGTGCAGTCGGGGCGCTTCGGCGCCTGCCTGATGCGCGAGCCGGCGCTGGTCGGCGACTGCGTGAAGGCGATGCGCGATGCGGTCGCGGATTCAGATCGGCATGTTCCCGTCACGGTGAAGTGCCGCATCGGCGTGGACGATCAGGACGACTACGCGGGGCTGCAGCACTTCACCGAACTGATGCTTGAAGCGGGCGTCGAGGTGCTGGTGGTGCATGCGCGCAAGGCCTGGCTCAAGGGCCTGTCGCCGAAGGAGAACCGCGAGGTGCCGCCGCTGGACTACGCGCGGGTGTACCGGCTCAAGCGCGAGTTTCCGCAGCTTGTCGTGGTGATCAACGGCGGCATCACCACGGTGGAGCAGGTGCGCTCGCACCTGGCGCAACTGGACGGGGTGATGCTGGGCCGCGCCGCGTACCACGACCCGTACCTCCTGGCGCAGGTCGAGCACGCGCTGTACGGCGAGCCGCTGCCCGCGCGCGAAAGCGTGCTGCGGCACCTGCGGCCGTACGTCGAGGCCGAGCTGGCGCGCGGCACCGCGCTGAAGCACATCAGCCGGCACCTGCTCGGCCTGTACCAGGGCGAACCGGGTGCGCGCGCGTTCCGCCGCACGCTCAGCGAGGGCGCGCACCTGCCGGGTGCGGGCTGGGCCTTGCTGGAGCAGGCGCTGCTGGCGCCGTGCGCGGCGGCAGCGTGACAGCTACCGTCCGTCCGGTCAGTATTCAGGCCTGATTGCCTAGGCTGGACGTTTCGGCAGCTGCCAGGCGGGAACTTCACGCATGACAACGCACAAAGGCTTCATCCTTGCTCTGTTCATATCGCTGTGCACCGGCGTGTCCGGCGCGGCTTTGGCGCAGGCGGCCGGGTCGGCGGTGACGCTGGACCAGGCGGTGGCGAGGGTGCAGCAGGATACCGGCGGCAAGATATTGTCGGCCGAGCAGCGGGGGGTCGGGCGTCGGCAGGAGTACCGCATCAAGGTGCTCACTCCCGAAGGCCACGTCAAGGTGGTGGTGGTCTCTTCCGAATCGGGCAAGAATCCGACATCTACCCAGTCAACCAAGAACCTGCCCGCGAAGAACGCGGGCCGCAAGGAGAAACGCTGATATGCGCATCCTGTTGGTGGAGGACGAGGCACCGTTGCGCGAGACGCTGGCGGCACGCCTGAAGCGGGACGGCTTCGCCGTCGATGCGGCGCAGGATGGCGAAGAGGGCATCTACCTCGGCCGCGAAGTGCCGTTCGACCTGGCGATCATCGACCTGGGCCTGCCCAAGATGTCCGGCATGGACCTGGTCAAGGCGCTGCGCGAGCATGGCCAGCGCTATCCGATCCTGATCCTGACCGCGCGCGGCAGCTGGCAGGACAAGGTCGAGGGGCTGAAGTACGGCGCCGACGACTACCTGGTAAAACCATTTCACGTCGAGGAACTGCTGGCGCGCATCAACGCGCTGGTACGCCGCGCCAGCGGCTGGTCGAAGCCGATCCTGGCCTGCGGCATGATCAAGCTGGACACCACCGCGCAGACGGTGACGGTGGAGGGCAAGCTGGTCGACCTCACCAGCTACGAATACAAGGTGCTGGAATACCTGATGCTGCACGCCGGCGAGCTGGTTTCCAAGGCCGATCTCACCGAACATATCTACCAGCAGGATTTCGATCGCGACTCCAACGTGCTCGAAGTGTTCATCGGCCGGTTGCGGCGCAAGCTCGATCCGGAAGGCACCCTCAAACCCATCGAGACGGTACGTGGACGCGGATACCGCTTTGCCATCCCGCGCACCGACGGCGACGACGAATGAGCGCAGGTCGCCGCGCGGCCCGCTGTCACTGGCGGCGCGCGCGGCGATCGCCACCAGCTTCGTGCTGGCAGGCTTTCTCGGCCTGGTCGGGCTCACCCTGACGCAGACCAACAAGGCGCGCGCGCTGCGCTCGCTGCATGACCGGCTCGAGAATTTCGCGATCGCGTACATCACCAATACCGACGTCAACCGGTACGGCAAGCTGTTGCAGCCGGAAACGTCGCCGAACCCGAACTTCTCGCGGCCGGGTTCGGGCTTGTACGCGATGGCCGTGGGCGACAACGGCTATCACTGGGAATCGAACTCGGCGATCGGCCGCGACTTCACCTTCCTGAAGCCGCTGGAGCCGGGCCAGAGCCAGTTCGTGGGGCCGGTCGACACGCACATGGGCCGGCTGTACTACTACAGCTACGGCGTCGCGCTGGACACGGTGGACAAGAAGTCGGTGCGGCTCACCGTGATGGTGGCGCAGACCGAGGACCAGCTCGAAGGCGAGAACGCGGTGTTCCGGCACACCCTGGTGATCTGGCTGTCGATCCTCGGCGTGATGCTGATCGTGCTGCAGCTCTTGCTGCTGCGCTGGAGCCTGACCCCGCTGCGCAAGGTGGCCAGCGACATGAGCCGGGTCGAGCGCGGCGACAGCGAACAACTGGACAGCCAGTATCCACTGGAACTGACTGGACTGACCGAGCGCATCAATGCGTTCATCACCAACGAGCGCGAACAGCGCACGCGTTACCGGCATACCCTGGCCGACCTGGCGCACAGCCTGAAGACGCCGCTGGCGGTGATCCGCTCGCAGCTGGAATCGCCGACGACGGGGGACGAGGCGGCGCGGCGCAGCAGCGTGCTCGACCAGGTGCGGCGGATGAACGAGCTGGTCGCCTACCAGCTGTCGCGTGCCGCCACGTCCGGCCGCCAGACCTTCGCCAGCGCGGTGCCGATCGCCGGCCATGCCGAGGATCTGGTGCAGGGCCTGGAGAAGGTCTATGCCGCCAAGAACGTCCTTTGCGAATTCGACATCGAGGACGGTGCGGTGTTCTACGGCGAGCAGGGCGATCTGCTGGAGTTGATGGGCAACCTGCTGGAGAACGCGTTCAAGTGGGCCGGCCACCGCGTGCTGCTGGTGGTGAAGATGCAGCGCCAGGCCGGACGCCAGCGGCCCGGCCTGTGGCTGAGTGTGGAAGACGACGGCCCCGGCATCGCCGAGGACAAGATCGAGAAGGTATTGCAGCGCGGCGTTCGCGGCGACGAACGGGTGCAGGGCCACGGCATCGGCCTGTCGATCGTGCAGGACATCGTGCACGCCTACCAGGGCGAACTGGTGGTGGACCGTTCGCCGGAATTCGGCGGCGCGCGCTTCAACGTGAGCCTGCCGGCAAGCTAGATCCGGTTTCTCAGCGTGCGCGGCAGAAGCCGGCCGGCTCGCGGCCCTCGGCCGGCGAGCGGCCGTAGAACGCTTCCAGCAATTCGGCGATGGCCGGCTCGGCCTCTCGCAGCAGCGCCGGCTGCGAGTAATGCAGCTCGCTGACCACCGCGAAATACTCGGCGGCGCTTTCGGTGGCGTAGTGGTCGATCGGGATGCTGCAGCTGTCCTGCGGCATCGCGGTCAGGCGGTCGTAGGCCAGCTGGAACTGCTGGATCCAGCGCCGCCGCGGGATGTTCACCAGCGGCGGCACGCCGTCGGGCGGGCCATCGAGCATGTCCAGCTTGTGCGCCATCTCGTGCACGACCACGTTGTAGCCGTCCCACGGCTGCTCCAGGTCCAGTTGCACGTCGGCCAGCGACAGCACCAGCGGGCCGTGCTCCCACGCTTCGCCGACGCGGATCTCGTCGCCCTCGGTGATCACGCCGGTGCGGTCGTCGTGATGGCTGCGGCGCACCTTGAACTCGCCCGGGTAGATCAGCACCTCGCGCCAGCCGCGCAGGCTGGCGGCGCCCTGCTGCAGCGCCGGCAGGCAGGCCTGCATGGCGATCAGCAGGCGCCAGTAGTCGTCCAGCACGGCGCCGGCCAGTGCATGGAAGCGTTTGCGCGCCAGGAACAGGGCGGACATCCGGCGCAGCTGCTGTTGCCGTTCGGGGTCGAGCCGGCGCGCCAGCGGGCAACCTGTCAGCGCGCGTCGCCACAGCGGGTCGGCAATCGGCGCCGGCTCAAAATGCGCCCGCAGGGATTGCCACCAATGCCCCGGCATGACGCCGAGCGCTTACTGGATCGACCCAGGCAGCAGCGATTGCCAGCCCAGATGCGGCCGGCGGGTGGGCGTCGGCACGGAGGAAGCGCCGCCGGAGCGACCACTGCCATTGCCGGAAGTGCCGCTGGAGCTTTCGCTGCTGCTGGCCGGCGGGCAATCGCGGGTCAGACCCAGCGCATCGCCGCCGCTGCCGGTATTGCCGTCGTGGAGGCTGGCGCTGTCAAGCGCGGCGTGTGAAGGGTCCAGGTCCTGGGCGGTGTCCAGACTTGTCGCCGCGGCGCCGCCGCTGCCGGCAATGCACAAGGCGCAACCGATAAGCCAATGGGTGGCACGCATGGCGATCGAACTCCCTGACCCGCAAGCGAAGATCCTGATCGTCTCAGAAACAGGGATGCCATGCCAGTGCTGCCCGCGACCACGGCGGTCACGCCACGGGCCGGTGGCGGGTGCCGCGGGGCCGGCCGCCCGGGCTAGAATCCGCCGATGCCCAATCCGCCCCGCGATTCTTTTTCCAGTTGCCGTCGGCCCGTCGCTGCCGTCATGTGCGAGGCCCGCTGATGCAGCCGGTGCAGTTGCTGGCCCTGCTCGCCGGAGGCAAAGCGTTGTCCGGTGCCGATCTGGCCGCACAGGCCGGGGTGACCCGGGCGGCGATCTGGAAGCAGGTCGAAGCCCTGCGTACCCGCGGCGTGCCGATCGAGGCACGTGGCGCGGCCGGATACTGCCTGCCGTGGACGTTGCAGATGCTGGACGAAAAGCAGATCCGCGCCGCCCTGGCGGCGCCGGTCGCGGCGCTGGGTGCGCTGGAAGTGCATTGGGAGCTCGATTCCACTTCCAGCGAACTGCAGCGCCGCGGCGCCGGCGCCGCGGACTTCAGCATCGTGCTGGCCGAGACCCAGCATGCCGGCCGCGGCCGGCGTGGCCGCGAATGGCTGTCGCCGCCGGGGCTGAACCTGTACCTGTCCTGCCTCAAGCGTTTCGAATCGGGGTTTGCCGCGCTGACCGGGTTGTCGCTGGCCGTCGGCGTGATCGTGCTGCGCGCGCTGGAAAATCTGGGCATTGCCGGGGCCGGCCTGAAGTGGCCGAACGATGTGCTGGCCGTCACCGACGGGCAGGCGGATGGCAAGCTGGGCGGCATCCTGGTGGAGCTGAGCGGCGAATACCAGGGGCCTTGCGCGGCGATCATCGGCATCGGCCTCAACCTGCGGCTGACGCCGGCGTTGCGCGAACAGGTCGGCCAGCCCGCCAGCGACCTGGCTACCCTGGCCGGCGGCACGCCGCCGGATCGCAACCGTACCGCGGCAGCACTGATCGCAGCGCTGGTCGAGGGATTGCGGCAGTTCGAGCGCGACGGCTTCGCCGCGTTCAGCGCCGACTATGCGCGCCACGACCTGCTGCGCAACCAGCCGCTGAAGGTGAGTGGCGCACTGGGCACGTTCGACGGCGTCGGCGCCGGGGTGGATGCGCACGGTGCGCTGCAGGTGCGCGTGGCCGACGGCAGCGTGCGCCGGGTCGACAGCGCGGACGTCACGGTACGTCGCGCATGAGGCTGCTGCTCGACCTCGGCAATACGCGGCTGAAATGGGCGCTGCAGGCGCCATCGGACGACTGGCTGGCGCGCGGCGCGGTGGACTGGCAGGAAGATGTCGCCGCCGCGCTGGCGTCGGCCTGGACCGGCCTGCCGCACCCGGAACAGGTGGTCGCGGCATCGGTCGTCGATGCCGCGCGCGAAGCCCGGGTGACGGCCGTGGCGGAGCGCCTGTTTGCCTGCACGCCGAACTGGCTGCGCACGCCGGCCCATGCCTGCGGCGTGCGCAACGCGTATGCCGAGCCGCAGCGGCTGGGCGTGGATCGTTTCCTGGCGATGGTCGCGGCGCATGCCGATGGCCGCGCGCCGTGCGTGCTGGCCGGCGTCGGCACCGCACTCACGCTGGATGCGCTGGCGGCGGATGGCCGGCACCTCGGCGGCTTGATTGCGCCGGGGCCGCGATTGATGCAGCAGTCGCTGCTGGACGCCACGGCGCGAGTGCGGCCGGAGCGGCCGGGCGAGGTCGTGGAACTGGCCGACAACACGGCGGACGCGGTGGCCTCGGGTTGCTGGCAGGCGGCCGCCGCGCTGGTGGAGCGCTTCGCCACGCGCTCGGCGGCGCGGTTTGGCGCGACGCCCGCGCTGATCCTCGGCGGCGGCGATGCCGCGCCGCTGCTTCCGTTGCTGTCGTTGCCGGCCGGGCTGAGCCAGGACGGCGTGCTGTGCGGCCTCGCCGTGTGGGCCAAGGCGCAATGACGCCGGCGCCGTCCCCTCTAGAATGATGTTCGCTGCGAGTTGATGGGGGTTCGATGTTCCTGCGTCTGCTGTTCGTGTTGTTGACCGCGCTGAATATCGCGGTGGGCGCCTGGCTGCTGCTGGGGCAGCCGTATGCCCGCGGCGGCACGCCCAGCGATCCGGGCGTGGCGGAACTGCGCCTGCTGTCGGAATTGCCGGAGCCCGGCCCGGCGGCAACGGCGGCCACGCCCGCGGCGGTGATGCCATCGCGCAACCTCAGTTACAGCTGCCTCGCGCTGGGCCCGTTCGCCACCCCGCAGGACCTGCGCAACGCACGCCAGGCGCTATCCGCGCAGGCCACGCGGATGCGCTCGCGCCAGGAGCAGGCCAGCCAGACCAGCGGCTGGTGGGTCTACCTGCCTGCCGCCGGTAGCCGTGCGCAGGCGCTGGCGGTGGCGCGGCAGCTGGCGGCGCGCCACATCGACGACTACTTCGTGGTCAGTTCCGGCGACCAGCCCAACACGATCTCGCTGGGCCTGTTCAAGGATCCGGCGAATGCGCGCAAGCGCCGCGACGAAGTCATTGCGGCCGGCTTTCCCGCCCGCATGAGCGAGCGCAGCGAGAGCGTGCCCGAATACTGGCTGGACCTGGTGGTCGCCGACGGCGGCAACTTCGACTGGCGCAGCCGCGTCCGCACCGACGGCATCGACTCGCACAGCACCGGCTGCTTCTGAACGCGCGCCGGGACGCAGCCTGCTAGAATCCCCCCACCTTCGCCGGCATAGCTCAGTTGGTAGAGCAACTGATTTGTAATCAGTAGGTCCCCAGTTCGAATCCGGGTGCCGGCACCACGAATCCATCCGCCTGACTCAGTCGACGCATGCGGCCTTGGATGAACGCTTGCCGCCGTCTTAACGCGACCATCGCGATTCGTCTACTTCGGTTTGCCCACGCTCGGAGCTTCAGGCGCGAGGGCACATCATGGGTATGCTTTACGTGGTGCAGGGTTTTCACGAGGTCGACGGCGATTTCGTCGCGGACAAGCCCATCCTTCACGGCATGGAACAGCTGGCGCGCACGCGCGGCGAGATGCTGGCTGGAGAACGTGACGGCGTGCTGGTTTATGCACAGGCAGCGGATGCCGATCGTGGCGAATACTCGGAGACGGTCATCCTCGCCAGGTACGGCCACGTACCGCACCCGGAGCAACAGAGTCTTTGCCAGGCCGGCTGAGCAGTACAGCCGGGTGGAGGGGTACACGTCCCGGGGCGGCTACGCACGCGAGTCGTAGGCGCAGGCCGACATACGTGGGACGCCGCGCCGGGCAGACGGGGCAAACACCTGAAGCACGTGATCATCCGCCACCAGGAGGGGGCACGCGGATGGGCATTCCGGGCGGTTTCTCTGTCTGGGAGGTGGCGGCGATGCGCATGGTTTTGTCAGTCACGGCCTGTGATGCATCTGCAGCGGGGGAGGCGGTGCTGTACGACAGGCTGCGCTTTGCGCATGCGATCCGGCGGGCCCGCGGGCCGGTCCGCGAGAAACACGCCTACTCCGGTTGCACGGCCAGTGTCGAAATGGTCTGCGCGGAATTCACCATCGCCCTGGTGCACTACACGAACCCGGCCACGCCGCAGCGTGCCGCTGCCTGACCCCCGCTCAGCCAGTGCAGCGCCGCGGGCGCAGCGGATGAATCCGGCCCTGCGTGGGGTCTCAGCCACATGCGATACGGACGGCCAGCCATGGGCGGCCTCCGGCCGGTTCGCCGCGGTCGGCCGATGCCCGACGGCGGGTGTGCATGTAACGTGAAAGCTTGCTAGGATCGACCCGACGGCTGCGCAGGGGCAGCCTGGGGTGATCAACATGCAAACGCTACTCGTGCATTCCGCCTTCTGGCGTGGAGTGTCGATGTTTGCAGGGATGCTGTTCGGAAAGGTCATTCGGGACGCTGAGCCCGGGGTTCCGCTGACACGTGGTGCCGGGGATCTGGTGTCCTGGAACCCGGGTGCGCGGTCGCGGCGCGAGGACGAGTTGGCACGAAGTCGCCAGGCGGGACTCCACTAGGAGCCTGTCGGACTTTGGCCGGTCGGTCTGCAAATCCGCCTGTGCGGTCCCTATTTCCGTCGCTTCTTGGCCCATAGAACCACTATGGGCCGGCGAATCGCCGAAAATCGGTCCTCGCACAGCCGAATTTTCGACTCGACCGCCAAAGCCCGACAGGCTCCTAGCCAGCGACGCGCCGGTTCCGGTTGGGTAGTGTGGTTGCAGTGGATGCGGCCACCGCGGTCGTGTGCATCGATCCGGTGGCATCACTTTCGAATCAGGCCGGAGAATGCCCATGCCCATGCCGCCCATGATGCGCATCTGCTGCCTGTGCGCGTTCGCGCTGCTGGCCACGACGGCCCCGGCGCAGTCGGACTCCGGCAACATGATGAAGATGAGCGTCACCATGAAAATGCAGGTGCCGGGCGCAGGGGACATGCCCGCGCGCACGACCACGCAGGACGTGTGCACCTCCAAGAGCCACGACATGCGCGCCATGCTGCAACAGCAGCAGGACTGCACCGTCAGCCATTACCAGCAGGTCGGCGATGTCGTCAGTTACCACCTGGTCTGCGGCGTCGATCCGCCGAAGATGACCGGCGACGCGCGCTTCGAGTTGCTGCCCAACGGCAACATCAAGGGCAGCGTTCACGCGAACAGCAGCATGGGTGGCCAGAGCGTCCTCATGAACATGACCTATGCAGGCGAACGTACCGGCAGCTGCGACTACACCGCGAGCCGGCAGACGCGCTGAGCGGAAACCCGCTGGCGCCGGTCTTCGACGATCGCCTTTTGCTGATGCTGCCGGCCGCCGCTCCGGCGTCGGCTGGACCGTTGCGGTAAACTTCAGGTCATTCGCGACGCGCTCCGAAGGTGGCAAGACGCCGCCCTTCACCAGCCGCCGTACCGATATTGACGGTGAGCGATGGCCCGGGCCTGGCGCTGCCGCGACGCATGGCAGGTAAACACGGATCATGGGCAAACAGACCATTTCACTGATCGGCGTGCCGACCGACATCGGCGCCGGTCATCGCGGTGCCGCGATGGGGCCGGAGGCGCTGCGCGTCGCCAACCTGGCGGAGAGGCTGGAGCGCCGCGGACTGAAGGTGATCGATCGCGGCAACCTGCAGGGGCCTCTCAATCCGTGGCTGCCGCCCGAGCATGGCTATCGTCACCTGGACGAGGTGGTGGCCTGGAATACGGCCGTCTATACGGCTGTTCACCAGGAGCTCCAGGCCGGACGACTGCCGATCATGCTGGGCGGCGACCACTGCCTGGCGATCGGCTCGATTTCGGCGGTGGCACGCCATTGCCACGATGAAGGCAAACAGCTGCGCGTGCTGTGGCTGGATGCGCATACCGATTTCAACACCGCGCAGGCCACGCCCACCGGGAACATCCACGGCATGCCGGTGGCCTGCCTGTGCGGCATCGGCCCGCCCGGACTTGCCGATCTGGGTGGCAGCGTGCCGGCGACCGCGCCTGACGTGTTCCGCTACATCGGCATCCGCTCGGTCGACGAGGACGAGAAGCGGCTGGTGCGCGGGGCCGACATGGAGGTGCACGACATGCGCCATATCGACGAGGTCGGCATGAAGCGCGTGATGGAAGAGGCGCTGGCCGGGGTCGACGAAAATACCCACCTGCACGTGAGCTTCGATGTTGACTTCCTCGACCCCAGCATCGCGCCGGGCGTGGGCACCACCGTGCGCGGCGGGCCGAATTACCGTGAGGCGCAGCTGTGCATGGAAATGATCGCCGATACCGGACGGCTGGCGTCGCTGGACATCGTCGAGCTGAACCCGGCCTTCGACAAGCGCAACCAGACGGCCAGGCTGGCGGTGGATCTGGTCGAGTCGCTGTTCGGCAAGTCCACGCTGATCCGCTGAGGCGCAACCCGACGGGATCGCGCCGAAACGCTCATTCCTCGACGAGCTCGGCGTCCGGCGCGTTCGCCATCACCGAAGCGATGCCGGCGTCGCGCGAGCGTTCGCTCTCGTACATCTCGCTGCCGCCGATGACCTGGTGGTTGGCGGCCTTCAGGTTGAAGTGGAACTTGCCGCTGGCCGAGGTCCCCTTCTCGTAGCGCGCCGCATCCGGCGCGTTCTTGCGCACCGACTCGATGCCGTTGTGCGCGCTGGCCTTGTCCCTGTACCCCTGGCTCTTGAGGATGGTCTCGCCGTTGCCGGCCTTGAGGCTGAAGTAGGTCTGGCCGTTCCTGCCGGCGAACACGCTGAACTTGCCGCTCATGTGCTGGATCTCCTTGCCATGCCCAGGGCCGGCAGAATCTGGACTGGCCCGCGTGATTTTTTTGGCAAGGCGGCAACGCCGACCATGACGGACGACGGGCCTGTCGGTCGAGCTGTTTTGCCGGATGTCGTAGACTGCCGTTTTCCTCGCGCGACGCAGCATGAATACCCGAGTCCTCACCGGCATCACCACCACCGGTACCCCGCACCTGGGCAATTACGTAGGCGCGATCCGCCCGGCCGTCGAGGCCAGCCGGCGCGACGACGTGGATGCGTTCTATTTCATGGCCGACTACCACGCGCTGATCAAGAGCGACGACGCGGCGCGCATCGAGCGTTCGCGGCTGGAGATCGCCGCGACGTGGCTGGCCGCCGGACTCGATCCGCAGCGGGTCACGTTCTACCGCCAGTCGGACATCCCGGAAATCCCCGAGCTGACCTGGTTCCTCACCTGCATCGCCTCGAAGGGCATGCTCAACCGCGCGCATGCGTACAAGGCCGCGGTGGACAAGAACACCGCGGCGGGCGAGGACGCCGACGCCGGCATCACCGCCGGCCTGTACATGTACCCGGTATTGATGGCGGCCGACATCCTGGCGTTCGACGCGAACCAGGTGCCGGTGGGGCGCGACCAGATCCAGCACATCGAGATGGCGCGCGACCTCGGCCAGCGCTTCAACCACCTGCATGGTCGCGAGTTCTTCGTGTTGCCGGAGGCGCTGATCGAAGAGCAGGTAGCCACGCTGCCGGGCCTGGATGGCCGCAAGATGTCGAAGAGCTACGACAACACGATCCCGCTGTTCGCCGGCGGCAAGAAGCAGTTGCGCGAGACGATCATGCGCATCGTCACCGACTCGCGCCTGCCCGGCGAGCCGAAGGACCCGGACGACTGCGCGCTGTTCACCATCTTCCGCGCATTCGCCAACGAGAGCGAGACCGCGGCGTTTCGCCAGGCCTTGCTGGACGGCATCGGCTGGGGCGAGGCGAAGCAGGTGCTGTACGAGCGGATCGAGGCGGACGTGGCGCCGATGCGCGAGCGCTACGAAGCGCTGATGGCGGACCCCGCCGCGATCGAGGCGATCCTGCAGCAGGGTGCGCAGAAGGCGCGCGCGATCGCCGCGCCGAAGGTCCTCGCGCTGCGCGAAGCGCTCGGGCTGCGCGCGATGACCACCGCGCCGGCGCCCGCCGATCAGCCGAAGGCCGCGCCGAAACAGGGCAAAATGCCGCGCTTCGCCAGCTTCCGCGACGCCGATGGTAACTTCCGCTTTCGCCTGTTTTCCGCGGAAGGCGAGGAGTTGCTGCTGTCGAAGTCGTTCGCCGATCCCAAGGCGGCCGGTGCGCTGCAGAAGCAACTCAAGGCGCTGGGCGCGGCAGCGGCCGTACTGCAGATCCGGCCGCTGGGCATGAGCCTGGAACTGGACGGCGAGGCGGTCGCCAGCACGCCTGACTATCGCGACGAGCAGGCTCGTGACGGCGCGCTGGCGCAGTTGCGCGAAGCACTGGATCAACTTGCCGCGCAGGAATGATGCGCGGCGCCAAATTTTCCGGGTGATCGACCGTGCGTTACCTCGCTGTCCTGCTGCTTGCGCCGTGGCTGCTGATCCTGTGCTGGGGCTACTGGGCGTACCCGAAGAGTCTGCCGCGCACGTCCGCTCGGCGCATCTTCGATTTCACCGCGCTGCTGCTGGCGCTGATCGCCGCGGTGCAGTGCGCGGTGCTCGGCTTCGACATGGTCGAACTGCCTACCGTCGACGGCTTCGGTCGTGCCAGCGGCGCGATCTGGCAGCAGGTGCTGCCGGCGTTGTACGGCTATGGCGCGTTCGCCGCGGTGCTGGTACTGGCGATGCTGCTGCGGCATGCGCTGTGGGGCCGCCGCCGGCGATCCTGATCGGGCGCGAAGAGGCCGCGCCCGCACGGGCGTGACCGGTTCGACCGGCGAGCGCGATTCGTGGCCGGTGGCCAGCTTCACGCTGCCGCGTTTCCTGTCCGCATTCAGCCGGTCGAGGTGCCGCAGTACAGCCAGTCGCTGCTGGCAGTGACGCCGCACGTGTCCGGCCTGTACGACAACGTGCGCGGTCGCAGCCACTTCCAGGAAGGCGCCGATTTCTTGTGGAAGCCGAATGGCCAGTTCCAGCTCACCGCGGCGCTGAATCCGGATTTCGGCCAGACCTTACGACGACGGCCTCGGCGCGGCCGACATCAACGCGGCGGTGAAGCTCAACGGCAGCGTCGGTACTACCAGCTACGGCGTGCTGGCCGCCGACGAGGATGGCGAGGCGGGCCGTTTATTCGGTGCCGCCCGGGTGACCCACGACTTCGGCGACCAGAGCCTGGGCATGCTGCTGACCCGGGTCGACCGGCCATGGCTGGAGCGGCAGGCGACCGTGCTCGGCATCGACCATCAATGGCAGCCCACGCCGAAGCTGACCATCGCGACCAACGTGGTCGGCAGCGACATCCTGCAGTCCGGAGTGCGCACGCGCGACAGTGGCGCGACCTTGCTGGCGGACTACGAGATGGGCGATGGCTGGCGCCAGCAATGGCTGGGCATGCATTTCGGCGACCAGATGCAGGTCAACGATTTCGGCTACCTCGCGCGCAACAACTTCAATTGCGCGCATGGGGAAGTGCGCAAGCGCAACACGGCGCTGCCCGCGGATTCCGTCTACAGCTCGCACGACTGGCACTTCCGCACCGACGCGCTGGACAATGACCACGGCCTGCTCCTGCGCCGCCAGTTGCGCATCCGGCGCACCAGCGATCTGCGCGATGGCGCCACTGAAGATGCGTGGTCTACGGCCGCGGCGGCTACGCGGTGGACGACCAGGCGCGTGACACCGGCGACGTATTCGGCCGCAGCCTGGCGCTGCGCGACGACGAGCAGCTGCTGGTGAAGCTGAGCTACCGCTTCGACATCTGATGGCGGGCCGCCGGCCCGGCGGCGCGACTTTCCGCGGGCGCTCGGGCATGATCGCGCCGTGGCCGGAGCGGTCGTGGCTCGTCATGGGTGCAGTTTCATGGGTGTCGACTTTTCCTGGGCCGGTTTCGCCGTCGCGCTGGGCATCGGCTTGCTGATCGGCGCCGAGCGCGAGCGGCGCAAGGGCGGCGACGGTCATGCGGTCGCCGGCATCCGCACGTTCGCCGTGGTGGCGCTGCTGGGTGCGGCCAGCGCGGGCTTCGGCATCGCGGTGCTGCTGCTGGCACTGGCCGCGGTGGCGGCACTGCTGGTGATCGCCTATGCGCGCGACACCGACAGCGATCGCGGCCTGACCACCGAGGTCAGCCTGCTGTTCTGCCTGGTGCTGGGCGCGATGGCCATCCGGCAGCCGCCGCTGGCCGCCGGGCTGGCGGTGGCGGTGACGATCCTGTTGGCGGCGCGCGAGCCCATGCATCATTTCGTGCGCGGCGTGCTGACCGCGGAGGAACTGAACAACCTGCTGGTGCTGGCCGCGGCCACGCTGCTGGTGCTTCCCCTGGTGCCGGACCGGCAACTCGGCCCGTTCGACGCGATCAACCCGCGTGCGCTGTGGCTGATCGTGATCCTCATCATGTCGATCGGCGCGGCCGCCCATGCGCTGCTGCGGCTGGCGGGCAGCCGCGTCGGCCTGCCGCTGGCCGGATTGCTCTCCGGTTTCGTGTCCAGCGTGGCCACCATCGGGGTGATGGGCTCGCAGGCGCGCAGCCTGCCGGCGCTGCGGCGGTCGGCGGTCGCGGCGGCGGTGCTTTCGACCGTGGCCACCTTTGTGCAGATGGCGGCGGTACTGGCGGTCACCGACCTGGCGACGCTGCGGGTGCTCGCCGTGCCGCTGGCCTGCGGTGGCGTGACCGCGGCGGTGTACGGCGCGTTGTGGACGTGGAAGGGCCTGCACCTGAGCGCGGCGGACCCGGTGCAAGGCAGCGTCGTCTTCAGCGTCAGGGCGTCGCTGCTGCTGGGGTTGATGATCGCCGTGGTACTGCTGGCATCGGCCGCGATGCGTGTCTGGCTGGGCGCGCGCGGGCTGGCTATCGCCACCGGCGTCGCCGGCTTCGCCGACACGCATGCGGCGGCGGTATCCGTGGCGACGCTGGCCGCCGCAGGCAGGATCGAGCCCGCGGCCACCGCGGTGCCGATCCTGATCGCGCTGACCAGCAACAGCCTGTCCAAGGCGGTGATCGCCTGGACGAACGGCGGTCGCGACTATGCGCGGCCGGTGCTGCTGGGCCTGGCCGTGGTACTGGCGGCTACCTGGCTGGGCTGGTGGCTCGGCTGACGCGCCCGACGCGCGCCGTCGCGTCGGCGCGCCGGCGACGGCACGTCAATCCCAGCGGTTGAGGTGCGGCCCGAATGCCTTGCGCTGCGGCTGCACCACGCAGATCCGCGGCGGTCTGCAGCTCCGCGTATTTGCCGTCGCCGCCCTGGTCGACGCTGGCGATCGGCTTGCCCGGCGCCTGGCTCCAGAAATCGGCGACGGGTGCGAGTTCGTCGACGTGGCAGTCGATGACGATGGCGCAGAGTCGGCTGTGGTGCATGGGATGCCTCCATCGGGTTGTCGAAACGCGTGAAGCGGTGCAGTGCGAGAATACCCCGCATGATTCCGCTCAAATACCTCCAGGCCTACCCCGCCACCTTGCAGGACAAGGTGCGCGAGCTGATCGCGCAGGAGCGCCTGGGCGAGCACCTGGCAAAGCGGTATCCGGGTCGCCATGAGGTGCAGAGCGACAAGGCGCTGTACGCCTATGTGGCGTCGCTGAAGCAGCAGCACCTGAAGAACGCACCGGCCATCGACAAGGTGTTGTACGACGCCAAACTCGACGTGTTGCGCAACGCGCTGGGCCTGCACACCGCGATCTCGCGCGTGCAGGGCGGCAAGCTCAAGGCGAAGAAGGAAATCCGCGTTGCCAGCCTGTTCAAGGCCGCCGCGCCGGAGTTCCTGCAGATGATCGTGGTGCACGAACTGGCGCACCTGAAGGAAATAGATCACAACAAGGCGTTCTACCAGCTGTGCCAGTACATGCTGCCGGACTACCATCAGCGGGAGTTCGATCTGCGCGTATACCTGACCTGGCGCGAATTGCCGTCGACGATCAACGCGGACAATCGGGAATGACGATGGACAGTGCGGCGCTACAGAAATACCTGCTGCGGCTGTTCGAGCGGCACGATGTCGAACTGGAGGCGGACGAGGACGGTTGGCTGGTCACCGACGGCGACTTCCCGGCGATCCGTGCCGCATGGCACGAGGGCGCGGCCGGCGAGCCCGGCCGGCTCGACGTCGACGTGGTGCTGAGCGAGGAACGCTACATCGAAGAGAGCTTCGCCGGCATCGGCGGCGGCGACGCCGGCTGCCGTGATGCCCTGCACACGTTCGAGCAGGATGTTTTCCACCCGCTGCTGGCCGCCTGCTGGTACGTCACCGACGAGCGCAAGATGCGGATCGCGGCGTGGGATATCGGCGTGCGCACGTGGGACGTGTTCATCGGCCCGTTCAGCGCGCGGGGGGCGGATGCTGCAAGCATGCCGGCCGAGGCGCTGGCATCGATCGAGGCTGCGCTGAAACGCGAGGCGCTGACACCCGAACTGCACTGGCTGCGGCTGGTGCACAGCCATGACGCCAAGGGCGATTCGCGCTGCGAGGCGCTGCTCGACAACGAGCTGTGGACTTCCGGCACGCTGGCGCTCGCCAGCGTCGCATGGCCGCAAGGCGGCGACTACAGCGCGCGCTGTTTCCTGTTGCTGGACGTGCGCGACTACTGACCGGTTCGCACGCGACATCTGCTTCGTAGGGCGGGCACGGCCCGCCGCTGTTGATCGTGAAGCGTTGTCGAAGAGCCGGCGGGCAGTGCCCGCCCTACGGAACGGCGCACCTGCAAATTCCGGTGTGCCCGCGAAGAGCCAACAGAAAACCCGGGCGTCGCGAGACGCCCGGGTTCCGATGTTGCGATACCGGTTCGGTCAGTTCGGCAGGGCGAGGTCGTCCAGCATCGCCTTGAGGAAGCGCGCAGCCTCACCGCCGGTGGCGGCGCGGTGGTCGAAGGTCAGCGACAGCGGCATGCGACGGTGCACTTCGATGCCGCCGATCACCGCGACCACGTCGTGGCTGAGCTTGCCGGCACCGACGATGGCGACGGTCGGCGGCACCACCACCGGCGTGGCGTAGCGGCCGGCGAACATGCCGAAGTTGGACAGGCTGATGGTGTAGCCGGACAGCTCCGAGGCCGGAATCGTGCGCTCCTCGACCTGCGTGCGCAGGCGCTTGATCGCGGCACGCACGCCGGCGGCGTCGAGCACGTCGGCGTTGCGCAGCGCCGGCACGAACAGGCCGTCGTCGGTGTCCACCGCGATGCCGATGTCGACCTGCGGGTGGAGGGTACGGGTGAGGTTCTTGCCGTCGAACCAGGCGTTCAGCGCCGGCACCGTCTTGCAGGCGGCGACGATGGCGCGGATCAGGCGGGCGGTGATGTCCTGCTTGCCGATCCAGGCGTGCAGGTCGGCGTCGTCGACCAGCGTGGTCGGCACGACCTGCGCGTGGGCATCGGCCATCACCCGGGCCATGTTGCGACGCACGCCCTTCAACTGCTCCGGCTGGCCGCTGGCCTGCTGCGAGGGCGGCGCGGTGCGCACCGGCTTGCCGGCCAGCGAAACGGGACCGCGCTGCGGCTCCGGCTGCGGCAGTTCCGGCGCCAGGTGGCGGCCGGCGGAGGCGGGCACGGCACGGGCCGGTGTGGCACCCAGCGCGGCCGAGCCGTTCGCGGCGGCGTCCTTGACGTCCTTCATTGTCACCACGCCGTCGGCGCCGCTGGGCCGCACGCGGCCGAGATCGACCTTGAGCTTCTTCGCCAGCGCGCGCACGGCCGGCACGGCCTTGACGCCGCCGATGCTGGCGGCCTGCTCGACGTGCACGTGGCTGCCGCTGACCATCGCGCCGACCACGGTGCCTTCGTCTTCGCGCGCCGCGACCGTCTTCTCTACCTCGCCGCCTTCATCGGAAGCGACCACGTTCTGGCTGTCGTCCGCGGCCGGGCTGCCGACGCTTTTCTTCGGGCCGTGGTGATGGCCGGTTTCCTGCGACTCGGCACGCTGCTTCGCGTTCGGATCCGGCTCGAAGTCGGCCAGCGCCGCGCCGGTCTCGATGACGTCGCCGGGCGCGCCGTGCAGCTTGACGACCTTGCCGGTGTACGGCGAGGGCACGTCGACCACCGCCTTGGCGGTTTCCATCGAGCACAGCGGCGCGTCGAGCTTGATGCTGTCGCCCACCTTCACGTGCCACTCGACCACGGTCGCGTCGGGCAGGCCTTCGCCGAGGTCGGGGAGGTAGAACGTCTTGATATCAGCCATGAGTTTTTATCCGGGAACGGGAAACGGGGAACAGGGAACGGGTTTGGGTGCGCGAGGACTTGATGTTCCCCGTTCCCTGTTCCCCGTTCCCCGGGCCAGATCAGCTTGCCGCCAGCGTACGCTTCGCCGCGTCGACGACGCGCTCCACGCTCGGCAGGTATTTCATTTCCAGGCGGAACAGCGGGATGTGCGTGTCGAAGCCGGTGACGCGCTCGACCGGGGCGAGCAGGTCGTACATGCATTCCTCGGCCAGGCGCGCGGCGATCTCGGCGCCGAAACCGGCGGTCTTCGGTGCTTCGTGCACGATCACGCAGCGGCCGGTCTTCTGCACCGATTCGGCGATGGTATCGAAGTCCAGCGGGGTCAGCGTGGCGACGTCGATCACTTCGGCGCTGATGCCTTCGTCGGCCAGTTCGTCGGCCGCCTCCAGCGCCTCCTTCACCTGCGCGCCCCAGCTCACCAGGGTCACGTCGGTGCCGTCGCGCAGCACGAAGCACACGTCCAGCGGCAGCGCCTCGCCGTCGTCCGGCACCTCTTCCTTGTACTGGCGGTAGATGCGCTTGGGCTCGAAGAACATCACCGGATCGGGATCGCGGATCGCGGCCAGCAGCAGGCCGTAGGCACGTGCCGGCGAGGACGGCATCACCACGCGCAGGCCGGGGATGTTGGTGAACAGGTGCTCGTTCGCCTCGGAGTGATGCTCCGGTGCGCGGATGCCGCCGCCCCACGGCGCGCGCCACACGGCCGGCACGGTGAGGCGGCCGCGGGTGCGGTTGCGCATGCGTGCGGCATGGCAGGCGATCTGTTCCATCATCGGATAGATGAAGCCCTCGAACTGCGCCTCGGCGACCGGTTTCATGCCCTGCACGGCAAGGCCGACGGTGACGCCGGCAATCGTGGTTTCGTCCAGCGGCGTGTCGATCACGCGCAGCTCGCCGAATTTTTCCTGCAGGCCCTGGGTGGCGCGGAACACGCCGCCGTTGACGCCGACGTCTTCGCCCAGCACCACGACGGAGTCGTCGTGGGCCATTTCGTAGGCGAGTGCCTGGGTGACGGCTTCGATGAGAGTGATTTGTGCCATGACTCAGTGGCCCTTCCTGGATTCGAGCTGGTTTTCAAGCGAGAGGACGTAATCGCGCTGCCTGGCGAGATCGGCGGGGACTTCGGCGAATGTGTAGTCGAACATCGCCGTGACCGGCTGCGTCTTGGTCTCCAGGTACGCGTTCACCTCGTTGTCCATCCAGTCGTCGCACTCGGCCTTCCAGGCTTCTTCCTTCGCGTCGTCCCACACCTTCCTGGCCACCAGCCAGTTGCGCAGGCGTTTCATCGGCTCCTTTTCCCAGCCGTCCTTCACTTCCTGCTCGCCGCGGTAGCGGCGCGCGTCGTCGGCGGTGGTGTGGTCGCCGAGGCGATAGGTGACCGCCTCGATCACGCTGCCGCCCTGGCCGTTGCGCGCGCGTTCCAGCGCATCCTCCATCGCCTTGCGCACGGCGATGATGTCGTTGCCGTCCACCTGGATCGAGAACAGCCCGGCGGCGATGCCCTTCTGCGCCAGCGTCGGCGCGCCGGACTGGATCTTGCGCGGCACCGAAATCGCCCACTGGTTGTTGACGATGACGCAGACCAGCGGCAGGTTCTGCGCGCCGGCGATGTTGATGGCGCCGTAGAAGTCGCCCTTGGACGAGCCGCCGTCGCCGATCGTGCACACCGCCACGCGCTTCTCGCCGCGGATCTTGAACGCCAGCGCGCTGCCTGCCGCATGCAGGCACTGCGTGGCGATCGGTACCGACCAGGCGAAGTCGTGCCGCGCCGGTTCCTTCTGGTAATCGTTGCCGCGCTCGTCGCCGCCCCAGTACATGTACACCTCGCGCGGCTGCACGCCGCGATACAGCTGGGCGCCGTATTCGCGATAGCTCGGTGCGTACACATCTTCCGGACGCATCGCACTGCCGATGCCGACGTGCGCCGCCTCGTGGCCGAGGCAGCTGGCGTAGGTGCCCAGCTTGCCGGTGCGCTGCAACGCAATCGACTTGGCGTCGAACACGCGGGTGGACAACATCAGCTTGTACAGCTTGACCATGTGCTCGAGGTCTTTCGCGAACTCGGGCAGATCGTCACGTACCTGCTTGCCCTCGGCATCGAGGTACTGCAGGTATTCGATTTCAAACTTGGCGGCGATGGTCACGACTCGCTCCGGGGGTGAGGAAAGAGGGCTGGTGGTGGCGTGGCTTCGATGCTCGAGGCGCACAAAAGACCGAACAAGACCGCGCTTGATAACAGGCAGGCATGTTGCGCTGCAAGGTACGGTGCAGCATTCGAGACCGTATGGAAGGCGGGTTCTGGCCCGTCGTCGAAGGCGGCAAAGCGCGCCGTGTCGCGGTTTCCATGGTTGCCGCAAAGCCTTCAGGTCGTCATTCCCGCGAAGGCGGAAATCACGCCCTGTTCAAGTTCGTGGCCGGGGATCAATGTCCTGGGTCAAGGTCGGATGGGCGTGCAGCCGTTACCATGGCCGTTTCCGAAAAACCCGACGGAACATCATGAGCGACAACCAGCGCGACCTCGAAGCGGGCATCCAGACCGACCTCGACGGGCAGATGACCTACGGCGGCTATCTGCATCTGGACATCTTGCTGTCCGCGCAGCAGCCGTTGAGCCAGCCGCCGCATCACGACGAGATGCTGTTCATCGTGCAGCACCATGTGTCCGAGCTGTGGATGAAGCTGCTGATCCACGAGTTGAAGGCGGCAGTGGCGCATCTGCAGGCGG
>CAVPQF010000053.1:0-18114 GCA_963707225.1 uncultured Gammaproteobacteria bacterium
GAAAAAAAAGCCCGGCATGCCGGGCTTTTCTGGTTACGTCGATCGCCGGCTCAGACGATCGCCGGCAACGTCTCCACGCCGGCCTCGATCGCTGCCTGATGGGTCAGGCAGCGCGGCAGGATGCGGGCGAAGTAGAACGCGGCGGTGTCGCGCTTGGCCTGCTTGAACGCGGCGGATTGCGTGCCGGCTTCGGCGGCGGCCACGCTGCGCGCCCACAGGTAGGCGAGGGTGACGTAGCCGGAGTAGTACAGGTAGTCGGTGGCGGCGGCGCCGAGTTCCTCCGGGTTGGCCTGCACGCGCTGGGCCAGGCTCACGGTGAGGTCGCTCCATTCCCTGGTGGCGACGGCGAGCGGGCCGATCAGGCTGCGCAGTGATTCGTCGGCGCTGTGCTGCTGGCAGAACGTGCTGATCTCCTGCAGGAAGTGCTTCGCGCCAATGCCCTGCAGCTGGAGGATCTTGCGGCCCAGCAGGTCGGCCGCCTGGATGCCGGTGGTGCCTTCGTACAGCGTGATGATGCGGGCGTCGCGGACGAACTGCTCCATGCCGTTCTCGGCGATGTAGCCGTGGCCGCCGTAGATCTGCAGCGCTTCCTTGGTGCACTCCTGCGCCAGTTCGGTGACCACGCCCTTGGCGATCGGAATGAGGAACGCGACCAGTTCGCCGGCCGCCTTGCGCGCGGCCTCATCGGTCGCCCGCGCTTCGATGTCGGTCTGCAGCGCGGTGTACAGCACCAGCGCGCGCGAACCTTCGACGAACGCGCGCTGGGTCAGCAGCATGCGCCGCACGTCCGGCTGCACCAGCAGGTTGTCGGCCGGCTTGTCCGGGAATTTCGGGCCGGACAGCGCACGCGACTGCAGCCGCTCGCGCGCGTAGTTGAGGCTGTTCTGCAGCGCGCGTTCGGCCAGCGCCAGGCCCTGCACGCCGACCGACAGGCGCGCCGCGTTCATCATGGTGAACATCGCGGCGAGGCCCTTGTGCGGCTTGCCGATCAGGTAGCCCTCGGCGCCGTCGAAGTTCATCACGCAGGTGGAGCAGGCGTGGATGCCCATCTTGTGCTCGATCGCGCCGGCGGCGACCGTGTTGCGCGCACCCAGCGAACCGTCCTCGTTGACCTTGAATTTCGGCACGATGAACATCGAGATGCCGCGACTGCCTTCCGGTGCGTCGGGCAGGCGCGCCAGCACCAGGTGCACGATGTTCTCGGTGAGGTCGTGCTCGCCGGCGCTGATGAAGATCTTGGTGCCGGTGATCTTGTAGCTGTTGCCCTCGCCGGGTTCGGCACGGGTCTTCAGCAGGCCGAGGTCGGAGCCGGCCTGCGGCTCGGTCAGGCACATCGTGCCGGTCCAGCGGCCTTCGACGATCGGCTTCATGAAGCGCTCGCGCTGCCACTCTTCGCCATGCAGTTCCATGGCGTGGGTGGCGCCTTCGGACAGCAGCGGGTACAGGCTCCAGGCCAGGTTGCCGGACTGGAAGATCTCGGTGGTGGCGGTGCCGAGCACGCCGGGCAGCGCCTGGCCGCCGTAGGCTTCGGGATTGGTCAGGCCGGTCCAGCCGCCTTCGGCGAACTGCTTGAACGCTTCCCTGAAACCCTTCGGCGTGGTCACCGTCTGGGTGGCCTTGTCGAAGTGGCAGCCTTCCTCATCGGCAGGACTGTTCGTCGGCGCCAGCAACTGCTCGCTGAAGCGGCCGGCTTCCTCCAGCACCGCGTCGAGCAGGTCGCGGCTGTGTGCTTCGCCACCCTGCAGAGCGGTGAGGGTCGGTTCGGCATCGAGCACGTCGAACAGGGCGAAGCGCAGGTCGTCGAGAGGGGCCTTGTAAGCGGTCATGGTGGTTCCTTCGGTGGAAAGTGGGAACGTCTAGCGATACGTGTTGGGGATGCCTGGCACCGGCGAGATCCAGTCGTTGCCGTTGAAGTCGAACGAGCGCGGCTTGTCTTCCTGCTCGGGCTTGGCGCTGGCGCTGCCGCTGACTCGATACGCCAGCGCGCCGGCGCTGCCCTTGGCGGCGATCGCCTGCAATGCCTTGGTCATCGCCGCGGTGGGCAGCACCTCGAGCTGGATCACGTCGCCGGCCAGCTCGGGGATGTCGAGATCGAAGCTGGCGTGCAGCCGCACCGGCACCAGGTCGGCGAGCTGCAGCTGGCCGTCCAGCGACTTGAAGTCCATCCCGCCGTAGCTGTTGTTCTGGATGCGCACGGTCAGCTGCCACTGCCCGTCCGGCAGCACCACGAGTTGCTGGATGCTCAGGGTCGGCGGGTACACGCTCTTCTTCGCCGGGCCGCAGGCGGCCAGGCCCAGCAGCAGGACGGGGATGATCCAGCGCAGCAGACGCATCGCGGCTTCTCCAAACGATCGTTTGAATGCCGATTCTAACCGCGATCGAGGGGGTTGGCGCCAGTCATGGCGGATGACCGCCGGGCGGCACGGGCGGAACCATCATGGAGCTCGACCGTGCCGACGTGATCGCGTGGCGCATCCGGCGAAGGTTTCGCGGCCATGCGCAAACGGGCATCATCGTCGCTCCCACTTCCATCCGCAGGGCTCCACCGCATGTCACGACGCTTTGTTGCACGCCGCTCGCCGATCCACGGCAACGGCGTGTTCGCCACCGCCCCGATCGCCAGGGGCGAGGAAATCATCGAGTACAAGGGCAAGTTGCTGACCCATGCGCAGGCCGATGATCTGTACGGCGACGGCGGCGAGACCGGGCATACCTTCCTGTTCACGCTGAACGACGACTACATCATCGACGCCAACCAGGACGGCAACAGCGCGCGCTGGATCAACCACAGCTGCGCGCCGAACTGCCGCGCGCTGGTCGAGGAAAGCGCCAGCGGCGACCCGCGCAGGGACCGCGTGGTGATCGAGGCGATCCGCAACATCAAGCCGGGCGAGGAGCTCACCTACGACTACGGCATCGTGCTCGACGTGCCGCACACCGCGCGGCTGAAGAAGCTGTGGAAGTGCCTGTGCGGAGCGCCGAAATGCAGCGGCACCCTGCTCAAGCCGAAGCGGTAGCCAGCGGTCAAAATTCGCTTCTATACTCGCCCAACGTTGCCCGACATGGGGTAGGGCAGCGAGGACGGCAACTAAGGGGAAGGAAGCGATGGAAACCAATCCGTATGCCGCACCGGCGGCCGTGGTCGACGATGTGGCCGCGTGGGATGCGTACGATCTGGAAAACCGCAAGGCGGGGCGCGGCAAGCGCCTCGGCGCGGCGCTGCTGGACGGCCTGGCCAACCTGGTATGGGTTCTCCCGATCATCTGGGGCGCCACCATGGCGGTTGACGTCAGGCACGGGGTGAAGCCTGCCGCGCCGATGGTCGGCATCATGCTGCTGGGCCTGGCCCTGTTGATCGGCGTATTCGTCGTCAACTGCATCATGATCCGTCGCAGCGGCCAGACCATCGGCAAGCGTGCATTGGACATCGCCGTCGTGCGCACCGACGGCAACCGCGTCGGGTTGGCCCGCTACATTTTCCTGCGGGTGGTGCCGGTCACGCTGATCGGCATGATTCCCTTCGTGGGCAAACTCTGCACCCTGCTGGACCCGCTGCTGATCTTCGGCAAGGACCGCCGCTGCCTGCACGACCTGATCGCCGACACCATCGTCGTCGACATCTGATGATCGACACCGTACGCGAGATCGAGACGCCCGAAGGCGTCTCGCTGCGCCTGCGTGCGGCCGGTGCGTTGCCGCGCGCGCAGGCGTGGACGGTCGACCTGTTCCTGCGGCTGGCGGTGCTCTTCGTCGCGATGATCCCGCTGTCGCTGTTCGGCAAGGGCGGCAACGGGCTGGCCATGCTGCTGATGTTCGCGCTGCTGTGGGCGTACTCGGTGGTGTGCGAGGTGTGGCTGGACGGACAGACCCTGGGCAAGCGCGCGCTGGGCCTGCGCGTGGTCAACGCGGACGGCACGCCGGTGACCTGGCTGCCGTCGGTGGTGCGCAACCTGCTGCGCGTGGTGGATGCGCTGCCGGGCGTGTACGGCGTGGGCCTGGCCAGCACGCTGATCGATCCGCATGCGCGCCGGCTCGGCGACATCGTGGCGGGCACCATGGTGATCCACGCGCAGGAGCTGCCGGCCGGCCAGCAGGTGCCGACGCTGGCTGCGCTGCCGCTGCCGCTGGTGCTGGCGGCCGACGAACAGGCGGCGCTGGTGGAGTTCGCCGAGCGCGCCGGCCAGCTCACCGTGCAGCGGCAGGAGGAACTGGCCAACCTGCTCACGCCTTTGACCGGGCAGCGCGACACCGCCGCGATACGACGGCTGGTCGCGCACGCCAACTGGCTGCTGGGGCGAGCATGAAGCAGGAACGCTTCGTGGCCCTGCACAGCCGTGAGTGGGACAGCCTGCAGTCGTGGCTGAGCGCGCTGGACCGGCAGCCGAGACGCACCCTGCGGCAGGAACAGACGCTGGATTTCGCGCCGTCCTACCGGCGCCTGTGCCATCACCTGGCGCTGGCGCGCGGGCGCGGCTACAGCCATGAAGTCACCGAACGGCTGCAGCGCATCGTGCAGCAGGGGCATCGCGTGCTGTATCGGCCGCCGGCGCCGCGCTGGCATCGCGTGGCGGGTTTCCTGGTGGCGGGGTTTCCGCGGCTGGTGCGTGCGCAATGGCGCTGCATGGCCGTGGCAGCGGCGCTGTTCTACCTGCCGGCCCTGTTCATCCTGGTGTTGATGCAAGTGCGCCCCGAGCTGGCGCACACGCTCTTCAGCAGCACCCAGCTTGCGCAGTTCGAGAAGATGTACGACCCGGCGAACGCGCACATCGGGCGCAGCAGCGGCACCGACCTGCAGATGTTCGGCTACTACGTGATGAACAATGTCGGCATCGCGTTCCGCACGTTCGCCTCGGGCCTGTTCTTCGGCGTCGGCGCGATCTACGTGCTGGGCGCCAACGGCGTGCTGATCGGCGGCGTCGCCGGGCATCTCACCGCGATCGGCTACGGCGGCCCGTTCTGGCGTTTCGTGGTGGGCCATTCGGCGTTCGAATTGAGTGCGCTGGTGATCGCCGGCGGCGCCGGCCTGCAGCTCGGCCTGACCCTGCTGGCGCCGGGGCGGCAGCGGCGGGGGCCGGCCCTGGTCGCGGCCGGCTGGGTCGGCGCGCAACTGGCGCTGGGCGCGTTCGCGATGCTGCTGGTGGCGGCCTTCATCGAGGCGTACTGGTCGTCGATCGCGGCCTTGCCGGATGCGCTGAAGTTCGGCAGCGGTGCACTGATGTGGGTGCTGGTGCTGGGCTGGCTGTGGCGCGGCGGCAGGGCGGGCACGCATGGAGCTTGAACGGATCAGCGTGGTGTTGCGGCCGCGCGCGCCGCGCGAGGCGCTGGACCTGGGCGCCGCGATGCTGCGCGCGAACGCGGCGGCGGTGTGGTCGGCGTGGTTCGCGTTCACCGTGCCGGTGTTCGTGCTGTGCAATGCGCTGGGCGTGTTGCTGGGGCTGCCGTGGCTGGGCCTGGTGCTGGTGTGGTGGCTGAAGCCGCTGTTCGACCGCTTGCCGCTGTACGTGTTGTCGCGCGCGGTATTCGACCGCGCGCCGACCTGGCGCGAAACCCTGCGCGGCCAGCGCCAGTGGAGCTGGCGCAGCACGATCGCCGGGCTGACCTGGTTGCGCGTCGACAGCAGCCGCGCGCTGCGCCTGCCGCTGGACCTGCTCGAAGGTGCGCCGCGCAAGCAGCGTTCCGCGCGCTGGAAGGTGCTGCGCCGGCGCATCGTGGCGGACACCAGCCTGCTCACCTACGGCTGCCTGCAGTTCGAGCTGGTGCTGTTCCTCAGTGTCTGGCTGCTGGCCCTGCTGCTGATACCGCACGAATGGCGGCCGGCATCGCTGTCCGATTTCTTCAGCCATGGCGTGCACGATGCGTCGACCCGGTGGATCCTGCTGGGGGCGATCGTGGCGTATCTGGCGATGAGCGCGATCGAGCCGCTGTACGTGGCCTGCGGCTTCGCGCTGTATCTGAACCGGCGCACGCAACTGGAGGCATGGGACATCGACCTGGCGTTCCGCCGCCTGCGCACGCGGCTGCAGGGGCTGGGCAAGGCGCTCGGCGTGCTGCTGCTGTGCGCCGGCGCATTCCCGCTGGCCGCCCGCGCAGCGGCCGCGGAAACACCGCCGAAGCCGGTCGTGTCGGGCCTGGACAAGGTGTTCGGCCAGGCCCCGGACAGCGCGGACCGGCGCTTCGCCGAAGCCGCCGCGGAGGTCTACCGCGACCCGCGTTTCGGCGGCGGGCGCACGGTCCGCCGCTGGACGTTCAAGTACACGCCGAAGCCCGCCACGCGCGTACAGGAGATGCCGTTCCCGATCCTGGGTCGCGTGCTGGCGGCGATTTTCAAGGGGCTGCTGTGGCTGCTGCTGATCGGTGCCGTCGGTGCGCTGGCGTGGTTCGCCTGGCGCTGGCGCGGACGGCTGGCGCCGACGGCGGACGAGCCGACGCTGGCGTTGTCGCACGGCCTGCAGGCGAGTGCCGAGGCGCCGGCACCGCTGCCGACCGACCTGGCCGGCGCGATCCGCACGCTGTGGCGGGCGCGCTGCCGGCGCGAGGCGCTGGCGCTGCTGTATCGCGGCTGCGTGGAGCACACCGCGCAGTTGCTGCAACTGCCGCTGGCAGCGGAGGCGACCGAAGCGGACTGGTTGCGCCAGGCCGCGGCAATCGAGGACCCCGCACGCGCGCAACGCGTCATCGCGATCGTGCGTACCTGGCAGTTCGCCGCGTATGCGGGCCGCTATCCGGACGATGCCGCGATCGAACACCTGCTGAGCGGCTGGCCGGCGCAGGCGGGGGCGTCGGCATGAATCGCAAGACGCTCCTGGTGATCCTGCTGGTGCCGGGTGCGCTGCTGCTCCTGGTCGGCGGCTTCTTCGCCACGTTCGAGCGCAAGGACGTCACCGAACCGGTGGCCGCGCATGGCGAGGCGCGCTACAACCGTTTCTTCGCGCTGGAGCAGACGCTGCGCCGGGTGGGCGTGCCGGCGATCTCGCTGGCCACGCTGGACCCGCCCAGGATGCCGCTGACGTCCGGCGACACCCTGCTGCTCGGCGACGACGTGGCGCACATCGACGTGGACGATGCCGCGCGGATCGCCGCGTTTGTGCGTGGCGGCGGCCACCTGCTGCTGTCGCCGGGAACCACCGCGGCGGCCATGCGCACGCCCTTGTTCGAGGCGCTCGGCCTGCTCGATCCGCGCCCGGCAGACTATGCCTGCAGCGCGCTCCGCGTAACGGCGGCCGCGAGCGACAAGGACGGCGTTCCGCTCTGCGGCCAGCGCTTCCGGCTCAAGCCGGCCGGCACGGTCGTGGAGGCGGCGATCGGCGATGCGCAGGACGGCTACCTGTTCGCGCGCACCCGGCTGGGCAAGGGAACGGTCAGCGTGCTGGCCAGCTTCAACGCGCTCTCGCGCAACCAGCTGAAACAGGCCGCGGCACGGCAGTTCGCCTGGCGCCTGCTGGCGCCGAACCGCGGGCACGGGGTGACCTACCTGGTCTACGCACTGGACGGTCCCGCCTTCCTGACCTGGCTGTCGATCAAGGGCTGGCCCGCGCTGCTGGCGCTGGCCGTGCTGCTGGCC
This sequence comes from uncultured Gammaproteobacteria bacterium, assembly GCA_963707225.1. Lineage (GTDB taxonomy): Bacteria > Pseudomonadota > Gammaproteobacteria > Xanthomonadales > Rhodanobacteraceae > Rhodanobacter. The sequence continues at coordinate 7,562 of CAVPQF010000053.1, forward strand.
GCGTGGATGGCGATGCGCAGCGCGCGGCTGGGTCCGCTGATGCCGGCACCGGCATTGCACCGGCGCGCGCTGCTCGAACACGTGCAGGCCGCCGGCGAGTTCCTGTATCGCCGCGACGGCGGCCGCAGCCTGCACAACCTGGCCCGCCAGACGGTACTGGCGCGCCTGCGCCGGCGCGACCCGGCCTGCGCCATGCTCAACGGCGATGCCTTGTACGCACGCCTGGCCGAGCGCAGCGAGCTCGACGCCGCGCAGATCGCCCAGGCCTTCCAGTCACCCGCGAACGCGCCGGCGTTTCGCGCTTCCATCATCACCCTGGCCCGACTCAGGAGCCGTCCATGACCACCGAGACCCTCGCCGTTCCTGCCACGCCGCCGGCACCGCTTTCGATCGCCGAACTCGGCGAGCACGCACGCGCCCTGCGCACGCAGGTGGCGCGCGCCTTCATCGGCCAGACCGAGGTGTTCGACCAGGTGCTGCTGGCCTTGCTGGCGGCCGGCCACGTGCTGATCGAAGGCGTGCCCGGCCTGGGCAAGACCCTGCTGGTGCGTGCGCTGGCCGCGTCGGTCGGCTGCAGCTTCGGGCGCATCCAGTTCACTCCCGACCTGATGCCGGCCGACGTCACCGGCCACGCGATCTACGACCCGAAGACCGAGCGCTTCCAGATCCGCCGCGGCCCGGTGTTCGCCAACCTGCTGCTGGCCGACGAGATCAACCGCGCGCCGGCCAAGACGCAGGCCGCGCTGCTCGAGGCGATGCAGGAAGGGCAGGTGACCATCGCGGGCCGCCGCTTCCCGTTGCCGGCGCCGTTCATGGTGGTGGCCACGCAGAACCCGATCGAGCAGGAAGGCACGTATCCGCTGCCCGAGGCGCAGCTCGACCGCTTCCTGATCAAGGTGACGATCGGCTATCCCACGCTGGAGGACGAGCGCCGCATGGTCGCCGGCGTGGTCAACGGCAAGGTCGCGTCCGACCTCGACGTGGCGCAGGTGAAACCGGTGCTGGACCAGGCCGGGCTGGTGGCGCTGCAGCATGGCGTCGCGGCGATCCGCATGGACGCGGCGGTGACCGACTACGCCGTGCGCATCGTGCGCACCACGCGCGAATGGCCGGGCGTGATCGGCGGCGCCGGCCCGCGCGGCGGGTTGGCGCTGGCGCGGCTGGCGCGTGCGCAGGCCGCGCTCGACGCGCGCGATTTCGTCACCCCCGACGACGTGCGCGCGGTGGCGCTGCCGGCCTTGCGTCACCGCCTGCTGCTGGCGCCGGAGGCGCTGCTCGAACGCCAGCGTCCCGACGACGTGCTCAAGGCGCTGCTGCACAAGGTGCCGGCGCCACGCCAATGACGCGACCTGCGCCCGCGCTGCTGTGGCTGCTGCTCGGCTGGACCGTGCTCGGCGTGCTGGCCAGCCTCGGCCGGCTGCCGCTCGTGGCGTGGCTGGCGTGCGGCGGCGCGATCGCGGTACTGGCGCTGGTCGATGGCTGGCGCCTGCGGCGGATGCCGTCGCCCAGCGTGCAGCGCGAGGTGGCGCCGGTAATGCCGCTGGGTCCGGAAGCGCGGGTTGGTTTGCGCCTGCGCGGCGCCACCGCGCGCACGCAGAAATTGCGCCTGCACGACCTGCATCCCGGCGGCTGGGCGGTGCGCGGCATGCCGCGCACGCTGGCGTTGCCGCCGGGCAGCGACGTGCGGCTCGACTATGCGGTCACCCCCGATGCACGCGGCCAGTTCAGGTTCGACGGCTGCCACGTGCAACTGCGTTCGCCGTGGCACTGCTGGTCTTCGCGCCGCGTGCTCGGCGCGGCGTCGACGGTGCGGGTGTATCCGAATTTCGCTTCGCTGGCCGAGCTGGCCGGGCTGAGCGTGGAGCTGGCCTCGCGCAGCGTCGGCGCGCGGCTGCAGCGGCGCCGCGGCGAAGGCACCGAGTTCCAGGAGCTGCGCGACTACCGCGTCGGCGACAGCCTGCGCAAGATCGACTGGAAGGCCACCGCGCGCAGCAGCCGGCTGATCTCGCGCGAGTACCGCGACGAGCGCAACCAGCAGGTGGTGCTGATGCTCGACTGCGGCCGCCGCATGCTGGCGCAGGACGACCAGCTGGCGCACTTCGATCACGTGCTGAACGCGTCGCTGGCCTTGGCCAGCATCGCGCTGCGCCAGGGCGACGCGGTCGGCCTGCTGGCCTGCACCGGGCAGGAACAGCGCTGGCTGCCGCCGCAACAGGGCAGCGGCGGCATGGACATGCTGCTGGGCGCCGGCTACGACCTGCAGGCGATGCCGCTGGCCACCGACTACCTCGCCGCCGCCAGCGCCCTGCAGGCGTACCAGCAGCGCCGCGCCCTGGTGGTGCTGATCACCAACGTGCGCGACGAGGACGACGTGGAACTGCGCATGGCCGTGGCCATGTTGTCCAAACGCCACCTGGTGATGCTGGTCAGTCTGCGTGAACTGGCGCTCGACCGCGCCGCCGTCGAGCCCGGCGACGAACTGGAAGCCGGCATCCGCAGCGCATCGGCCATGCACTACCTGGCCGAGCGCGACCGCGTGCACGAAGCGCTGCGCCGCGAAGGCGTGAATACGCTGGACGTCAGCTGCAGCGAATTGTCCGGCGCGCTGATCGAGCGCTATCTCGCCGTGAAGCGCAGCAGCCGGCTGTAGCGGACGTCCCCGGCGTGCGCTCCTGCATGAGGTTTCCGAAGCTGCGTAGGGCGGGCATTGCCCGCCGGCTCTGTCCGCGTTGTGGCGAAAGCGGCGGGCAGCTGCGTAGGGCGGGCATTGCCCGCCGGCTCTGTCCGCGGTGTGGCGAGAGCGGCGGGCAGTGCCCGCCCTGCCAGGCTGCAGCGAATTGTCCGGCGCGCTGATCGAGCGCTATCTCGCCGTGAAGCGCAGCAGCCGGCTGTAGCGGACATCCCCGGCGTGCGCTCCTGCATGAGGTTTCCGAAGCTGCGTAGGGCGGGCATTGCCCGCCGGCTCTGTCCGCGGTGTGGCGAGAGCGGCGGGCAGTGCCCGCCCTGCCAGGCTGCAGCGAATTGTCCGGCGCGCTGATCGAGCGCTATCTCGCCGTGAAGCGCAGCAGCCGGCTGTAGCGGACATCCCCGGCGTGCGCTCCTGCATGAGGTTTCCGAAGCTGCGTAGGGCGGGCATTGCCCGCCGGCTCTGTCCGCGGTGTGACGAGAGCGGCGGGCAGTGCCCGCCCTGCCAGGCTGCAGCGAATTGTCCGGCGCGCTGATCGAGCGCTATCTCGCCGTGAAGCGCAGCAGCCGGCTGTAGCGGACGTCCCCGGCGTGCGCTCCTGCATGAGGTTTCCGAAGCTGCGTAGGGCGGGCATTGCCCGCCGGCTCTGTCCGCGGTGTGGCGAAAGCGGCGGGCAGTGCCCGCCCTGCCAGGCTGCAGCGAATTGTCCGGCGCGCTGATCGAGCGCTATCTCGCCGTGAAGCGCAGCAGCCGGCTGTAGCGGACATCCCCGGCGTGCGCTCCTGCATGAGGTTTCCGAAGCTGCGTAGGGCGGGCATTGCCCGCCGGCTCTGTCCGCGGTGTGGCGAAAGCGGCGGGCGGTGCCCGCCCTGCCAGGCTGCAGCGAATTGTCCGGCGCGCTGATCGAGCGCTATCTCGCCGTGAAGCGCAGCAGCCGGCTGTAGCGGACATCCCCGGCGTGCGCTCCTGCATGAGGTTTCCGAAGCTGCGTAGGGCGGGCATTGCCCGCCGGCTCTGTCCGCGGTGTGGCGAAAGCGGCGGGCGGTGCCCGCCCTGCCAGGCTGCAGCGAATTGTCCGGCGCGCTGATCGAGCGCTATCTCGCCGTGAAGCGCAGCAGCCGGCTGTAGCGGACATCCCCGGCGTGCGCTCCTGCATGAGGTTTCCGAAGCTGCGTAGGGCGGGCATTGCCCGCCGGCTCTGTCCGCGGTGTGGCGAAAGCGGCGGGCAGTGCCCGCCCTGCCAGGCCGCCCTCAACGGGGCCTGAGGCGTCAATCCGCTTCCTCATGCGGCTTCCACGCCTCGCTGAGCTGCTTCTGCACGGTGGGCGGCACCGCCTCGTAGTGGCTGAGGTCGAGGCTGTAGCGGCCGCGGCCGCCGGTCATCGACTTCAGTTCGGTGGGGTACTCGGTCAACTCCGCCAGCGGCGCCTGCGCCTTGATCACCAGCTCGCCGCCGCGCTGGGTGTCGGTGCCCAGGATGCGCGCGCGCTTGCCGGCGAGGCCGCCGGTGACGTCGCCCACGTTGTGTTCGGGAATCGCCACCTCGACGTTGACGATCGGCTCCAGCACGATCGGCCGCGCCTTGCCGACGGCGTCGAGGAAGGCCTTCTTGCCGGCGCTGATGAAGGCGACTTCCTTCGAGTCGACCGGGTGGTACTTGCCGTCGTACACGGTCACGCGCAGGTCCTGCAGCGGGTAGCCGGCGACGGCGCCGTGTTCCATCGCCTGGCGCACGCCCTTCTCGATCGCCGGCAGGAACTGGCCGGGGATCACGCCGCCCTTCACCGCGTCGACGAATTCGAAGCCGGCGCCGCGCTCGAGCGGTTCGATGCGCAGGAACACCTCGCCGAACTGGCCGGCACCGCCGGTCTGCTTCTTGTGCTTGTGATGACCCTCGGCGTGGCCGGCGATGGTTTCGCGATACGCGATACGCGGCGGGTGCGAGTCCACCTCGACGCCATAGCGCTCGCGCATGCGCTCCAGCATCACCTTCAGGTGCAGGTCGGACAGGCCGCGCACCACCGTCTCGTTGAGTTCCTTGTGGTGCTCGACGCGGAAGCACGGGTCTTCCTCGGCCAGCCGCCCCAGCGCGTTGGAGAGTTTCTGTTCCTGGCCCTTGTGCCGCGGCGCCAGCGCCAGCCCGAACATCGGCGAGGGAAACGCCAGCGGCGCCAGCGTGATCCGGTCTTCGTCGTGCGAATCGTGCAGCACCGCGTCGAAATGGATCTCCTCCACCTTCGCCACCGCGGCGATGTCGCCGGGAATCGCCGCCTCGATCTCCACATGCGTCTTGCCCTGCAGGCGGAACAGGTGGCCGACCTTGAACGGCTTGCGGCCGTCGTCGACCAGCAACTGGCTGTCGCGGCGGATCGTGCCCTGCCACACGCGGAACACGCCGAGCTTGCCCACGAACGGATCGTTGACGATCTTGAACACGTCGGCGATCACGTGGGCCGCGGGATCGGCGCTGATCTTCAGCGGCGTGCCGTCGCCGCGCGCGAACGGCGGCGGGTTGCCCTCGGCCGGGTTCGGCAGCAGGCGCGCGGCCACGTCCAGCAGCTCGGGCACGCCCGCGCCGGTGCGCGCGCTGACGAAGCAGATCGGCACCAGGTGGCCTTCGCGCAGGCACTGCTCGAACGCGTCGTGCAGCTGCTGCGGCGTCAGTGCGCCTTCGCCGGCTTCCAGGTAGCGGTCCATCACGGTCTCGTCGACCTCGACCACCTGGTCCAGGATGCGCTGGTGCGCTTCCGCCAGCGAGGAGAAATCGGTGGCGCCCTCGGTGTGGAAGAAGCAGTCCAGCACCCGGGTGCCGCGGTTCGCGGGCAGGTTCACCGGCAGGCATTCGCTGCCGAACTCCTCGCGCAGCGCATCCACCAGGGCGGCCAGGTTGGCGCCGTCGAAGTCGATCTTGTTGATCACCAGCACGCGGGCCAGGCCGCGCTTGTGCGCGTGCATCATCATGCGGCGGGTGCCGTACTCGATGCCGTTGATCGCATTGACCACGACCGCCACGGTTTCCACCGCCGACAACGATGCCAGCGTGGCGCCGCGGAAGTCGGCGTAGCCGGCGGTGTCGATCAGGTTGAGGTGGCAGTCGCCATGATCGAGGTGCGCGATGCAGCTGTCGATGGAGTGCACGCGCGCCTTCTCCTGCGCATCGCTGTCCGATACCGTATTGCCGCGCTCGACCGTCCCCGGCGTCTGGATCACGCCGCCGGCCAGCAGCAGCGCTTCGAACAGCGTGGTCTTGCCCACGCCGGCGTGTCCGGCGAGCGCGATGTTGCGGATGCTTTCCGTGGAATGCGTCACGATGCGACCCTCCCATGCAGGGCGTGGCCTCGTGGCATGAACGGCGCCGCGCGAGGCCGCGCGTTGGCGGCTGACGATGGCGGGCCGTCATGGTCGTCCTGCACCTGCGCAGGGCGTGGCGTGCGCAGGGCAAGGGCGGTCATGGCGGAGAGACGGCGCGTGGCACCGTCTGCCTAGCCTTGAGCGAACCATCGGTGCGGTCAAGCTGCAGTGCGGGGAACCGGCGCGGCGCAGCGGCGGTCCCAATGAAATGCGTCGTGATCCCGCCCGCCGCTGTCCGACGCCGGGCGGGGGGGCAAGCGCCATCGGCCATCCTGTCCGCCGTCACCCTCCGCGAGGCACCGTCATCGTCCATCCACAGCAGCTTGCCCGGCACCGCCCACCGCCGGACCCGGGACCCGGCCAGCCGCCGGGTCGCGGCCTGAGTCCGCTGGACGGCGCGGCGCGGGCACTGCTGCGGCAACGGCGCTGGCGCGAGCCGCGGCACGAGCGCCGCCAGCACTGGCTGGCGCTGGTGGTGGCCGGCCTGCTGCATGCGCTGTTCGTGCTGGTGATCTGGCAGCAGATGCGGCCGCCGGCGATCCGGACCACGGTGCGCACGCAAGCGGACGACGTGCTGCAGGTGCGCTTCATCACGCGCGCACCGGCCACCGCGGCCGCGCCGCCACCGCCGGCCGCGCCAGCGCCGCCGAGGCCCCGCATGCCGCCCCGTCCGCACGAGCCGCCGGCGAAGAACGCAATGACCCTGCAGGTGCCCACGCCGGCACCGGCCGCACCGCGCCTGTATGACGAACACGGCCAGCCGTTGCTGCCCGCGGCCGCCGCCAGCGCGCCCACGCCCGACTACGTGCAGCACCTGCCGCAGGGCGACGCGCGGATCATGCAGCACCGCAGCCCGGTCACCTACCAGGCCACGCGCTTCGAGAAGGACTGGAACAGCAACAGCAACGCGATCGACAACGCGCTGCAGAAGCTGGTGGACAAGACCACGGTGAAGAAGACCATCCGCCTGCCCGGCGGCGTGCGCATCCGCTGCGGCGTTTCGCTCGCCATGCTGGCCGGCGGCTGCGGCGGCGACCCGCCGCCACCGCCTTCGGCCAAGGACGGCGACGAGCGCCTCAGCATGGCGCCGGCGAAGCCGCTGGCCGCGGACGCGCATGCGCCGCCGAAACCCAGCGAGCAGGCGTGCATCGCGATGTACCGCGCCGGCAAACCGCTGGCATGGGGCTGCCCGGTCGACACGCCGAATCGCGCGGTCGACGCCGAACGGCGCGAACGCGCCGCGGGAGCCGCCAGGCAACACTAAGAGCAGGTGCGCCCATTACACTGGCGGCATGCCCCTGCCACCCCCGGATCAACCCGCCGCCGGCCGCCCCGTCAATCCCGCGCGGGTGATGCTGAATTCGCCGCTGGCGGCGGCCACGCGGGCCCGGGTCTATCACCAGCGTACCCGGCCGCGCCCGCGCGAACGCGGCCTGCGCATCCTCGCCATGGCGGGCGCGCTGCTGGTGCACCTGATCTTCCTGTTCGGCTTCGTGCTCGGCCCGGCGTACGAACTGGCGCCGCCGCCGGAGTCGCGGCAGCAATTGCTGCAGGTACGCCTGATCGAACCGCCCGAACCGCCGCCACCGCCGCTGGTGCGCGGCACGCCGCCCAAAGAACGCGGCCCGCGCCACCAGGGCCGCAGCAGCCGGCCCGCGCCGAGCAGCGAGCGCAGCGCGAACAGTACGGCCGTGATCGCGCCGAAGCCGGCTGCCGCCGCGGCGACGCCGGTGATCGCGAAGGCCGCGAAGCCGCACGCGCCGACGCCGAAACCGGTCGCTGCCCCGCCGGCGCCGGTGAGCCTGCCGCAACCGGCGCCGACGCCGGAGCTGCAGCCCATCCCGCTGGCCGGCGAGCCGCCGGCCGTGACGCTGCCGACGCCGCCCATGCAACCGCCGGTGCCGCCGAAGTTCCAGCCCGAAGCGGTGCGCAAGCCGCAACTGGAAGGCAACCGTCCGCTGCCGCCACCGCCGTCGCTGGCGTTGCCGGAACTGCCGCCGCAGGCTGCGCCGCCGATCACCGTGTCGAGCATCGCACTGAATACGGAGGTGCCCAGGTCCAGCGCGCCGGCCAGCGTGACGCCGGCCCGTGCGCAGCTTCCCGCTGCGCCGCCGGTACCCGAATTGCAGCCCATCCCGCTGCCCGCGCAGGCGTCGCCCAACGTGAACGTGCAGGCGCCACTGAGCATGCCGACGCCGACCGTGCCGATCGAGAAAGCGCAGCTGCAGGCGCCGGCCGTCGCCGTGGCCGAGGCGGAACTCGAGGCGGTTCCGCTGGCGCCGCCGGCCCCGGCGCGGGTCGAGCCGCAGGCACCGAGTGCGAAGATCGAGGTTACCGACACGGCACGGGAAACAGCCGTCCAGCCGTCCATCGAGCGACCGCAGTTGAGCGCGCCGCCCGCCGTCGCTGCCGCTGCCACGCCGGCCCCGCCAGCGGCAAGTTCGCCGGCGTTGTCGCCCGCGACGACCGGGCAGGCCGCGCCCAGCCCGGCGGAAACCCCCAGCGGGCGCGACGTCAGCCGCGCCCCCGACGCCACGCCGCAAGGCAGCGACCTGGCCACGCCCGGCAAGCCCGAAGGCGTGGTCGCCGCGCCGGAAAGCGCCAGCAGCAGCGCCGCCGCCACACAGCCCGCGGCGCGCCAGGGCAGCAACCAGGGCCGCAGCGGCAAGCAGCCGGGCGAGGGCCAGCCCGGCGGCAACCAGCCCGGTGCGGAGCAGGGCGAAAAGCAGGGCGCGTTGGGCAGCTACGTGCAACTGAAGCCGGGCGGCGACACCGAGATCATGAGCCACGGCACACCGAACATCGGCTACCAGCCGACCCGTTTCGAAAAGGACTGGGCGCCCGAAGGCGAAAGCTCGATCGACACCGCGCTGCGCCGCGCCGTCGAGAAGACCGCGGTCAGCCACACCTTCCACCTGCCGCGCGGCGTGCGCGTGGAATGCACGGTGATGCCGCTGCTGCCGATCGCCCTGTTCGGTTGCAACAATCCCGACCCGCCCGCGAAGCCGGTCGACGACAAGGTCTACGAGCGCCTGCACCTGGCGCCGGCCAATCCCGTGGCAACACCTGCACCGGCGGCCAGCAGCTCCACCCCGGCGCCGATGGTCAGGTTCGACAACAGCGCCGAATGCGCCGCCGCACGCGTCGCCGGCAGCCCGCCGCCACCCGGCTGCGAGGGCATCGTGCTGCCGGTCAAGCCGGCGTCTTCATCGAGCTCGTGGGTGCCAGCCAGCGATCAGTTCCATTGATGCCTGCATGAAGGTCGCGAGGCGATCGGCGATCAATCTCGATCCATCGGACTCAGCACACCGCGGCCGCCGCGATCGAGCACATGCGTGTAGATCTGTGCCGCACAGGTGGGTGTACCTGGCCGTGGTCAGGATCGAGTGGTGACCGAGGCATTGCTGGACCTGCAGCAGATCCACGCCCGCTTCAATCAGATGCGTGGCGTAGCTGTGGCGAAGCGTGTGCGGGGTCAAAAACGGGGTCAAAAACGGGGTCAGGTTCACTTACTCTAGTGCTTGGAAGTGAACCTGACCCCGTTCCCGGCGCGAAATCCACATCCTGCACGCGCAATCGCACGCACTCCATCAGGCGCAGACCGGCGCCGTACAGCAGGCCGGCCATCAGCCAGGTCACGCCGCTCATCTGCCCCAGCAGCGCCGCCACCTCTTCCCGCGTCAGCACCGTCGGCAGGCGCACCGGCTTCTTGGCGCGGCGGATATTGTCCAGCCACGGCAATTCGGCCCCAAGCACCTCCCGGTACAGGAACAACAGCGCGGCCAGTGCCTGATTCTGCGTGGACGCCGCCACCTGCCCGTGCGTCGCCAGCCCGGTCAGGAACGCCTCCACCTCCGGTACCCCCATCTCGCGCGGATGCCGCTTGCCATTGGCAAGAATGAAGCGCCGCGCCCAGCCGACATAGGCCTCCTCCGTGCGCAGAGACAGGCCCAGCCGGCGCATCCGCGCCCGCATCTCGTCGAACAGGCGCGGCCGCGCCGCCATAGCGCCATCGGCCGCGCTTGCCGGCACCGGCGCCGGGTGAGAGGATCGCTGCATGGTCGCCGCCTCCGGGAAAGGCTGCAGGATTAGGCTGCAGGTATAGGCGGCGCGATCAGGGAAACTCGTTGATTCGTGTAGGAAGTTTCCGGCGGCCGCAGTCCGATTTGCCGGGTTAGGCTGCTGGATTAGGCTTCATTCCACAACCGAATTTAAGTTAGACAGCAAGGGGAACGTCCATGGAAGTGCCTGCATCAATGACCGCGTATATTGCTGGGCTGCTGGGATACTGTCTTCCGAGCGTTTGCCTATGGTGGGCACTCAGCTTTCTGGCATGTCGCGGCATGTTTCGTTTGCAATACAAATGGCTTCCGTTCCTACTAGGCTTCATCGCAGTCTGGATCGTCGACGCGGCAGCCATTCACCTTTTGCGCCAAAATTTTCAGGCTCTAGTTTCGCCACTTGTCACAAGTCTTATCGTGCCTGTCGCCATTTCGCTCTTAGTATTGGTGGCATA
>CAVPQF010000054.1:0-6130 GCA_963707225.1 uncultured Gammaproteobacteria bacterium
TTACAGTCAGTCGTTTGAATTTGTGGTGTGAGGCGGACGATGTGCCGGCCTGACGCCGGCGAAGCTTGGGTCTTGGCTTCGACCATCGCGCGGAAGTCATTCCGGCCCAGGGCTCGTTGTTGCTGAAGGTAGGTTCGGATGGCTTTCAGGTCGTCGTCGGCCAGGGTTTCGTGGAGCAGCTGGCGGTATGCCATGGCGCGCTCTTCCGGTGTGGCGGCGAGCGTGGTGTATTGCGGGTGCGGCAAGAGAAGGGCCTCTTGGCGAAGGCCGCAATGGCTGGCGCAGCTGGACCAGGGGTAGGCAGCCGGATCGTCCGTCATGCGGGCACGGACGGGATTGAGCTCGATATAGCGGTGGCAGCGCAGCACATAGCTTTCGCTGTCGACCAGGTTGGCCTTGTAGCGGCCTTCCCACAATGTTCCGGTACGCCGATGACGGGCGTTGAATTGGCCGACGTAGCCGCGTCCGAGTTTTTGCATGAGTCGAGCGACTGTCCCGATTTCCGGCGGCGTAGTCAGCAGGTGAACATGGTTGTCCATCAGCACATAGGCGTGCAGTTTGCAGCCAGTGTCGAGTAATGCCTCGCGCAGCAGCGTCAGGTAACGTCGTCGATCGGCATCATCGAGAAAGCAGGGCAGGCGGTTGTTGCCGCGTTGGACAACGTGTTGCGGAATACCGGGCAAGTCGAATCGTGGTTGTCTGGCCATTGCCTGAGGATCGGCGTGGGTGTGTCTTCCCGGTAGCGTCGACGGTCATTGCACCTTGTCGGTGCCGGCCTCCCTCGCTTGTCGGAAAGTGAACCTGAAAACTCATGTTGCCGCCTCCCGGTCGCCGCGATCCGCCCGAACGCCCGGACGACCTGCGCGGACACGCCTGCCTGCGGCTGCGCCGCTCCAGCGGCGCGCTTGCGCTGTGGTCGCTCGTCGACCACGGCCACCCGGTCGAGATCGCCGTGTCGGGGCCGTTGATCGCCAACGATTTCGTCACCACGCCCGGCGCCACCCTGCGCGGCGTCGGCCTCGCCCAAGCCGATCGCCGCGAAGGCGCTCGCGGCGTGAGACCTCGTGCAGGTACTGGAGCCGTACGCAGATGCTGCCCAGGCTGCGGGCCTTCGTCGATCACGTGAAACGTCGCGCGGTGGCCGCCGACACGAGCCGAACGCGCACGGACTGACGGCTGCCGATCCACCCCGGCACCTCTTGAAACGGCACGCCTGAATCAGCCTACGCCCGCGGCCGCCCACGGTTCGTGCTTGCTTTCTTCGCGCGGCGCGTTTAAACCTTGGTCATCCCCCGCGTCGGCCAAGGCCTCCATGAAACGACCCGCCACGTTTTCGTTGTATCCCGCCATCCTGTTGCTTTTCGCCTCGGTCGCTGCGGCTTCGACAGCCGGCGCCTCGCCAGCCCAGGGACCGCGGCTGCGCTCGCCGGGCGCGACCGTTTCGCCCAACGCGCAACTGGCTTCGCCGCAAATTTCGCGGCGCGTCGAGGCGCTGCTCAAGCAGATGACCCTGGAGGAGAAGATTGGCCAGCTGGTGCAGTACAACGACCAGGGTTCCAGCGCGGCGGTCACCGCCGACGGCGACCAGGCGCTGGCCGCCAATCCGGAAACGAAGACCCGGGTGGACGCCATGCAGCTGGCGCGCGAAGGGCGACTGGGCTCGATGCTGAACGTCATCGGCGCCGGGAAGACGCGCGCCTTCCAGGAGGCGGCGATGCACGGCCGCCTGCACATCCCGATCCTGTTCGGCGCCGACGTGATCCACGGTTACCGCACGATCTACCCGGTGCCGCTGGGCCTGGCCGCGTCGTGGGATACGAAACTGGTCGAGGACGTCTCGCACCTCGCCGCCGCGGAGGCCACCACCGCAGGCGTGAAGTGGTTCTATTCGCCGATGGTGGACATCTCGCGCGACGCGCGCTGGGGCCGCTCCACCGAAGGCGCGGGGGAAGACCCGCACCTGGGTTCGGCGATGGCGCGCGCCTACGTGCGCGGCTACCAGGGCAGCGAGCTGTCGAAGCCGGACAGCGTCGCCGCCTCGGTCAAGCACTTCGCCGCCTACGGTGCGGCCGAAGCCGGTCGCGAGTACAACACCACCGACATGTCCGACATCCGCCTGCGCCAGGTCTACCTGCCGCCGTACAAGGCCGCGGTCGAGGCGGGTGCGGCGACCATGATGAGCTCGTTCAACGCGCTCAACGGCGTGCCGGCCACGGCCAACCCGTACCTGATGGACGGAATCCTGCGCAAGGAATGGGGCTTCGACGGTTTCGTGGTGAGTGACTACACCGCGGTGATGGAGTTGATCAACCACGGCGTCGCGCTCGACGCGGCCACCGCCACCGAAAAGGCGCTGAAGGCCGGCGTCGAGGTGGACATGATGTCCCACTTCTACGACACGCAGATCCCGAAGCTGCTTGCCGAACACCGGCTGTCGATGGCCACCGTGGACGAGGCGGTGCGCCGCGTGCTGCGCGTGAAGTTCGCGCTGGGCCTGTTCGAGCATCCCTACGCGCAAGGCGCCGAGGTGACGCAGGCGGTGCCGGGCCACCGCCCGCTGGTGCGCCGCGCCGCCGAGGAGTCCTTCGTGCTGCTGCGCAACGAGCCGGTCGGCGACAAGGCGGTGCTGCCGCTGGGCGAGGGCGTGAAGTCGGTGGCGCTCATCGGCCCGCTGGCGGATGCCTCCAACGAGATGCAGGGCGCCTGGGGCGGCGCAACCCGGGCGCCCGACGTGGTGACCCTGCGCCAGGCGCTGGAGCGGCGCATGCAGCAGCGCGGCGGCCACTTGCTGTTCGCGCAAGGCACCGACATCGAAGGTGACTCGACCGCAGGCTTCGACGCCGCGCTGCAGGCGGCCCGCCAGGCGGACATGGTGGTGATGGCGCTCGGCGAATCGTCGGCGATGAGCGGCGAAGCCGGCTCGCGCGCGCACCTCGACCTGCCGGGCAGGCAGCAGCAACTGCTGGAGCGGGTGGCGGTTACCGGCAAGCCGGTGGTGCTGCTGGTGTTCTCCGGTCGCCCGCTGGTGCTGGACTGGGCGGCCGGGCACGTGCCGGCGATCATGGCGGTGTGGTTCCCGGGTACCGAGGCGGGCAACGCGCTGGCGAACGTGTTGTTCGGCGACGTGACACCCAGCGGCAAGCTGCCGATGAGCTTTCCGCGCGCGGTGGGGCAGGAGCCGCTCTATTACAACCAGTTCCCGACCGGCCGTCCGCCGGGCGCAGCCGACCTGTCCACGCCGCCCGCCGGCGATACCCGCTTCATCTCGCGCTACATCGACGTGCCGAACGATGCGCTGTTCCCGTTCGGCTACGGCCTGAGCTACAGCAGCTTTGCCTACTCCGACGTGCGCGTCTCGCGCGGCGCGCTGCCGCTGGCCGAGGCCAACCGGCCGGATGCGAGGTCGCTGCTGACCGTGACCGCCACGCTGACCAATACCGGCAAACGCGAAGCCACCGAGGTGGCCCAGCTTTACGTGCGCAACCTCGGCGCCAGTGTCGAGCAGCCGGTGCGCAGCCTGAAGGGCTTCCAGCGTGTCACGCTGGCGCCGGGCGAGTCACGGCAGCTGCGTTTCGAGCTGGGCTTTCCTGAGCTGTCCTTCTACGACACCCACAGCCGCCAGGTCGTGGAGCCCACGCACTACACGGTGTGGGTCGGCGGCAGCTCGCAGGCGACGCAGCAGGCGGAGTTCGACGTCACGCGATAGACGGCCGCCCGTTGCCAGGCCGGGGGTTCCGCCCCGATCAGTTGTCGTGTTTTTCCCGAAACGCGGCCTCTCCGGCTTCCGACACCTTGTCCCATTCCGGGTCGATCGCGGCGCCGGGGACGTAAAGCTCGTGCCAGTTCCACCACTTGTACGGTCGGGTCCGGGGACAGCTCTCCGGCGGCTTGCGCCAGCCGGAAAGCTGGGCCGCATGGAGACCGTTGCGGCGCAGCCAGGCACCCTGCTCGCCGTGAGGAAGGGCGTCGGCTTCGGCCAGAAGGCGCAACTTCTCCGGCGCACTGAAGCGGCGCCGTGTACGCTTTTCCAAGCGCGGATCGGGCGTGATCCCGGCGGTGGTGGGTGAATCAGAGGTCATCGGTGTACTCCAGCAGCGGAGCCCATTTGTTATGGATAAAAAATCGAGACTAGCTGTGGCGGGATTCACGCGTGCGGCCGGTGAAAGCTGCGAGGCCGCTGCAAGGTCACAAGGATCAGGTTGAGGTGGCCCGGCTTTTTCGGCCCCCGGTTTCCGGTGGATCGATGGCTGGAATGCCGCGAGATCACGCCACCACAGCAGTGACCACGATCTCGATCTTCCAGTTCGGCCTGGCCAGCTTCGCCTGCACCGTGGCACGTGCTGGCGTGGCGCCCTGGGGTACCCACTGGTCCCACGCTTCGTTCATGCCGGCGAAGTCGGCGATGTCGGCCAGGAAGATTTCCGCACGCAGGATGCGGGTCTTGTCGGTCTTGGCCAGCTTCAGCAGGTCGTCGATGGCATGGAGTACCTGCTCGGTCTGGCCGACGATGTTGGCACTGGTGTCCTCGGCTACCTGCCCGGCGAGATACGCCACGCCGTTGTGGATGGTCATTTCGGACATGCGCGGGCCGGTATCGAAACGCTGGATCATGGAGTGGCTTCCTGTGGGGATATCACCGTCATTGTTACCGGAAACAGAGGCGCAGAGGCACTTTCCCGCCGCGTCAGACTCAAGGGCGCCGTGAAAAACGGGGTCACACTTACCCGTGCAAAAAACGGCCTCACGTTCACCTCCCGTTAGCCATTGGCCACGAGCTTGAGCACTCGGTTACGCGCGGGAAATTCTCCGATGGGGGTCTGGCCAACGTCCACGATGAGGCCCTCGACGACTTCGGCCGGGCTGGGAATTCAGCGACGCCGGCGTGGAAATGCCCAGCCCGCGCACGTTGCCGTTGCATGCGCTGCCCAAGGCATGGACGCCCGGCATCAGCGGCCCGGTCGAGGGTGAGGTGATGGCGGTCAGGATCAAGAAGCTCGGCGACCTTGACAGGAGCGTCTGGATTATTTCACCAGCGTCCACCACAGCAAGCGGGACACCTGGGACCACCCTGAGCCGGAAGACCTGAAGCCGGCGGCGGCCATCGTCGCGTCCTTCGTCTTCTATCACGCCGCCATGCGCGAGGAAAAACTGCCGCGCAAGCCGCCGCTGGAAGGCTGATTCCCGGCCGGACCGCGCCGACGGGCCGGTGGCCTGCAAGTTTCCCGTTGGCCCTCTCCTCTGTTCGGGGGGAGAGGCCTCCGATATTTTTCGGGGTATCTTGCTCACCACTGGCCCTTCAAGTCCTGCGTGGAGATTTCGAGCATGACGATTCCGTCGGTCTTTGCCGCTGCTTTCGCGCTGTTCGCCGGCCTTGCCGGCCCGTTGCATGCCGCCGGCCAGGCTGCAACCGCCGCCTCCGTCGCGGCGCGGCCCGTCGCCATCAATCCGCTCTACACCATGCCGCCGGCATCGGTCACCGCCGAGCAGGTCGCATCCATGCAGCAGCTGTTGTCGGACTGGCCGCAGCTGGGCCGCTACCGCGACGACAATGCGCGGCTGCCGGCGACTGCGCCTGGCGAGGCACGCGTGGTGTTTTTCGGCGACTCCATCACGGATGCGCGAAGTCGCAGATGAACCAGCTCTCGACGCTGGGGATGCAGATCAATCTGGTTTCGAAGAACGGGGTGGTTCTGGAGGCTGGCGACAAGATGAGCCCGGAATGACGACGCGGTTCGTCGGCTATATCGTGACCGCATACGTCGACTTCAAGGCCGCGCCGGAGGTGGCTTTTCACATCACCGCTCATTCCGGCCTGCCGCAATCGGTGATCCGGGCCGTCATCAAGCTCAAGGGCAGTGCCGATGTCGCGACGATCATGTCGAGCCTCGCCACCAAGATGGGGCTGAGCTTCGAAAACAGCGGCGTCACCGGCAAGCTGTCGAATGCGTATTTCTCCGGGTCCTACCGCACGCAAGCTCAGGCCTGCGCCGAGGCGGCGGGCATTTCAATGATCATCGATCTTGGCAAGCTCGCGATCTGGCCGAAAAACGGCGCGCGCAACGGGCAAATCCCGGTGGTCTCGCCGGCGACGGGCCTGAAGGGTTATCCGAGCTACACCGCTTACGGAATT
>CAVPQF010000055.1:0-19575 GCA_963707225.1 uncultured Gammaproteobacteria bacterium
TCAGGTACCAGGCATTCCCGTATCAGAAGTTTGGGGTGCAGCGAGGCCACGTCGTCGATGTCTCTAAAGGCGCATTGACCCAACACGAGCTCACCGAACTTTTGGGCGGAGACCCGCCGAAAGAGCCCATGTATCGAGTCGTAGTGGCATTAGAAGCTCAGTCGGTCATGGCGTATGGGAAAGAAGCAGCGCTCAAGCCTGGAATGGCGCTAGACGCGGACATGATGCTCGACAAGCGTCGAATCATCGAGTGGGCATTGGAGCCGATTTACGGCATGCAACGACGGTCGGAAGCCGAGGAGTGAAAGATTATCAAAAGGATATGGGTGATCCGCCGGTAGCCGGCGGCTTCAAACTCGACCCGGAGACCAACGCTGGCCTTCTCAACTTCGGCAATCGCCGCCGACTTCCACTGATTCGCCAAAGCGAAGCTGCTGAATGCGGGCTAGCCTGCTTGGCCATGGTTGCGGGCTTCCACCAGCACCACATCACGCTGGTGGAGATGCGACACCGATTCACTAGCTCGCTCAAAGGCATGACTCTTGAGCGCATGCTTGAGATCGCCCGAGCCATTGGCTTGAATAGTCGACCCATTAAGGTCGAGATGAGCGAGCTGTCTCACGTCGTTCGTCCCGCCATCCTTCATTGGGACATGAATCACTTCGTAGTGCTTCGCAGCATTACTGACCGCAAGATTACGATTTACGACCCAGCGGTGGGCGAACGAACGCTTTCGTTGGCCGAAGCGTCCAAACATTTCACCGGCATTGCCGTCGAGTTGAGTAAGGGTCCGGACTTTCGACGCAAGGAGCAATGCCCGCCGATCGCCATGCGGGACCTGGTGGGGTCCGTCACGGGGCTAGGCAAATCGCTCGCAATTATCTTCGCTCTTGCTGCGGTGCTCGAACTCTTTTCGCTGCTGGCCCCACAGTTTCTTGAAATCGTTGTGGACCAGGTCTTGGCAGACAGCGACCTCGACCTGCTGACTTTCCTCGGCCTCAGCTTTGTGGTGCTCCTGGTTCTTCAGGTGGTCGTGGGAGCGGCGAGAACCTGGACCATTACATGGCTCACCAGTCAGTTCTCCCTCAGTTGGACCGGGAATGTCTTTCAACATCTCCTGCGGCTGCCCCAAGGATGGTTCTTGAAACGACATCTGGGTGATGTGGTCTCCCGGTTTGGCGTTATCGCGAACATTCAGAAAACGCTGACGACTCGTTTTGTTGAGGTAGTGATGGACGGCCTCATGGCCATCGTGACCTTGATCTTACTGTTGATCTACAGCCCTCTACTGACCGGGGTGATCACGGGCTCAGTCGGCATCTACACCCTGATCCGCCTTCTTTACTATCGGGTCTACCGCGAGGCGAACCTGGGCCAAATCATCATCAATGCGCGCCAGCAGTCGCAGTTCATGGAGTCGATACGTGGCGTCCAGACCATCCGCTTATTCAACAAGGAGTCCGTGCGGGCAGGAAGCTACATGAACGTCACGGCGGAATCCCTGAATGCCAATATTGTCGTTCAACGCTTGGGCCTCATTTTTTCTTCGTTGAACGGGGTCACTACAGGTATCCAGAAGATCGGCGTGCTTTGGCTAGGTGCGTGGATGGCCATCAAAGGCAACTTTAGCGCCGGCATGTTGATGGCCTTCGTGGCATATGCGGATCAGTTCGCGACACGCGCGTTGAGCTTGGTGGATTACCTCATCGAACTTCGACTGCTGCGCATGCAAGGCGAGCGCCTTGCTGACATCGTCCTGACACCTGGGGAACCCTCCAACGGAAGCTCATATGCAGGCCCCGACCCCGATCCATCCATCACCGCAGAGCGACTGTCATTTCGCTATGCGGCGGGAGAGCCCTGGATCCTCAAGGACGTCTCGTTTCATGTCGCCGCTGGCGAATCGGTAGTGATTGTCGGGCCCTCCGGTTGCGGAAAAAGCACGCTGATCCGCATCTTGCTCGGACTGCTTGATGCGGATCAGGGCCGCATCGAGATCGGGGGTGTGGATATGAAACACCTAGGGAAAGCACGTTTCCGAACGATGACCGCCACCGTTATGCAAGACGATCGACTGTTCTCGGGAACCATCGCCGATAACATCAGCTTTTTCGACGAGCACGCCGATCCCCAACGTGTCGAGGCGGCGGCCCGCTCAGCCGAGATCTACGAGGACATAGTCCGGATGCCCATGGGCTTCCATACCCTTGTCGGTGACATGGGCTCCAGCCTGTCCGGCGGGCAACAGCAACGGATGTTCCTGGCGCGGGCGTTCTATCGAAAACCAAGGGTTTTGATCATGGACGAGGCAACCAGTCACCTGGATCCGGCACTCGAACAGCGGATTGCGGAAACGCTTCGGCTTTCGGGAACCACGCGAATCTTTATTTCTCATCGACCCGAGGTCATTGAAACCGCGGACCGGGTCATTCACCTCGGCAAGTTTAAACCGTAAGGAGCATATGATGATCAGGTTCTTCAAGGCGCGATTGGTTTGTGCCCTACTTATCGCCGCCGCTGGCAATACCGCATACGCCTCCCAGGCGGATTGCCTGACGGCCCAGCAAGCTGCCGCCCACGACGCTGCCTCACAGGCGATCCACGGGGACAGCGCCTCGAAGCTTCGCTCTGCCGTCTTCTCAAGAGATGACGCCGCATTCGATTCCGCGCTTGGTGAAGTCGTGGGAAAGACCGACGACGGGTCACGCGATGCGCTCAAGCAGGCCCTTGCGGGCGCTGCCTGGATCGGCAACTCACACGCGCTATCCGCCCTCCTGTCCGCCCAAGTAGATCCCAACGCGACCACGCAAATGACCGCCTCGCCTCCCATCGTGTTGGCGGCAGAATGCGGACAGACAGAGGCTGTAGAGGCACTCGTGGCTAAGGGCGCGAACGTCATGGCGGGGTCCGTTCCCGACCGAGTCGACGACGTGCCGCGCGGCGCCTTGGAAGCGGCTCTCGTCGGCGGTCAGGCGGGGACGGCGGCGTGGCTTCTCGATCACGGGTATGAAATTTGTCAGACGGGTGAGCGAGCGCGAGTCCGCGCCTTGCTGGCCCGTCCGAACCTGAGCGCGGCATTGCCGTCGTCGCTAAAAGCGAAGCTGACGTGCCAAGCAAGTAGTGCCAAGTAACTCACTCAATCTAAATGGAGTTTTGAACCATGCGCGAGTTGTCAGTTTCTGAGTTGTCACGGGTTTATGGCGGTGACGGAGTCGCAGAGCAGGAGTTTGAAACTCTTGCCAAAGCTACCGTCGATCTGATTGCCGAAGGAAAGCTCGATACCGGCACCGCCGGCACGCTTTTCACTACGCTGGACTATGCGAAGTTGAGCGCCGGTATCAACAGCACGAACTTCCAGTATCTCGTCAACGACTATAACGAGTTCCATGATACCGGCATGCACGCGGTCAACGGTCAATATGGCGAGATCGTTCATCCGGAAAATATCGACTGGAACGCTTACAGCAATGGCGGCGCCAACACCGCCGCGCAAGCCATTAGTGCGATGTTCCACGACGTGAATACGAACCACCACCTCGCGGTTGATCCGAACAATAGCCAGGCCGGCGGCGGCGGTGATGGCGGCCAGGGTGCTGACAGTGCCGGCTATGGCGACGGCTATAGCGGCGGCGGCGGCGATAGCGGCGGCGGCGGCGATAGCGGCCAGGGTGGCGACGGCACCGTGACCGTGGGACCGATTCAGAGCTAACTCCGCGCCTTCTCGTTTGAAGACACGGAACGGAAGTCACGGGGTGCGCGCCCCTGTGGCTTCCGACTCATCGGCCTACAGGATGGCGAACATGCCACAAGCTCTTCTCGACATTGTCACTCATGCGCTAGGAAATGTCGTCGGCATCTTCCTCTTTGGCTCCCAAGTCACCGGCATCGTCGACGATAAGTCCGATATCGATGTGATCGTCCTGGACGAGGGCATCGCCTGCCTTCATCGGCGAAAGATCTCGACGCCCATCGGTCTTCTCGATGTTCACCTTCACAGCCCGGCGTCGTTGTCTGGAGCTCTTGAGAAACAATGCCAGCACCACGTTTCGTTCTACACGCACGCGCTTGCGACCGGCCAGGTCGTCTTTGACGAAGCGTTTCATTTCAGCGCCTTCATTGCTGCTAGCAAGGCAATCTGGCCCAGGCGGCAGGTTGTGCCGGACTGGAAGGTGTATCGCTTAGCTTTCATGGCAAAGCTCGGAGACATTCGGCGAAAGCACGACGGGCCCATTGGACTGCTCCTCGCCACTGATCTCTATCAAACCATTCTCGCGGTCGAGTGCTTGTATCTGCGTGGGTGGCTGGGGTCGGCGCCTCTGATGAGATTGTGGTGCGCCCAAGAGCGCCCCTACTCGATAGAGCGTCTTGATGCGGCACTTTCGACCGCGGTCGAGGGCGACCCCGCCGCCCTAACTCGCATTGCGGAATCGTGGCTCACTCGAATCGGTGGCCCGCTCGCTTCGGAAGAACAACTCATTTGGAACGGTCTGGCGGCGTAGCCGGCGACCAGCATTGGACCCATCACGGAGCATTCCATGCAGTACACGAAACTTAAGGTGATCGATGACTTTGTCGACCTCAGCACCATGGCTCACCATTTTCGGGGCGAGGTTTGGTCTTACGGATGGAAGTCAAACGTCGGAGCCGAGGAAACTCCGTTCTGGCACATTCACTTTTGCGGGAGCCGACAGCCTGATGAGTTCGTCCGTCAGGACGAACTCTTAGCCGAGAACCGAAGGCTGAGTGCGATTTCCGCCGTCTGGGAGCGCATCAAGGACGAGGTCGCGCCGGATTACCACCTTGTCCGGTGCTACGCCAATGGTCACACCTACGGACTTGATGGCCATGTTCACCGTGATGCTAAGCCAGGTGAGGATGCGTTGACTGCGCTGGTCTACATCAACTCGACCTGGCGCCCTGAGTGGGCCGGCGAAACTGTTTTCATCGGCGAAGACGGCCGGTGCGAAGCGGTGATGCCCCGACCGGGCCGAATGATCGTCTTCGATGGCACTGTTCAGCACGTCGCACGTTCCCCTAGTCGAGATTGTCCAGCCCTACGGATGACGTTGGTCTTTAAGCTCAAACGCAACGATCCCAGCGACAGCATCAACGTCGCTCCCCTGCCCCGCGCAAGCCTTCTCGGTTTCCTACGACGCCGTGGCGCAGCCGACTCTGCCCATTCTGGGCGCGCGCTACTGGACCACCTGGTGGGAACCTG
Source organism: uncultured Gammaproteobacteria bacterium (assembly GCA_963707225.1). Taxonomy (GTDB): domain Bacteria; phylum Pseudomonadota; class Gammaproteobacteria; order Xanthomonadales; family Rhodanobacteraceae; genus Rhodanobacter. The sequence goes on from CAVPQF010000055.1 coordinate 5,219, forward strand.
GCGCCTACTGAAAGAGTGGGGTTGCGAGGAACAGGTATGCCTGGCAGGACTTTTTCATAGTGTCTATGGCACATCCATCTATCGACATCGATCCGTCAGCGCCCACGAGCGAGGCGCGGTTCGCGCACTGATCGGCGCTCGGGCGGAAGAGCTGGCCTTCGTTTTCGGCGTGATCGCACGACCGAATGCCTGGAGTGGTGCGCTGACTCATGGTAAGGCAACGCTTCACGGGGTTGACGACGCGTTGCTGACCCTAGAGCCCAGGATGCTGGACGACCTGTTGGAGCTAGAGATCGCCAACTTGGTCGAGCAAGGCGATGGTGAGGCGATATTCGACACACTGATCGCTGGCGGTGTCTTGGAACGCGAGGGGGTCCACTCCTCGGCTCGGGAGGCTCTGGCGACGGCCGGCGTCGCACTGACAAGCATGGAGTGAGACCGTGAGCGGACAGGGACAGGGACGGGAACTACCGGGCTTCATAGAACCGGCAGAGGCCACTTACTATCAACGCATCGTCCGCAGCCATTACCGCGGAGACGGCTGCATTGTTGACGCAGGTTGTTCTATTGGAGCGAGCACCCGGGCACTTAGCGAGGGGCTTGCCGAACTGGCTGAGCCAAAGGCGGGCCCGCATCCAATTATTGCCCTGGACCGATTTACGGTCGGCGATCGCTACGTCGGCGAGTATCTTGCGGGCCTTGGGCTCGACATCCGCTACGGCGAGTCGTTCCTGCCCGAATTCCTGGCCAATATGGGCGATCGCATCGGATATGTCGAGGTTCGCGCAGGCGATCTGATTCAAGTGGGTCGCATTGAACGACCCATCGAGATCCTAGTTGTCGACCTTGCCAAGACCGCGCCCCTGAGCGCATTCGTGTTCAACCGTTGGTTTCCCTGCCTAATTCCTGGTCATTCACTGATCGTCCAGCAGGACTTTTATTCACCGACGCAGCCTTGGATCGCCGTGGGCATGGGCAGCCTTCTCGACTATGTCAGTGTCGAACATGACAAAGTTGGTGAATCGGCTATCTTCCGCCTGGAGCGGCCTGTTCCGCGCGATATCCTGCATGCGGCAACCGTAGGCTGGGACCGTCCTGATGGACTTCGGAGACTCGATCGGATGATCGAGGTTCTGGGCGACCAGGTCGCCGCCCCACTCCGGCTGATGCGTGCGATCACCCTGCACGGTCTGGGCAAAGCACTGGAAGCTCGTCAGGCGCTGGAACAGGAGTTGGCACTTCACCCCACGCCAACCGACGCAAAGTGGGAAAAATGGCTGGCCGCAGCGCTAGTGGCAGTGATGCCCGACATCTTTGACGGTCACGCGATGTTGGGCCGACTTTATTGGACGCACGGCGCCCACCGACTCGGTCATGGTTAGCCCCATGTCGCCATTGATCGGAGCGATGACAGCAGCGGGCGGCCTTTGCTTCGGCCTGATTCGCAGCATGGAGCTGTATGCGTGTTGGCTACCTCGCGTGGTCTCGACGGATTCGAAGATCGCCATGGGCTATGAACTGGGCAACTTTGGATGCCAGCTTCGGGCCGCACATGATCGGCTCCGCGAACTCACGGACGACCCACGCGTTCTCGGGCCACGACCACTAGAAGAGCAGTTCCGGGCACTTCTCGATGCTGACGGCGACGCAGGCATCCTTGCTGCCGCGGCAAAGGCTCGCGAGCTAGTGGAAGGCCTGGCGCGCAACTACGCGTTGGCGATTGAGGCCGATCCGCTCGCCAGGGCCCTAGATGGTCCGGGCCTCATCCTTTCGACACGGCTTACCGGCAACGTCTTCCCGCGTCCTAAAAGCGTCGGCGGTGCGTCCGGAATGACGGTGGTCTACGGGGCAACGTTGCCCATCCCGCACGTGGCGACGGTCCCCTCTCGCGACGAGGTACTGGAGGCAAGACGGGGAGACGAACCTGCGTGGGCTGACCTCATCGTCTCGCCCGCGGGTCGCGCCCAAATCCTTCATGACGTATTTGCGGACATCGAACTTTCAGCGATGGAGGTGTGCGCCACCGCCATCGTTCGGTTCCGCGAGATGCCCGTCGATTTCAAGTTGGACATGGCCAGACAAACGTGGGACGAAGCACGGCACGCACGGGCATGTTTGATTCGCAGCGAAGAGCTCGGCGGGCCAGCTGTCGGCCGGCGCTACTCGCTGAAGGTTTGGGATCGCTGGATGGCCGGGCGAGACGTCCTGGAATGCTTGTGCATCGAACAACTGGTTCAGGAGGGAAACGCGCTGGATTCGGTCCATGCCTTGGCCGCATCTTTCGCCGCGGCAGGAGATCACCGTTCGGCGAATCTGCTTCGCTTCTTTGGGCGGGATGAAGAACTGCATACCGCTATCGGGAACAAGTGGGTTGGCCTAGCTGTAAGCGACATGGCTGGCATGTCCTACGCCGAGCAGATCCACTCGGCGGCAGAACGCATCGGGATGAGCGTTCCGGGGCATGCGCCCGTCGCCGTGAAAGCTCGTCGCCGCGGCGGTTTCCCCGAGACGTTCCTGCAGGCGATTACTCGGGCGACCGTGAAATAGTCCACAGGGCCTAGGGACACCTCGGCAGGCAAGAGGGCCACGGCTGCTAAGTGGAGGGGTGCGGGCGGCAACACCAGCCGTGACTTCCGGTCGACCCTTTGTGGGCCGGCCGGAAGCTAGGACTTTCGGAGTTGCCTTTGATCGACGCGGCAGTGTTGGGAACCAACACATAAGCGTTGGCGTGGCCGGCTACGTCGCCGCTCGACTCAATCGTTGGCACAAGGAGGTCGTGCATGCGGTTCATCAAAGATGCTGGTACTGCACTCGCAGGTGCACTTCTAGGCATACTCGTTGCCATGCTCATCTCTCACCTGTTCGGCCGCGAGTTTCGTCCCTGGCTGGCGGTTTCTCTTGCGGTTGGCTCCGCCTTGGGCATCAGCTTCAAAGAGCAGTGGCAACTTTCTCGTGCTAACGGCGCAATTTTGGTGGGTGTGCTTGCAGGAGTTGGCTATGTTGTCGGCGTGTTGCTGTCCGCTCATGCCTAATCTTTCGTTCGAAGGTAAGCGACTGCCGTAGCCACCTTGCCCGCCGGGCAAGGTGGCTACGGCAGTCGCTTACTTTCTTTGTAAGCGTCCGGTACCCCAAGTTCCGCAGTTCGCGCCCGAAATTTCCGCCAACTCCGCCAGCGAGCTCAATCAAGTCAACGAGTTGCCGTGCTCGTGGCGTCCTTTTCGGATAGGTCGTGTTGTGTCACGCCTTAACGATATCTTCCATTCCATGTGGCTTATACACGTGCTACGGTTGGCACATGTATACGCGCATTACGCGCTCCGGCGGCCGGAGCTATTTGCAGATCGTCGAGGGCTTCCGCACCGACGCGGGCGTGCGCCAGCGCGTAGTGGCCAACCTCGGGCGGCTGGATAAGCTGGAGGGTACGAAGCTTGATCCGTTGATCCATGGGTTGCAGCGCGCGTTGGGCCGCGTACCGGCCTCGGCACCGGTGCCGCAATATGACACGGCTCTGGCGTTCGGCGATGTCTATGCCTTGAACGAACTGTGGTCGAGCCTGGGTTTTGGCGAGGCCATCAAGCGTGCCTTGCGCTCCTCGCGGCGCAGCTTCGATGCCGAAGCGCTGGTGCGCGCGATGGTGTTCAACCGGCTGTGCGCGCCGGAATCCAAGCTCGGCTGCCTGGATTGGTTGGAGACGGTGTCGATCCCAGGCATGCCCGAGACGGTGACGCACGATCAGTTGCTGCGTACGATGGATGCCCTGATGGATCACGCTGAAGCCGTGCAGACGCGTGTCGCCGCGCAACTCAAGCCCATGCTCGATCAGCAACTGTCGGTGGTGTTCTATGACCTGACGACGATTCGAATCCACGGCGAAGGCGAGGTGGCCCATGATGTGCGCGCGTTCGGTTTGAACAAGCAGACCGGCGGCATCGCGCGTCAGTTCGTGTTGGGCGTAGTGCAGTCGGCCGAAGGGCTGCCACTGATGCACACGGTACACGCCGGCAACGTGTCGGAGACGACGACGCTCACCGCGATGCTGGAGTCTGTGCTGCAACGCTTCGCGATCGAGCGTGTGATCGTCGTGGCCGACCGTGGCCTGCTGAGTCTGGACAACGTCGCCGAGCTCACCGCCCTGGCCACCTCGACGTCGCGCCAGCTGCAATTCATTCTGGCCGTGCCGGCGCGACGCTATCGGGCGTTGGGCGGCACCTTGGAAGGCATGACGTTTGATCCGACCGCCGCCAGCATCGCCGAAGGCCAGTTCGCCGGTCACCGCCTGGTGGTGGCGCACGATCCGGAGCGAGCGGCGGCGCAGGCGGCGAAGCGACGACGCAAGATTGCCGAGCTCGACGACCTCGCTGCCAAACTGGTGAGCAAGCTCGATGCGCAAGATGCCGGCCAGAGCGAACGCGGCCGCAAGGCGAGCGATCGCGGCGCCTATAGCCGTTTCCAGCACGCTATCGCCGAGGCCAAGCTGACCCGCTTCGTGCAGGCGGACTATCACGCCGATCGCTTCTCCTACGCCATCAACGAGACGGCCATGGAGGACGCCGAACGCTACGACGGCAAACTCATCGTGCTGACCAATGTCCTGGACTTCAGCGCCGAACACATCATCGAGCGTTACAAAAGCCTGGCCGACATCGAGCGCGGCTTCCGTGTGCTCAAGAACGACATCGATATCGCGCCGGTGTTTCACCGGCTACCTGAGCGCATCCGTGCCCATGCGCTGATCTGCTTTCTCGCCCTCGTGCTCTATCGCGTCATGCGCATGCGGCTCAAGGCCAGCGGCAGCACGCATAGCCCAAAGACCACGCTGGAACTCCTGCGGCGTCTGCAGAAACACCGCGTGCAACTCGGCGAGCAGCATCTCACCGGCATCGGCAAGACCTCACCTCAGCAACTCGATCTCTTCGAGGCTCTCGGTATCGATCAACCCACCTGACGACCGTTGTTGTGTCATTTTTGCCCATCGCGAGATAAGCAAATCAATGACTTATGCGATTAGCTGCGGAACTTGAGTGGCCTGGCCGTGGGCTTCTGGGAAAGTCGCGAGCAGATCGCGACGCTGTGGCAGATGGACCGGTGCTTCCGGCCCGCCATGGAAGCGTCCCGCCGCGAGCGGCTGTACCGCGGCTGGCAGGATGCGGTGAACGCCACCATCGGTTTTCGCGTCGGCTGAACGAGCGAGGCCAGGGGCGTGCCGCGAGCCTCGCGAACAAGCCGCGATCAGTCCAGCGCGTAACCGAACTGGTCGAGAAACTCCGCCGCGAATTCGGCGTAGCTGAAGCGCTGGTTCTGCGTGCCGGGATGCTCCACCTTCAGCGCGCCCATCAGCGAGGCCATGCGACCGATCGTGGGCCAGTCCTTCTTGCGCATGATGCCGAAGATCAGGCCGGCCCGGTAAGCGTCGCCGCAGCCGGTCGGGTCCACGATCTGGCGCTCGCGCGCAGGCGGGATGCCGTGGGTATCGCCGCCGACGTGGATGAGAGAGCCGCGCGGGCCACGGGTCACGATGTACGCAGTCACCCTTTCGGCGATCTCGGCGGCGCTCCAGCCGGTGCGGGCCTGCAGCAGCTGCGATTCGTAGTCGTTGACGATCACGTAGGTCGACTTGCCGATCATCGAGCGGAACTCGTCGCCGTTGAACAGCGGCATCGCCTGGCCCGGATCGAAGATGAACGGCACGCCGCGCGTGGCGAACTCGTCGACGTGCTGCAGCATCGCCTCGCGGCCGTCGGGTGCGACGATCGCGAAGTCGATCTCGGGGATGTCGCGCACGTGGTTTTCCTGCGCGCTGGACATCGCGCCGGGATGGAAGGCAGTGATCTGGTTGTTGTCCAGGTCGGTGGTGATGAAGCACTGCGGGGTGAACTGGTCGTCGAACTCGCGCACGCAGTCGAGCCGGATGCCGCATTGCTCCATGTGCTTGCGGTACGGCCCGAAATCCTGGCCCACGGCGGCCACCGGCAGCGGGTCGCCGCCGAGCAGCTTGAGGTTGTAGGCGATGTTGCCGGCACAGCCGCCGAACTCGCGGCGCATCCGCGGCACCAGGAACGACACATTGAGGATGTGCATCTGGTCGGGCAGGATGTGGTTCTTGAACTGGTCCTGGAACACCATGATGGTGTCGTAGGCCAGCGATCCGCAGATGACGGCAGACATGTGTGCGGGAGCCCCCGGGCAAGGTGTGGAAAGACCGCGCGGCCGCGGTTGACCGAGGGCCGAACCGGCCGGCTTCGGCCAAAGGCCGGAATCGTACCGCTATCCGTCCCCGTTGGCGACTTTTTGCGAGAGGCTCCAGCTCACTTCGAGGCGCAGAAAGCGTGCTTATGGCCGTGTTGTAGAAGGGTTTCTTAACGTTATTGTCCTTGCGCATGCGAGCCACGCTGACTAGACTGGCGAGCTTACTTTTTAGCCAGGCCGGACCACGGCGGACTCATGTTCAAGAAGTTTCGCGGGATCTTCTCCAACGACATCTCCATCGACCTCGGCACGGCCAACACGCTGATCTACGTGCGTGGTCAGGGCATCGTGTTGAACGAACCCTCGGTGGTGGCGATTCGCCAGGACCGCGGTCCCGGCGGCCCGCGCACGATCGCGGCGGTCGGCGGCGACGCCAAGCGCATGCTCGGCCGCACGCCGGGCAACATCGCCACCGTGCGACCGATGAAGGACGGCGTGATCGCCGACTTCACCATGACCGAGGCGATGCTGCAGCACTTCATCAAGCAGGTGCACAAGTCGCGCTTCCTGCGCCCGAGCCCGCGCGTGCTGGTGTGCGTGCCGTGCGGCTCGACCCAGGTCGAGCGCCGCGCGATCAAGGAATCGGCCGAAGGCGCCGGCGCGCGCGACGTGTTCCTGATCGAGGAGCCGATGGCCGCGGCGATCGGCGCCGGCATCCCGGTGCACGAGGCGCGCGGCGCGATGGTGCTGGACATCGGCGGCGGCACCTCGGAAGTGGCGGTGATCTCGCTCAACGGCATCGTCTACTCGCAGTCCGTGCGCGTCGGCGGCGACCGCTTCGACGAGGCGATCATCAACTACGTGCGGCGCAACCACGGCACCCTGATCGGCGAATCCACCGCCGAGCGCATCAAGCTGCAGATCGGCTGCGCGTTCCCGCAGAGCGAGGTCAAGGAGATCGAGATCTCCGGGCGCAACCTCGCCGAGGGCGTGCCACGCATGTTCACGATCAACTCCAACGAGATCCTCGAGGCGCTGCACGAGCCGCTCGCCGGCATCGTGGCGGCGGTCAAGTCGGCGCTGGAGCAGACCCCACCGGAACTGTGTTCCGACGTCGCCGAGCGCGGCATCGTGCTCACCGGCGGCGGCGCGTTGCTGCGCGACCTCGACCGCCTGATCTCCGAGGAGACCGGCCTGCACGTGCAGGTGGCGGACGACCCGCTGACCTGCGTGGCGCGTGGTGGCGGCAAGGCGCTGGAGCTGATCGATCAGCACGGCAGCGACTTCTTCGCACCCGAATAACCACGCCAGGCAGGGGCGGCCATGGCGCGCACGCGCGACGAATCCTCGCCTCTGTTTGCCGGCAATGCAGCCGGCACGCTGCGGCTGATCGTCTATCTTGCGCTGGCCGTGGTGCTGATGGTGCTCGACCATCGCAACGGCTGGCTATGGCGCCTGCGCTACACGGCGGCGGCCGTGGTCGAGCCGGTGTACCGGCTGGCCGGGCTGCCGGCGGTGGGCGTGCGCACCATGAGCGTGGCGTTTGCCGACCGCCAGCGGCTGACCGAGCAGAACCAGCGCCTGCGCGAGGACCTGCTGCTGGCCAACGCCAAGTTGAACCGGATGGCGGCCGTCGCCGAACAGAACCAGCGTCTGAAGGAATTGCTCGACACCCAGCACAGCCTCGAGCTGAACGTGCAGCTCGCGCGGGTGATCGGCGTGGACCTGGGCGCCTACCGCTATCAGCTCACCCTGAACATGGGAGCGCGCGACGGGGTCAGGCCGGGCCAGCCGGTGATCGACGCGCACGGCGTGATGGGCCAGGTGAAGGAGGTGCTGCCGACCACGTCGGCGGTGATGCTGATCACCGATCCGGCGCACGCGATCCCGGTGGTGATCGAGCGCACCGGCCTGCGTACCGTGGCTTATGGTTCGCGCGAGGGTGACCAGATCGCCCTGCCGGACATTCCGCTGGCGGCCGACGTGCGTGCGGGCGACAAGCTGCTCACCTCGGGCCTCGGCGGACGCTTCCCGCCGGGCTTTCCGGTCGGCGAGGTGCGCTCGGTGGCGCCGGCGGCGACCGGCATGTTCCTGGTGGCGATGGCGCAGCCGTCGGCCGACCTGGACCGCAGCGAGGACGTGCTGCTGCTGCACGACCAGGCCGAGCCGGACGGTCCGCCCGCACCGGTGACACCGATGGGGCCGCCGAGTGACCTGGCGCCTGCGGGCGCCGCCTCGGCCGCCCCGCCGGCCACCGGCGGGGCGCTGCGATGAACAAGCAGCGCCTGAGCCTGTGGTGGTTCGTCGGCACGCTGGTGTTCGCCTTGCTGTCGATGCTGGTGCCGTTGCCCGGCGTGCTGGAGCCGTTCAAGCCGTACTGGCCGGCGCTGTTCCTGCTGTACTGGTCGCTGGAGTCGGAGGATCGGGTCACCCTCGGGCTGGCCTTCGTGGTGGGCCTGGCGGCGGATCTGCTCAACGGCATGGTGCTGGGCGAGCAGGCGCTGCGTTTGTGCGCGCTGGTTTTCATCGCGCTGCGTTTCCGCTCGCGGTTGCGCTTTTTTCCGATGTGGCAGCAGGCGCTGGCGGTGCTGGCGCTGCTGCTGAACGACCGCATCCTGCTGCTGATCGTGCGCATGCTGGCCGGTGCGTCGCTGCCGCCAGCGAGCTGGTGGATCTCGCCGTTCGTCAGCGCGGCGCTGTGGCCGTTCCTGTTCCTGCTGCTCGACGACTTGCGCGCGCGCCTGCGGATTCAATGAGACATGAACCAGTGACATGAAGCTCCGGCGTTCGATCAAGGACCCCCGCGGCGAACGCCTCCTGTTCCGGCGTCGTGCGCTGGCCGGCTTCGTGCTGATCGCGCTGTGCCTGTGCCTGTTGCTGAGCCGCTTCATGTTCCTGCAGGTGATGCGCCACGACGAGTTCGTCACCCGCTCGCAGGCCAACCGGGTCAAGCCGCGCGCGATCCCGCCGGCACGCGGGCTGATCTACGACCGCAACGGCGTGCTGCTGGCCGACAACGTGCCGGCGTTCCGGCTGGAAGTGGTGCCGGAGCAGATCAAGGACATGCCGGCGCTGCTGGCACAACTGGGTCAGGTGGTGCCGCTGGATCGGGACGACCTGGACGCGTTCCGCAAGCAGCTCAAGCAGAGCCGGCGCTTCGAGAGCGTGCCGCTGAAGATGCACCTGACCGAAGACGAAATCGATCGCTTCGCGGTGAACCGCTGGCGTTTCCCTGGCGTGGACGTGATGCCGTACCTGACCCGCCGCTATCCGTTTGGTGAATTGTTCGCGCATGTGGTGGGTTATGTCGGGCGCATCGATGCGTCCGACGTGGAAAGGCTCGACCCGAAGCGTTACCAGGGCACCAGCCACGTCGGCCGCAGCGGCATCGAGCGCTCCTACGAGGATGTGCTGCACGGCACACCGGGTTACGAACTGCTTGAGGTGAATGTGGACGGGCGCACCCAGCGCGTGCTGGAAACGCACCCGCCGGTTCCGGGCAAGAACCTGTACCTGAGCATTGACGTGCGGCTGCAACGGGCCGCCGAAAATGCATTTGCCGGCCGGTCCGGTGCCTCCGTCACGATCGATCCCCGCAACGGCCAAGTGCTGGCGATGGTCAGCGTTCCTACCTTCGATCCCAACCTGTTCGTCAACGGCATCAGCCAGGCTGACTACGCCGCGCTGACCAACGACCCGGACAAGCCGCTGTACAACCGCGCGCTGCGCGGCGTGTATCCGCCCGGTTCCACGGTGAAGCCGTTTCTTGCGCTGGGCGGGCTCGAGTACGGCGTGCGCCGGCCCGAGGACACCGTGTTGTCGACGGGCCAGTTCTGTCTGCCCGGCCAGAAGCGCTGCTATCGCGACGACACCCGCGGCGGCGACGGCACGGTGAACATGGTGCGCGCGATCGAGAAGTCGACCAACACCTACTTCTACAAGCTCGCGCTGGATCTCGGCATCGATCGGCTAAGCACATGGATGAGCCGCTTCGGCTTCGGCAGCAAGACCGGCATCGATCTGGTCGGCGAGTCCGAAGGCATCCTGCCCTCGCGCGAGTGGAAAGCGGCGCACAGCAAGTTCGGCTGGTTCCCGGGCGAAACCGTCATTGCCGGCATCGGCCAGGGTTACTGGGCGGTGACTCCGCTGCAGCTCGGTCATGCCATCGCCACGTTTGCCGGCCATGGCGTGCCATATGCGCCGCGACTGGTGATGGCCACCGCGGCGGTGGCGGATGGACAACGGCGACCGTTGCCGAATCCGCCGAGCGGACCCACGCTGATCCGCAAGGCTTCCGAATGGGACGTGGTCAACGAAGGCATGCGTGCGGTGATCGTCAGCGGCACCGGCAGGCTCGCGCGATTGAACGACGGGTTTCCGTACCTGATCTCCGGCAAGAGCGGCACCGCCGAACGCTTCTCGCGCACCTCCGAGGCGTACGACACGAACAAGAGCACCGCCTATCTGGCAACGCGCCATCGCGCGTGGTTCATGGGCTATACGCCATCGGACGATCCGCAGATCGCCACCGCCGTGGTGCTGGAAGCCGGCGCGTGGGGCGGCACGGATGCCGGGCCGATCATGCGCAAGATCTTCGATGCCTGGGCTCTCGCCAAGGGCATGAAGCTGCCTGTCGACGTACCACTGCCGGCATCGGCACCGTCCATCGAGGACGGCAGCCCGGTGGAGGATTTGCCGGCGCAGGCGTCCAGCGCCGATGGAGCGAATCCATGATCGGGACACTGCAAGTTCGCCTGCGCCGCTTCCTGCGCCGCATCCTTACCCGGCCGCGGATCGACCTGCCGCTGGCGTTTGGCCTGTTCGTGCTGGCGCTGATCGGGCTGGTGACGCTGTACAGCGCGGGCGACGGCAGCCTGGCCCTGGTCGGCGGCCAGGCTGGCCGCTTCGTGCTGGGCGGCGCGCTGCTGCTGCTGGTATCGCGTATCCCGCCGGCGGTGCTGCGTAGCTGGACGCCGTGGCTGTACGCCGGCAGCACCGCACTGCTGGTGGTGGTGGCGATCCTGGGCGAGGGGCGCGGTTCGATCCGCTGGCTGGACCTGGGCGTGATGCGCTTCCAGCCGTCCGAACTGCTCAAGCTGACCATGCCGATGATGGTGGCCTGGTACCTGCACCCGCGCCAGCTGCCGCCGGGCTGGAAGGACATCGCGGTGGTCGGCATGCTGATCGCGATCCCGGCCGGGCTGATCGCCGAGCAGCCGGACCTGGGCACCGCCGTGCTGGTGGCCGCGGCCGGCGCGTTCGCGCTGTTCCTGTCCGGCATGGCGTGGTGGCGCATCGGCCTGCTGGTCGGTGCGGTCGCCGGCATGGTCCCGGTCGGCTGGCATTTCCTGCACCAGTACCAGCGCGACCGCGTGCTGACCCTGCTCAACCCCGAGTCCGACCCGCTCGGCAACGGCTGGCACATCATCCAGTCGCAGATCGCGGTGGGCTCCGGCGGCATCTTCGGCAAGGGCTGGCAGCACAGCACGCAGTCGCGGCTGGACTTCCTGCCCGAGCACACCACCGATTTCATCTTCGCGGTGTTCTCCGAGGAGTTCGGCCTGGTCGGCGTGGCCGTGCTGATCGCGCTGTATGCGTTCATCATCGGCCGCTGCCTGTGGATCGCGATGGAGGCGCGCGACACCTATTCGCGCCTGCTCGCCGGCGCGATCGGCATGAGCTTCTTCGTCTACGTGTTCGTCAACGGCGGCATGGTCGCCGGCATGCTGCCGGTGGTCGGCGTGCCGCTGCCGCTGATCAGCTACGGCGGCACCTCGGCGGTGTCGCTGCTGACCGGTTTCGGCGTGCTGATGTCGATCCACGCCAATCGCAAGATGCACATCTGAACATGCCCGGCGCATCGGCATCGCGGCGCCCGAAGTTGCGCTCGCGTGCGTGTTAGGCTTTCGACGACATCGTTATTCCGTGAGCGAAGCCACAACATGACAGCCACGCCTGCGCCGCACACGGCCCGTTTCCTCGCCATCCCGAGCCTGCTGTGTATCGGCCTGCTGTGGATGGGCGCGCTGACCCCGGCCCTGGCGGCGACGCACCCCGGCCAGGCCGAACTGGTACGCGAGGTGGTGCGCGACACCGGCAAGAGCCCGCAGGCGCTGAACGCGCTGCTCGATGGCGCGAAGATGCAGCAGAGCATCCTCGATGCGATCAGCCGCCCGGCCGAGGCGAAGCCCTGGAAGGATTACCGGCCGATCTTCCTGACCGACCAGCGCATCGACGACGGCGTCGCGTTCTATCGCGAGCACCGCGCGCTGCTGGAGCAGATCGGCAGGCAGTACGGCGTGGCGCCGCAGTACATCGTGGCGATCGTCGGCGTGGAGACCAGCTACGGCCGCAACACCGGCAAGTACAAGGTGCTCGACGCCCTGGTCACGCTCGGCCTGTACTACCCGCCGCGGGCGAAGTTCTTCCGCGAACAGCTGAAGGAACTGCTGAGTCTGCCGGGCAACCACCTGGCCGGGCCGATCGACACGCTCACCGGTTCCTACGCCGGCGCACAGGGCTGGGGCCAGTTCATGCCCACCAGCATCCGCGATTTCGCGGTGGATGCAGACCACGACGGCCATATCGACCTGCAGAACTCGCTGCCGGACATCTTCGCCAGCGTGGCGAACTACTTCGCGCAGCACGGCTGGGTCAGCGGCGGTCCGGTGGCGGCGCGGGCGCAGCCTGACGGCGCGGCGCAGCCGGTCGCGGTGAAGGACGCCATGCCGCAGTGGCCGCTGGAACAGTTCGAAGCCTGGGGCTACGCGCCGCTGCAGCCGCTGTCGCCGGCCGAGCCCACCAGCCTGCAGACGCTGGAAGGGCCGAACGGGCCGGAGTACTGGTTCACCTTCCAGAACTTCTACGTGATCACCCGCTACAACCGCAGCCCGCTGTATGCGATGGCGGTCGACCAGCTGGCGCAGGCGATCGCCGCCGGCTTGGGTCAGGCGGAAGCCGCGCGATGAAGGCGGCGCGTTTGGCGGCGGCGCTGGCGGCGGTCCTGCTGCTGGTCGGTTGCGGCGGCCACCGGACGAAGCCCTCGCAGGGCGGCGGCAGCCGGCAGGATCCTGCGCGGGGCCAGGCCGGCAGCAGCGACCGTTTTCACGACGACCTCAGCAAGCCGCAGGGCAGCCGCTATCGCGACGGCGAGGACAGCGTGCCGCCGCCGCTCGACATCAGCAAGCTGGTCGAGCCGGTGCCGAAGGCGGAACCGCATTCGCTGTACGGCAACAAGTCGCCGTATACCGTGCGCGGGCAGACCTATCGCGTGCTGCCCAGCGCGCGCGGCTACGACGAACGCGGCATCGCCTCGTTCTACGGCAACAAGTTCCACGGCTACAAGACCTCCAGCCTGGAAACCTACGACATGTACGCGTTCAGCGCGGCCAGCACCACGCTGCCGCTGCCCAGCTACGCGCGCGTCACCAACCTGGAGACCGGCAGGAGCGTGATCGTGCGGGTCAACGACCGCGGCCCGTTCCATGACAACCGGCTGATCGACCTGTCCTATGCCGCGGCGGTGAAGATCGGCATCTGGCCCAAGGGCACCGGCCTGGTCGAGGTGCGCGGGATCGACCCTGGGCAGCCGCTGCAGGAACTGCCGCCGCCGACCGTGGTCACAAGCGGACATCCGGGAATCTACCTGCAGGTGGGTGCGTTTGCCGATGCGGACAACGCCGACCGGCTGGCCCAGCGCCTGCGCCGGGCCAACCTCGGCGCGGTGGAGGTCAGCGAGGCCGTCATCAACGGCACCCCCGCAGTTGCCGACCGCTGCGGTGATCATCCCCTTTTCTACCTGTCCCGGACCTCCCTTAGCGTCAAGTGCTCCGTCGCGAAGGTCACTTCACCCTGCTGCTGCGACGTCGACACCTGAGCCTCGTGCTCCGCGGCGAGGAGAGCGTTGCCACCCCAGCCCCGCTCCCACCCCGCCGGTTCCGGACCGCACCCGATCCCCCTGGCAGCGAGTTCCGGCACCGGCCCATCGGCTACCCTTTGCATGGTCGAGAACAGCTTCTGCATGGCCGCGCACTGCCCGGCAATCCCCTCCACGCTGGCGCTCCCTCGCTGCAGCGCCTCCTGGAGCCGGTACGCCTGCTCCTCCATGCCGCTCAGGTGAAAGGCGCGCTGGATGACGATCTTCCAGCTCGGCGAGTTCGACCGGCTTTAGA
>CAVPQF010000056.1:0-25715 GCA_963707225.1 uncultured Gammaproteobacteria bacterium
GCCGGCACTGTCCCGTGTTCAACGTATGGCGCGACCTATACGCGGCGTGGGTTGCACCCGATCCGATGCTGGAACCTTCCGCTCTCAGCGGTTGACCGCCGCCGGGCGCAGGCATCAGGAACAGACACCACCTCATCGCCACGCCGGCGCCGCCAGCGGTTTTGCGCGGTGGTCAGAAAATGCGGTGAAAACGACCATCGTCACCCCGGATTGCGACGATGCTTCGTACTCGCGCAGCAACCAAACGATTCAACGTGTCGCACACATCGCCAAGTCCTGCGCGAATCAGGCGCGCGATGGAGATTGGCGCGCTATGCCCGGAGTGCGTCACGGAATCAGGTGTAAGTGAACCTGACCCTGTTGACCCTGTTAAGTGTGCACCTGCCCCCCGTCTTTGCCCGAATTGATCATGGTCAATATGGCCACCGGCGCGTCGCATAAGCTGATGCTGTCGTGGCACGCGAGACAAGCCAATGCCCAACATTCCATCCATTGCAGCCGCGGCAAACATCGGGCGTCTGCGCATAGACAGGTCTGCGGATAGCGCACCTGTGGCCAAGTGCAGTGTGACACCCTTCGGCAGCCGCCCATGACTGCCCTCACTTTGCTGACCTACATCAGCGTCGCCTTGCTGCTGCAACTGGCTGCAGGCATTGGCGTGATCGTGTGGCGGCGTCGCAGTGTGGACGCAAATGCCTCGCCAACACCGGCCCTGCCGTCACCTCCCGGCGCCTGGCCCGGCTGGCGCGAGTTTCGGGTGGTGCGCCGCGAATTCGAGGATCCCAGCCACAGCCAGTGTTCGTTCTATCTGGCGCCGTTGGATGGCGTGGCGCTGCCTCCGTTCCTGCCCGGCCAATTCCTCACCTTCGCCGCCGCCACCGCGGACGGGAAGGCCAGCCCGCTCGTACGCTGCTATTCGTTGTCCGAGCCACCTGATCCCAAGCACTATCGCATCACGGTCAAACGTACCTTGGCACCTGCCAACCAGCCGGAGCTCCCGCCTGGAAAGGTCTCGAACCATCTGCACGACGCGGTTCAACTTGGCGATGTGCTCCAGGCGAAAGCCCCGGCAGGTCGGTTTGTGCTTGATCCCAACCCTGATCTGCCGGTGGTGTTGATCGCCGGCGGCATTGGCATCACGCCCTTGCTGTGCATGCTGCGCTGGTGCCTCGCCGAGCAGCCCGGGCGCAGCGTGCATCTCTATTACGGCGTGCGCAGTGCACAGGAGCAGGCGTTCGGAGAACTGCTGGTGGAGTTGGCACAAACCCATCCGGCCTTCCATCTGCATGTGGTGTGCAGCAACCCCGCCGCCGAGGATCGCGATTGCCAGCATGCGGGATACATCGACCTGCCCCTGCTGCGCCAGACCCTGCCGGCGGGGCGGCATCAGTTCTACGTGTGCGGACCGACGCCCATGATGGAGAACCTGGTGCCGGCACTGGCCGACTGGGGCGTGCCGGTCGAGGACATCCATTTCGAGGCGTTCGGGCCGGCATCCATTCGCCTTGGCGACACTGCCATCGTGGAACAAGCCGCGGCCAGCGCCAGTTTCGAGGTGCTGTTCCGCCGCTCCGGCCGCAGCCTGACCTGGGACGGGCGGGATGCGTCGCTACTCGACTTCGCCGAACGCCACGATGTCTTCGTCGAATCGGGTTGCCGCTCCGGCAGCTGTGGCAGTTGCGAGACCGCGCTGATCGAAGGAACCGTCGGCTACGCGCACACGCCCGACCATCCGGTTGCCCCTGGCCGCTGCCTGCTGTGCGTGGGCACGCCGCAATCACGACTGGTACTCGACGCATGAACTCGATGAAAGCCCGCTTGCTGCCGCGTGAGGTATTGCCATTTACGCTGTCACTTGCCGTGCTCGCTGGGCTGACGTTGCTGATCGATGCCCTGCTGCACTACTTCAACCTGGTCTGGATAGGTCGTTACCTGGGCATCCCCGGCGTGCTGCTGATCATCGGCTCGTTCGGCTACTCGCTGCGCAAGCGTCAATTGATCCATGTCGGCCAGCCGCTGCGCCTGCTGCGTCTGCATGAGCGCATGGCCTGGCTCGGCTCGCTGTTCGTGCTGGTGCATGCAGGCATCCACTTCAACGCGCTTTTGGGCTGGCTGGCGGTGGGGGCGATGCTGATCAACGTCGGCAGCGGCCTGACCGGTAAATTCCTGCTGGAGCGCTCGCGCAAGCGCCTGCTCGCCGCACGCGAAAAGATGCAGAAACAGGGGCTGACCGATGCCGACCTCGAGGAACATCTGTATGTCGACACCATGACCTTCGACGTGGTCAAGCAATGGCGGCAGGTGCATTTCCCGATCACCCTGGCATTCGGGGTACTGGCCCTGGCCCACATCATCAGCATCTTCCTGTTCTGGGGATGGAAATGAAACGCCGCTGGCTGCTGCTGGTCATCGCGATTGACCTGCTGGTGCTGGTGGGACTGGCCTTTGTCTACCCAAACCTGATGATCAGCCCCGGGCCGCTGACGCGCAGCCATGAGGCCCTTGCCACCGACTGCTTTGCCTGCCATGCCCCCCTGCACGGCGCGGCGGCGAATCGCTGCGTGGCCTGCCACACCGTGGCCGACATCGGACGAGTCACCACCACAGGCATCCCGATTCCCCACAAGGCCGACAGGTTGCCGTTTCATCAGGCGCTGACCCGCCAGGACTGCATGGCGTGCCATACCGAACATGCGGGGGTGAAGCTCACTCAACCGGTGCATCCGCTGTTCACCCATGCGCTACTGGACAGCAGCATCCGCGAGCGCTGCGCCAGCTGCCACACCCCACCAGCGAACCCCTTGCATCGCCAAGTCGGCAGCGACTGCGCGCAGTGCCACTCACCGCAGCACTGGAAGCCCGCCGCGTTCAAGCACACGTTGCTCGCCACCGATGTGCAACAGCAATGCGCGGCGTGCCATGCGCCACCGAAAGATGACCTGCACCGACAGATCAGCGGCAACTGTCAGCAGTGCCACGCCACTACACAATGGAAACCCGCCACCTTCGATCACGCCCGGTACTTCCCGCTGGAGGGGGACCACGACGCCCCCTGCGCCACCTGCCATGTCAAGAACGACTTCAGCCGCTACACCTGCTACGGATGCCATGAACACACCCCGGCGAAGATCCAGGCCGAGCATCGGGAGGAAGGGATCCTGGACACCACCGACTGCGCCAAATGCCATCGTCGTGGCGACGCCGAATCCGAGCGCGAGGGGGACGATTGAGGCGCGAATGGGGTCCACTCTAGCTGCGCCAGCCATTGCGGCCTTCGCCAAGAGGCCCTTCTCTTGCCGCACCCGCAATACACCACGCTCGCCGCCACACCGGAAGAGCGCGCCATGGCATACCGCCAGTTGCTCCACGAAACCCTGGCCGACGACGACCTGAAAGCCATCCGAACCTACCTTCAGCAACAACGAGCCCTGGGCCGGGATGACTTCCGCGCGATGGTCGAAGCCAAGACCCAAGCTTCGCCGGCGTCAGGCCGGCACATCGTCCGCCTCACACCACAAATTCAAACGACTGTAAGTGAACCTGACCCTGTTCGTGGACCCTGTTCGTGACCACCCTGTTCGTGACCCTGTTCGCGTCGCGAACCTGACCCTGTTCGCGTCGCGACATTCCCTCACGCCATTTCCCGAGCACGCTCACATTCCTCCGCGAAGTACCGATGCTAGGCTTTCCCGGCAAAGGATTTCAGGGTCAGTCTTCCACAGGAGTTCGCATGTTTCCCATTCCCCCTCGCAAGCGGTTGCGTCGATCCCGCGGCACTGTCTTCCTCGCAAGCCTGATTGCCCCCGCATGTACGGCTGCACCCATTGATACAGCGACTGCCGTGCCCAATGATGTACGTGCCCTTGTCGCACCCGCCGACACCCTGCTTGCCTATAAGCCTGCCGATCTCTACGGCGACGGCAATCAGGCGGCGGTGATCGTCGTTCGCCACCATGTCACCGGAAAGAGCGATTACGACTTCGACAACAATCCCTGCGAATTGGTGGTGTTGCGCCGGAAGAACGGCACGCTTGGCGAAGCAGATCACAGCACGAAGGCAGTGGATTGCACTTACAACGATGTCGCACGTAACGCGCCCGCCATGTCGTTGAACGACAACCTCACGGTGGCACGAACCAGCATCGTCTACGTCAACCAGAAGGACAAGGGCGATAGCACCTTCCATTTCGCATGGTCGAAAGAAAAGAGCGCGTGGTATCTGCAGCGCGCGACAGCCTCGAACCCCGACGGCAACAGCGTTGCCAACGTCAGCGCGTCGTATCCGGGAGATTTCGCCTGGACACCCATGTCATCTGTTGATCCGGATGCCATGGCCGAAATTCTCGAGAAGCACGGAAAGACAAACAGGTAAAAGGAGTTTGCCATGCCACATTTCAACGAAAGTTCTGCCCTGCTGTTCAAGCGCTGCGTCGAAGCGGGTATCGAATCGCCTGCCGAACTGGCCAACATCATGGGTAATGCGTCGGTCGAAACCAATGGCTTTCGCACGATGCATGAACGGTTGGGGTATTCCTCAGTGGACAACGTCGTCGGTGCCGTGAAGAGCGCCGCGGTACGTTACACGCGTGAAGAGATTCAGGCGGCCGTCGACAGCCACGATCCGAAAGAAGTCGCCAAGGTGCTCTACGAAGGCCGCGCTGATCTGGGTAACAACCAGCCCGGCGATGGCTACAAGTTTCATGGCCGCGGCTATTTTCAGTACACCGGCCGCGACAGCTACACCACCTTCGGCGACAAGTTTGGCGTCGACCTCGCGCACAATCCCGACCTGGCAGCCGACCCGGAAACGGCAGCGAAACTCGCCATCGCCTACTGGAAAGACAAGGTCCCCGAGAAGTACCGCGAGGACGCCAAACATGCCGGCGCCATCATCAACGGCGGCCCGAACGGCGCCAGTGAGCGCGTGACGCAATCGGACCTTTGGAAAGGCACGATCACCGCGGAGATGGTGAAAGGCATCAAGGACGGAACAATCGACCTCAAGCAGCTCGCCAGCATGGGCGTGGACGAGCACGCCAAGGCACACCACAAGGCAGGCACTGAACCCAAGCCCGGCGAGACCATGCGCAAGGGCGACCATGGTGCCGGCGTCGTCGAACTACAAACCAAACTCGATCAGCTGGGATACAAGGGACCTCACGGCGAAAGTCTGACCAATCGCGATCACAACTTCGGCCCGATGACGCACGAGGCCGTGCAAGCCTTCCAGCGTGCGAACCATATGAAGGTCGATGGCGTTGTCGGCCCTGCGACGCACAAAGCCATCGACGCGAAGCTGCACGAAACCACTCAAGCGAAGCTCCCGGCGACTCTCGCCGACGCCACACACCCCGGCAACGGCATGTACCTGCAGGCGCTCGGCGCCGTGCATCGTCTGGATGCGCAGCAGGGACGCGCACCGGACCAGCGCAGCGACAACCTCGCCGCAGCACTGGCCGTCGCCGCCCACGGCAACGGCCTGAGCCGGGTCGACCATGTCGTGCTGAGCGACGACGCCAGCCACGCCTACGCCGTGCAGGGCGACACCAGCTCGCTGTTCAAGCGCTATACCGACGTCAACGTGGCCCAGGCGATCGGCATGCCGCTCGCGCAAACCAGCGGCCAGTGGCAACACGACATGCGACAGATGACCCCGGCCCAAGCCACGCCGCCCATGCAGCAGATGCAAAATCCGCAGGTGGATCAGCCGGTGGTGCCGCGCTCGCCGTAGAGCCGCCCATCGCCCATGCATCGGCGCGACAAGGCTCGCCCGCGTTCGGCCGGGAACGGGGTCGGCCGGGAACGGGGTCAGGTTCACTTTCCGACAAGCGAGGGAGGCCGGCACCGACAAGGTGCAATGACCGTCGACGCTACCGGGAAGACACACCCACGCCGATCCTCAGGCAATGGCCAGACAACCACGATTCGACTTGCCCGGTATTCCGCAACACGTTGTCCAACGCGGCAACAACCGCCTGCCCTGCTTTCTCGATGATGCCGATCGACGACGTTACCTGACGCTGCTGCGCGAGGCATTACTCGACACTGGCTGCAAACTGCACGCCTATGTGCTGATGGACAACCATGTTCACCTGCTGACTACGCCGCCGGAAATCGGGACAGTCGCTCGACTCATGCAAAAACTCGGACGCGGCTACGTCGGCCAATTCAACGCCCGTCATCGGCGTACCGGAACATTGTGGGAAGGCCGCTACAAGGCCAACCTGGTCGACAGCGAAAGCTATGTGCTGCGCTGCCACCGCTATATCGAGCTCAATCCCGTCCGTGCCCGCATGACGGACGATCCGGCTGCCTACCCCTGGTCCAGCTGCGCCAGCCATTGCGGCCTTCGCCAAGAGGCCCTTCTCTTGCCGCACCCGCAATACACCACGCTCGCCGCCACACCGGAAGAGCGCGCCATGGCATACCGCGATCGGAAACGGGGTCAGGTTCACTTCCACCTGCGTCAAACGCTCAAAGTCTATAAGTCCCCGCCTTTACCACACCCACTCCCGGCCACACCGGGCACAACGCCTCCACCGCCTCCATCAATTCCACCCAGTCCGATAGATCGCCCCTGCCCGGTGGCTGCACGACATCCAGCACATCGCCACTAACGAGCGGCTGGCTGGGGACTTTCTCTTCGGTCGATGACGATTTCGGCAGGTCACTCATGCGAGGTTTTCATGCCAATACCAGCCTGATCAGCGCATCCCGATCCATCCTTATGCTGTGCAGCGACATCCGTGATGATGGCGGCCAGCGTGCCAACGCGCAGCGGGCGATGATTGGGAATGGTGATGGCATGCACCGGATTTTCGCACTGAAGACGTATGTGACTACCGGTCTGCCTCACAGTCCTGTAGCCGAGACGCGCCAGGGCCTTGATCAGTTCCGCAGCATCCATGTCGCGGGGAAGTTTCATGCGGCGAGGACTTCATCCTTGACGTAGTGCAACCGGATCATGGTCGGGCGTTCGCTGGCGTCAAAATGACACTGCACTGCATCGCGCACTTGCTTGCGCAACTCGTCGTAGCTGTCGGCATCGGTGTGGATGGAGTGGCCGAGGGCACGCGCCACCAGACCACCTTCGGCCGCATCTTCAACAAGGAATACGATTTCGCTCATGGGGTTACCTCAGCTTTGCGTCGATAGTACGGCCAAAGGCGGAACAACCCAAACTGTCTGGCGTCTGGACATTCTTGCCTATCGCGTTCAAGAGCGCCCCCTCACCCCAACCCTCTCCCCCGGCTGAGCCGGGGGAGAGGGTTGGGGCGCGGGCTACATATTCCTGCGGTATTCGCCGCCGACGTCATACAACGCATGGCTGATCTGCCCCAGCGAGTTGTACTTCACCGCCTCGATCAGCTGCTCGAACACGTTGCGGCGATCGCGCGCGGTGGTCTGCAATACCTTGAGGCTATCCGCCGCCAACGCATTCCTCGCCTCCCCAAACCGCTTCACATTCGCAATCTGCGCCCCCTTCTCCTCCTCCGTCGACCGGATCAACTCGATCTCGGTGGCAATCTCCCCCGCATGCTCCTTCGGCAGGAACGTGTTGACCCCAATCAACGGCAACGACCCGTCATGCTTCTTCTGCTCGTAATACATCGACTCATCCTGGATCTTGCCGCGCTGGTACATGGTGTCCATCGCGCCTAGCACGCCGCCGCGCTCGCTGATCGCCTCGAACTCTTTGTACACGGCTTCTTCGACCAGGTCGGTCAGCGTGTCGATGACGTAGCTGCCCTGCCACGGGTTCTCGTTGAAGTTGAGGCCGAGTTCCTTGTTGATGATCATCTGGATCGCCACCGCGCGGCGTACGCTTTCTTCGGTGGGCGTGGTGATCGCTTCGTCGTAGGCGTTGGTGTGCAGGCTGTTGCAGTTGTCGAACAGGGCATACATCGCCTGCAGCGTAGTGCGGATGTCGTTGAACTGGATTTCCTGGGCGTGCAGCGAGCGGCCGGAGGTCTGGATGTGGTACTTCATCATCTGGCTGCGGCTGCTGGCGCCGTAGCGCTCGCGCATGGCGCGGGCCCAGATGCGGCGGGCGACGCGGCCGATCACGGTGTACTCCGGGTCCATGCCGTTGGAGAAGAAGAAGCTCAGGTTGGGCGCGAAGTCGTCCACCTTCATGCCGCGCGCGAGGTAGTACTCGACGATGGTGAAGCCGTTGCTCAGGGTGAAGGCGAGCTGGCTGATCGGGTTCGCGCCGGCTTCGGCGATGTGGTAACCGCTGATGGACACCGAGTAGAAGTTGCGCACCTTGTGGTCGACGAAGTACTGCTGGATGTCGCCCATCATGCGCAGCGCGAATTCGGTGGAGAAGATGCAGGTGTTCTGCGCCTGGTCTTCCTTCAGGATGTCGGCCTGCACGGTGCCGCGCACCTTGGTCAGCGTATCGGCCTTGATGCGGGCGTAGGTTTCCGCGTCGACCAGTTCGTCGCCGCAGACGCCGAGCAGGCCTAGCCCCAGGCCGTCGCTACCCTTGGGCAGGTCGCCGTGGTATTGCGGGCGCTGCACGTTGGCGTACAGCCTGTCGATGGTCTGCTGCGCGGCGGCCCAGCGCTTGTCGTCTTCCTTCAGGTACTTCTCGACGTTCTGGTCGATGGCGGTGTTCATGAACATCGCCAGGATCATCGGCGCGGGGCCGTTGATGGTCATGGACACCGAGGTGCTGGGCGCGCTGAGGTCGAAGCCGGAGTACAGCTTCTTCATGTCATCGATGGTGGCGATGTTGACGCCGGAATTGCCGATCTTGCCGTAGATGTCCGGGCGCGGCGCGGGGTCCTCGCCGTACAGGGTGACCGAGTCGAACGCGGTGGACAGGCGCGTGGCGGCGCCGCCCTGGCTCAGGTAATGGAAGCGGCGATTGGTGCGCTCGGGCGTGCCTTCGCCGGCGAACATGCGCGTGGGATCTTCGCCGCTGCGGCGGTACGGGTAGACGCCGCCGGTGTATGGGTAATGGCCCGGCAGGTTTTCGCGGCCGAGGAAACTGACGAGTTCGCCCCACTCCTTCGACTTCGGCGGCGCCACTTTCGGAATCTTCTGGTGACTCAGCGAGTCGCGGTAGTTCTCGACGCGGATGACCTTGTCGCGCACCTTGTATTCGTTGACGTCGGCGGTGACGGATTCGTACAGCGCCGGCCATTCGCGCAGCTGGTGGATGGCTTCGTGGCTAAGCTCCTTCAGCGCGGCGTTGTAGCGCTGGCGCAGGAGGAGCACTGAGCGATCTGCTCCCCTCTCCCCCTGGGAGAGGGGTTGGGGGTGAGGGTTCGGGGCTTGCGTGGAGTTACTTGCTCCGCCCGCACCCTCACCCTCGGTCCCTCTCCCGATGGGAGAGGGATGCAAGTCGGCGCTGCTATAAAGGTCGAGCGGACGCGGCAGTTGCAGATCGCCGAGTTCTTTCAGCGCCTCGTAGTAATGCTGCGCCTTGCTGGCGAATTCGGCCTGGTGGGCAATCGCGCTGTTGATGGCGCGGCCCTGCTCGGCGATCTCGGCGAGGTAGCGCACGCGCGCGCCGGGGATCAGCACGGTGGCGCGCGGTTCTTTCAGCGTGGTATCGAGCTGGGGGTTCCAGTCGAGTGGCGATTGCGCTGTCCTTGTGGGAGCGGCTTCAGCCGCGATGCCCTTGCTGTCGCGCGACGTAAGCGTCGCGGCTGAAGCCGCTCCCACAGAAGCCGCTGCACCATTGCCGAGATGGAGCTTCTCGCGCATCAGGCGGCACAGGTTGGTGAACATCCAGGTCACGCCCGGGTCGTTGAACTGGCTGGCGATGGTCGGGTAGACCGGCACGTCCTCGTCTTTCACGGCGAACGCGGTGCGGTTGCGCTTCCACTGCTTGCGCACGTCGCGCAGCGCGTCCTCGGCGCCACGCTTGTCGAACTTGTTGAGCACGACGAGCTCGGCGAAGTCGATCATGTCGATCTTCTCCAGCTGGCTGGCGGCGCCGTAGTCGCTGGTCATCACGTAGACGGGGAAATCGACCAGGTCGACGATCTCCGAATCGCTCTGGCCGATGCCGGCGGTCTCGACAATCACCAGGTCGTACGGCTGGCTCTTCAGGAAGTCGATGCAGTCGTGCAGCACGATGCTGGTGGCGGCGTGCTGGCGGCGCGTGGCCATCGAGCGCATGTACACGCGCTTGGAGCGCAGCGAATTCATGCGGATGCGGTCGCCCAGCAGCGCACCGCCGGAACGGCGGCGGGTGGGATCGACCGCGAGCACGGCGATGCGCATGTCGGGGAACGCATGCAGGAAGCGCAACAGCAGTTCGTCGACCACCGACGACTTGCCGGCGCCGCCGGTACCGGTGAGGCCGAGCACCGGAGCTGGGGAACGGGGAACGGGGAATCCCGCAAGGGGACTTCCTGCGGTCGCGGGGGAACGGTGTGGTTCGCTCCATTGCTTGCGCAGCGTGACCAGCTCAGTTTCCGAGAAGGCGCCATTCTCGAGTGCGGAGAGGACTCGTCCTACGGCGATTTCATCGTCGATGTCGACCAAGGCCTCGGTCGGCTTCTGCTTTTGTTCCCCGTTCCCCATTCCCCGTTCCCGCGCGACGCGAGTGCGCTGCATCACGTCCTCGATCATCTCGACCAGGCCGAGCTTCATGCCGTCGTTCGGGTGGTAGATGCGCTCGACGCCGTAGGCCTGCAGCTCGCGGATTTCTTCCGGCGTGATGGTGCCGCCGCCGCCGCCGAATACGCGCACGTGGCCGGCGCCGCGCTCGCGCAGCATGTCGACCATGTACTTGAAGTACTCGGCGTGGCCGCCCTGGTAGGACGACAGCGCGATCGCGTCGGCATCTTCCTGCAGCGC
Organism: uncultured Gammaproteobacteria bacterium; assembly: GCA_963707225.1. GTDB lineage: Bacteria > Pseudomonadota > Gammaproteobacteria > Xanthomonadales > Rhodanobacteraceae > Rhodanobacter. The sequence continues at coordinate 10,819 of CAVPQF010000056.1, forward strand.
GGCGCGCACCACGTCCTCGACCGAACGGTTGTGGCCGAGGTGGATCACCTCCGCGCCCTGCGACTGGATGATCCTCCGCATGATGTTGATCGCCGCGTCGTGGCCATCGAACAGGCTGGCCGCGGTGACGAAGCGCAGCGGCGTGGTTTCAGCCTGCGGGGCGCTGGCGGGGACGTGCTTGGCGGGGGAACTCATGGCAACTCCGGACCTCTGTGCTCGAACTTGTCGATTCTAGTAGATCGACAGGGAGCGCGGAGTTTTTGGCTACCACGCCGTCATCCCGGCGAAGGCCGGGATCGCTTCCGAAACATAGGGGAGGAAGTGCGATCCCGGCCTTCGCCGGGATGACGGCCACAAAGGGGCACACGGGGAACCCTCTCAAATGCAGAGCGCCAGGTCCTGACTGCCGACCACGCGTGTGCCGATCTCTTCGCCACGCACGAAAGCCAGCGCCGCCTCGATCACTTCGGGGGCGTCGAGCACGCGGCGGTGGCCGAGGCCCTGCGTGGTGTACAGCCGCGCGCCGGGCCAGTACTGGGCGTAACGCTCGCCTTCGGCCCACGGCACGTCCGCGTCGTCGAGGTCGTGCACGATCAGCGCGGGCTGGCCCAGCATAGGCAGCTTGCGTTCCACCCGCAGTTCGTCGATGTGCACGCCGGTGCGCCGGTGCAGCCACGCGTAGAACGGCTCGCGCAGGTAGCCGGCCAGATGCACGTAGCGGAAGAAGCGCCCTGCCGCCGCTTTCATGTCGGCGGCTGGCGCCACCAGGATCAGCCGCTCGGCGTGCCAGGTTTCGTCCTGCGCCAGGGTGACCGCGGCGCCGCCGAGCGAGTGGCCGATCGCCAGCGTGGCGTTGCCGTAGTGCTCGCCGATCGCCCGGATCGTCGTGATGAATTCCGGCAGCGTGCACAGCTTGCCGGTGCTGTGGCCGTGGCCGGGCTGGTCGAAGGTGACCAAGGCGAAACCCTGCGCGCGCAACTGCGCCACCCATGGCAGGAAGCACAGGCCGAAGCTGGACCAGCCGTGCGCCAGCAGCGCGTAGGGCTGGGTCGACGGATCGCCCCAGACATAAGTGGCGTTGGTTTCGCCGTTGACGCGCAATTCGCCGCGCTGCATGGCCTCGTCGCCCTGCACCGCCCGCGCGCGGCTGCGGCTGCTGGCATACGGCGTGGCGAACAGGCGCGCGGCGCGGTTCACCGTGCGCTTCGGTGCGATCCGCCCGCCCAGCACGAAGCCGGTGCGCACGGTGGTGAGCCTGAGCTTGTCGATGACGGTGGGCATGGGTTTCGCCTCAGGTCTGCCAGCTGCGCCACAGGCGCTCGAAGGCCGCCTTGGTGCAGTGGCCGGCTTCGTCGAATCCGAACAGCCCGGCGTCGTGGTGCAGGCCGAGCATCAGTGCGTAGATCTCGAAGGCAAGCAGGGCGACGTCGGTGTCGCTGCGCAGGTGGCCCAGCTCGACCGCCTGCGCGATCGCCTTCTGCAACTCGTCGCGCCAGCCGGCCTGCTGCCGCACCACGCCGTCGTGCAGTGCACCTTTGCGGCCGTCGTACTCGCTCACGGCGGACAGCAGCATGCAGCCGCTCTGGTGCTCGCAGCTCCATTCGAACCAGTTCGCCACGATCGCGCGCAGCCGCGGCAGGCCGCGCGGCTGCTTCAGCGCCGGCAGTAGCACCTGGCTCACGAAGCGCTGGCGGCCGGCGTCGAGCACGGCCAGTTGCAGGTCTTCACGCGAGCCGAAGTGGGCAAACACGCCGCTCTTGGACATGCCCACGTCGCTGGCCAGGTTGCCGATCGACAGGCCTTCCAGCCCGTCGCGGCGGGCCAGCGCGTAGGCGTGGTCGAGGATGGTGTCGCGGGTGGCCGCACGCTTGCCGGGGTGGGTGGCGATCGTCATGGTCGCGAAAATAGCACGACCGTTCGGTCTATATCAGGCGACAGTCACGCAGCAAAGCAAACCCTGCGGGTATGCTTTGCCGCTGCAAGCCAAGGAGGATCCCGCATGAAAATCCGCAACCTGAGCATCCCGCTCGCCACCGCCCTGCTGGCCGCCTGCGTCACCTCGCCGACCGGCCGCTCGCAGCTGATGATGGTGTCGGACAGCCAGATGAGCCAGATGGGCCTGAGCGCGTTCAACGACATGCGCAAGCAGGGCAAGTTCGTCGACGCGCCGCGCGAACGCGCCTACGCCACCTGCGTGTCCAACGCGCTGATCGCGGTGCTGCCGCCGCCGTGGAACACCCAGCAATGGGAAGTGCAGATCATCGGCGACGACACGGCCAACGCGTTCGCCCTGCCCGGCGGCCGGATCGGCGTGAACCGGGGCATGTTCAAGCTGGCCAGCAACCAGGACCAGCTGGCGGTGGTGCTGGGCCACGAGCTGTCGCACGTGGTCTCGCGGCACGGTGCGGAGCGCGTGTCCGACAACATGGCGGCACAGGCCGCGGTGGCCGCCGGCACGATCTACGCCGGCACGCGCGGCAGCGATACCGGCAATGCCGCGGCGCTGCTCGGCGTGGGCGCTCAGGTGGGCATCCTGCTGCCGTTCTCGCGCACCCAGGAAAGCGAGGCGGACACGCTGGGCCAGCGCTACATGGCCCAGGCCGGTTTCGATCCGCGCGCGGCAGTGACGTTGTGGGACAAGATGGGCGCGCAAGGCGGCAGCAAGCCGCCGGCCTTCCTGTCCACCCACCCCTCTTCCGGCAACCGTGCGCAGGCGCTGAACAAGCAGGCGCAGCAATTGCTGCCGGTGTACCAGCAGGCGCGCGCCAGCGGCCACGCGCCGAACTGCCGGATGTAGAAGGAACGGATGTAATCGTTGGCTGAACGAGGGGCGGCACGCCGTCAACTGCGCGCGCCGTTCCCCGTTTTCCGTCCTGCCTGCCGCGGTTTGCGGCGCTCACGGAGAACACGATGACCCGCATGCCTCTCAAGCTGGCCCTGCTGGCCGGACTCGGCCTGACGTTTGCCGGCGCCACGTATGCGCCGCCCGCCGCCGCGCGCACCCGGGTGGCGGTCGGCATCAATATTGGCGTGGCTCCGCCGCCGCCCCGTTTCGAGCGGCTGCCGCCGGCGCGGCGCGGTTACGTGTGGGCGCCGGGCTACTGGCGCTGGGATGGTTATGCCCGTCGCCATGTGTGGGTCGGCGGCACCTGGGTCAGGGTGCGTCCGGGCCGTCACTACCGCCCGGCGCACTGGGTGCACCACGGTCGCCAATGGCACTTCCAGCCGGGTTACTGGGGCCGTTGAGCACTCCATACGCCTGAGGCTTGTTGCGTCGCGTCACCAGCGGCGGGGGTGACGTATTAAACTTGTCGCTTTGATTCATCGCCCCGGCTCCGGCCGGGGCGATGAGTTTCCAGCGTTTTCATCACCCTCTGGCGGATTCCCGCTGTTCCCTCCGCCGCCCATCTGTAGATGCCCACCGGCACCGCAAATCATGGAGTCACCGTTCCAATGATCTTTGAAACCATCGCCAACACGGGTCACGAAGAAGTCGTCTTCTGCCACAACAAGGACGCCGGCCTGAAGGCCATCATCGCGATCCACAACACGGTGCTGGGCCCTGCGCTCGGCGGCCTGCGCATGTGGCCGTACAAGACCGAGCAGGAAGCGGTGAACGACGTGCTGCGCCTGTCGCGCGGCATGACCTTCAAGAACGCCGTGGCCGGCCTGAACCTGGGCGGCGGCAAGGCGGTGATCATCGGCGATCCGAGCAAGGACAAGTCCGAGGCGCTATTCCGCGCGTTCGGCCGCTTCGTCAACTCGTTGAACGGCCGCTACATCACCGCCGAGGACGTCGGCATCGACGTCAACGACATGGAATACGTGTTCCGCGAAACCGAATACGTCACCGGCGTGCACCAGGTACACGGCGGTTCCGGCGACCCCTCGCCGTTCACCGCCTACGGCTCGCTGCAGGGCCTGATGGCCGCGCTGCAGTTCAAGCACGGCAACGAGGACGTGGGCAAGTACAGCTACGCCGTGCAGGGCTGCGGCCACGTCGGCGGCGAGTTCATCAAGCTGCTGCGCGAACAGGGCGCCAAGGTGTTCGTCACCGACATCAACAAGGAAGCGGTGCAGCGCTGCGTCGACGAACTGGGTTGCGAGGCGGTGGGCCTGGACGAGATCTACGACGTCGACGCCGACGTGTATTCGCCGTGCGCGCTGGGTGGCACGCTCAACGAGCAGACCATCGACCGCATCAAGGCGAAGATCATCTGCGGCCCGGCCAACAACCAGCTGGCCACCGACGAGATCGGCGACGAGCTGCAGCGTCGCGGCGTGCTGTATGCGCCGGACTACGCGGTCAACGCCGGCGGCGTGATGAACGTGTCGCTGGAGATCGACGGCTACAACCGCGAGCGCGCGATGCGCATGATGCGCACGATCTACTACAACCTGGGCCGCATCTTCGAGATCTCGAAGACCGAGAACATCCCGACCTACCGTGCCGCGGATCGTCTGGCCGAAGAGCGCATCAACGCGATCGGCAAACTGAAGCTGTCGCACATGGGCAACGGCGGCACCCGCTTCCAGGGCCGCATGCGCGGTCAGTAATAAGCTGCTTCGACACGACATGCCGGCCTCCGGCATGCCATGCTCCCCAAAGGCCTGCCGCCATCCGCGGCAGGCCTTTGCACAGGTGCGGTCGTGACCGAATCATCGGATGCGGGAGGTGCCGGATGCGCAGGATGATGATCTGGCTGGGCTGGGGCGTGCTGGCGCTGTTGCTGCTCGTGCTCAGCGGGCTGCTGCTGGCCGACCACCTGACGCCGCGCGCCACTGGTGCGCCCGGCACGGCGCTGCCGCTGCAGCCGGCACAGACGGCGATCGACCGCGAACTGGCGCCGTACCTGGCCACGCACCCCGGCGAGACCGCGGCGACCCTGCTGCCCGACGGCCTGGACGCGTTCGCCGCGCGCGTCGCCTCGGCGCGCCTGGCCGGGCGCAGCCTGGACCTGCAGTACTACATGTGGCACGACGACCTGGTCGGCCACCTGCTGGCGCGCGAGGTGTACGCCGCGGCCGAGCGCGGCGTGCGCGTGCGCCTGCTGCTCGACGACATCAATACCAAGGGACTCGACCCGGCGCTGCTGGCGCTGGACGCGCACCCGAACATCGAAGTGCGGCTGTACAACCCGTTCCGCAACCGCGGCGGCGTGTGGCGCACGCTGGAGATGATGCAACGCTTCTTCAGCGTCAACCACCGCATGCACAACAAGGCGTGGATCGTCGACGGCCGGGTCGCGCTGGTGGGCGGCCGCAACATCGGCAACGAGTACTTCGACGCCGACCGCCGCGTGAACTTCCGCGACCTCGACATGCTCCTGCTCGGCCCGGCGGTGGCCGGCGCCAGCGCGATCTTCGACGATTTCTGGAACTCCAGCGCGGCGGTGCCGATCGAGGCGCTGAACCCGCAGACGCCGGAAAACCTGCGCAAGCTGGTCGCCGCGCTCGCCCACGAATCCGCCGACGCCACCGCGCAGGTCTATCTGAAGCGGGTCGCCGCCTCGCCTTCCGCACAGCGCCTGAGCAACCACGAACTGTCGCCGCACTGGAGCGCGAACATCGTGGTGGCGTCCGATCCGCCGCTGAAGACGAAGTCCGCCGCCCGCGACAGCTGGCTGCAGCCGCGGCTGGCCGCCCACCTCGTCGGCGTGCACAGCGAGGTGCTGCTGATCTCGCCCTACTTCGTTCCCGGCAACCGGGGCACCGCCACGCTGCTGGCGCTGGCGCATGCGGGCGCACGGGTCGGCATGATCACCAATTCGCTGGCCGCGAACGACGTGCCCGCCGTGCACAGTGGCTACGAGCGCTACCGCCCCCAACTGCTGGCCGGCGGCGTGAGCCTGTACGAGCTGCGCCGCCACGGCCCTGTCGCCACCCACGGCCTGTTCGGCAGCAGCGGCGCCAGCCTGCATACCAAGGCATTCGTGATCGACGGTGCGCGCGGCTTCGTCGGCTCGTTCAACCTCGACCCACGCTCAGCCAACCTCAATACCGAGATGGGCGTGCTGTTCGACGACCCGGGCCTGGCCCGCGACCTGCGACAGGAATACCTGCGGCTCGCCGCGCCGGCCCTGAGCCATCAGCTCCGGCGCAACGCGGACGGCTCGACGCAGTGGCTGGACCGCACCACGCAACCGCCGCGGCTGCTCGAACACGAACCCGACGCCGGCTGGTGGCTGCGCGCGATCACCCGCGTGATGAGCTGGCTGCCGATCGAATCCCAGCTGTAGCTCCCGCATCCGCCCATGGCCGGCGCGGCGCGGCGGCGTGCGCTAAAATCGCCGGCCTGCATTCAAGGAGTTCGCCATGCGCCCGTTTCCGCTCGGAGAAGACATCGACCTGCTGCGCGAGTCCGTGCATGCATTTGCGGAAAAGGAAATCGCCCCGCGCGCCGACCGCATCGACCGCGACAACCTGTTTCCCGCCGACCTGTGGCACAAGTTCGGCGACATGGGCCTGCTCGGCGTGACCGTGCCGGAAGAGTACGGCGGCAGCGGCCTGGGCTTCCTCGCGCACATGGTGGCGATGGAGGAGATCTCGCGTGCATCCGGTTCGGTCGGCCTGTCCTACGGCGCGCACTCCAACCTGTGCCTCAACAACATCTACCACAACGGCAACGAGGCGCAGCGGCAGAAATACCTGCCGAAACTGTGCAGCGGCGAATACGTCGGCGCACTGGCGATGAGCGAACCGGGCGCCGGCTCCGACGTGGTCGGTTCGATGAGCTGCAAGGCCGAGCTGCACGGCGACACGTGGCTCGCCAACGGCAACAAGATGTGGATCACCAATGGGCCGGATGCTGATGTACTGCTGGTCTACATGCGCACCGCGCCACGCACGGCCGGCAGCCGCTGCATGACCGCCTTCATCGTCGAGAAGGGCATGAAGGGTTTCAGCACCGCGCAGAAGCTGGACAAACTCGGCATGCGCGGCTCGAACACCTGCGAACTGGTGTTCGAGAACTGCGAGATCCCGGCCGAGAACATCGTCGGCGAGGTCAACGAAGGCGTGCGCGTGCTGATGAACGGGCTGGACACCGAGCGGCTGGTGCTGTCCGGCGGCCCGATCGGCCTGATGCAGGCCGCGCTGGACATCACCCTGCCGTACGTGCGCGAGCGCAAGCAGTTCAACGCGCCGATCGGCACGTTCGAGATCATGCAGGCCAAGGTCGCCGACATGTACACCGCGCTGCAGAGTTCGCGCGGCTTCGCCTACATGGTCGCGCAGCAGTTGGACAACGGCGTGAAGTCGCGCATCGACCCGGCCGCCTGCCTGCTCAACGCCTCCACCAACGCGGTGAAGGTCGCGCTGGAGGCGATCCAGTCGCTCGGCGGCAATGGCTACATCAACGAATTCCCCGCCGGCCGCCTGCTGCGCGATGCCAAGCTCTACGAGATCGGCGCCGGCACCAACGAGATCCGCCGCATGTTGATCGGCCGCGAGCTTTTCCACGGCAAGGCCTGAAACCCGGGTGCGGCGGGCCGTGTGCCCGCCACACTTACATCACCGAATCAAAGCCGGCGTCGGACCGGGCCCGCCCTGCCAGGCGGCGCGTGCAGCGATCAGAACGTCCAGCTGAAATTCGCCGCGGCCATCTGCGCCTGCTGATGCTGGCCCAAGTAGCGGTCGTAGCCGAGCTGCAGGCTGGCGCGGGGCGACATCTGCCAGCCCAGCGTGGTGCCGAGCACGCCGCCGTAGCGCGACAGGCCGATGCCGCCGACCGGGGCGAACTGGTCGATACCGCTGAAGCTGGCGTCGAACACCTCGCCGCGCAGGCCGAACGACTGCTGCCACAGCATCCGTGTCTGCAGACTGAGGCTGCCACCGCCAGCCAGCGTCCAGTCGCGCATGGCGCGCAAGCCCAGGCCGGCCTGCCAGCGCGCTGTCGTCTGTGCGCCTGATTTCAGGCCGAAGCCGAACGCACCGCGCTCGTTGAAACCGTCGCGCTGCACCTGCGCGTACTGCAGGTTCACGTAAGGCGTGAGCTGGGTGCGGCCGAGCGCCAGGCGGTAGCCGCTTTCGCCATAGGCCACACCGTAGCGGCCGTTGCCGTCGCTGGCCACGCCGGCGAACTGGTCGCCGAGTTCGAGCCGGCGCCGCATGCTTTCACGATAGCTGCCGATCCCGAAGCGGCCCATCGTGTACCACGCGCCGCGGATCACGCCGCCGTACAGCATCCCTTCCAGCGCATGGCTGTGCCCCTGGTCCGCGCTTTCGGCGAGCCGACCCAGGCCCTGGCTCTGGCTCAGCGCATAGCCGGCGATGCCGTTTCCGCCAACGCGATGGTCCTGCCCGACCAGCATGCCGCTGAGGTCATAACCGACGTTGCCGTAACCGCTGCGCGACATGTCGCCGTGATAGCCGAGGTTCTGCGTCCAGCCGCCGGCCCGCGGCGTATCGAGCAGGCTGTCGAAACGATCGGACAAGGCACGCGTGCCCGCGTCGATCGCCTCGAACGTCATCGCTGCACTGGCCGCATGCAGCTGGCCCGAGAGGCTTTCCAGCGAACGCTGCATGACCTCGGTGGAAACGGCGCGCTGCAGGCTCGCGGCACCGGCGATAAAGCCCGCACCGGCTGGTGCGCCGCTGGCTGCGCCCTGCAACTGGCTGTTGATCTGCTCGAATGCGCTCTGCGTGCGTTGCGCGGCACCGAAACTGGCGGCGGTGTACGGCAGGCCCTGGATCTGGCTCAGGTTCACCTGCTGCACGTCGAGCCAGGCGCTGCTGGCGTCGTAGTTCAGCGTCGCGGTCAGCGCCACGCTCGGCGCCGTGCTCAGGGCCGAAAAGGTGCCCGTCAAACCACCATAAGCCGACAACACCGTCGTGTGCGAGTTGAGGGTGTAGTTGGAATTGGCGCCGTACACATAGAGGTCTCCACCGGACAGGGTGGCCGTGCCGTTCACGTACAGCTGCGACCCCAGCGATAGTGCCATCCGCCCGTTGCCCTGCTGCACGTAGTTGCCGCTTACATGGACATCGCCCTGGCTCACCACCAGCACGCCCGCGTTGGTCACGTTGTTGGAGACATCGAAACCGGTGGGATTCTGCGGCGTATCGCCGGACATCAGCGTGCCCTGCGCGCCAATCTCGACGGGGCTGCTCAACCCGGCAACGGCGAGCGTGCCGCCCTGTACCTGGGTGAGGCCGGTATAGCTGCTGCTGCCGCCCCAGAGGTTGAGCCTGCCCGGTCCCTGCTTGATCAATCCGCCGGCGCCGGAGATCGCGTTGCCCCAGGTCGAGGTGCCGCTGAAGTTCACCGTGACATCGCCCCAGTCGAACCTCGCTGGCCCGTTGACCGCCCTGAATGCGTCCAGCATGCCGTAGCCGAACGTGGTGTCGGGCCCGGGCGCGCCAAGGTCGCGCGCGGTGCCGAGCAGGGTCTGCCGCACCAGGTCGTTGCTGAAATACGGATAGGCCTGCCACACCAGTGCGGCCGCGCCGGAGACTTCCGGCGCGGCGAACGAGGTGCCGCTGACGACCCAGTAGGTCGGGCTGGTGCCGGCGACGGCGTCCTTGTCGCTGACGATCACGTCGCCCGGTGCCGCAAGGCAATAGTTCATCGCCTTGCCGCAGGCGTTCGAGTAACTCGCCAGCTGGCTCGGATGGTTGCTGTCGACCGCCACGGCGACCAGCCAGCCCGGCGCCAGTTGTGGCGCCAGGCTGGGCAGGCTGGCGATGTCGCTGGGATCGCTGCGGGAGTCGTTGCCGGCAGCGAACACCACCAGCCCGCCATGCTGCAGCACGAACGGCTCGTAGGCCTGGGCGAAGGCCTGGTTGATCGAGGCGTTGGTGGTATCCCAGTAAATGCCGCCCCAGGAGTTGTTCATCACCTGCACGCCGGCGTTGATCAGGTCGGGGTTGAGGGTCTGCGCGAAGAAGGCCGCATCGGCGGCGGTCACCGCGTTGCCCTGGCCCGAGCCGTCGTCCTTCGGTTCGACGTCGCCGATGATGCGCGCCGACACCAGGCTGGCGCCAGGCGCGATGCCGCCGGGGAACTTGTCGAACGCATGGCCTGCGGTGATTTGCGAGACCCAGGTGCCGTGGCCGACCACGTCGTCGATCGCGGTGTTGTTGGTCGACGGATCGACGTAGATCAATTCCTGCTTGACCCGCCCGATCAGCGCGGGGTGGTTGCGCATGATGCCGCTGTCGACCACGCCGATGGTCACGCCGGCACCGGTATAGCCCAGGCTGTGTGCGGCGTCGGCGTTGGTCAGCCCGAGCTGGGCATCCAGCGGCGGCTGATCGGTCGGCGTGCTTGGCGGCGGTGGCGCACTTGGCACGGTCGGCGGCGGCGGCGGCTTGACGTTGCCGCCTCCGCCGCAGGCACTCAACCCAAGCGCCATGGCCACCAGCCACGCCATCTCGCGACGCCGCAAACCCGAGTCGAACGTTTTCATCCATCCCCCTGCCGATGAAGTCCCGATCCCATGCATCGCCTCCCATGCATCGCTGGCGTAGCGGGTACGCCGCGGTGCTGCCCTGCCGTGCATCTTGGCACAACGAAAAATCCAATGAAACGGGGCACAAATCCCCGCGCCGCAAGGACTTGCGTCCGTTTGCCGAGTTTCGCGGCGGGCTGCGATAATTGCTGGGCTATCTGTCAGGCGTTCGCGCCCCCCCCCCCCCGAGTCTTGCAAGCGGAGTTATCCATGTCGAATGTCAGCGTCGTCATCGTCGGTGCCAAGCGCACGGCCATCGGTTCCTTCCTCGGCCAGTTCACCGGCGTCCCCACCCCGAAGCTCGGCGCCACCGCGATCCGCGCCGCACTGGAACAGTCCGGCATCGCCCCGGCCGATGTCAGCGAGGTGATCATGGGCTGCGTGCTGCCGGCCAACCTGGGCCAGGCGCCGGCGCGGCAGGCGTCGCTGGGCGCCGACCTGCCGGCCAGCACCGGCTGCACCACGATCAACAAGGTGTGCGGCTCGGGCATGAAGGCGATCATGCTGGGCCATGACCTGATCAAGGCCGGTTCGGCGACCGTGGTGGTCGCCGGCGGCATGGAGTCGATGACCAACGCGCCGCACATGGTGCAGGCGCGTACCGGCATCCGCTACGGCGACGGCCAGCTGGTCGACCACATGGCCTGGGACGGCCTGACCAACCCGTACGACGGCAAGGCGATGGGCGTGTTCGGCGAGCTGTGCGCCGACAAGTACCACTTCACCCGCGAGGCGCAGGACGCGTTCGCGATCGAGTCGGTCAAGCGCGCGCTGGCGGCGCAGCAGAACGGCGGATTCGCCGGCGAGATCGTCCCGGTCACCGTGAGCGGCCGCAAGGGCGACGTGGTGGTCGACACCGACGAGCAGCCGGGTCGCTCCGACATCGCCAAGATTCCTTCGCTGAAGCCGGCCTTCCGCAAGGAGAACGGCACGATCACCGCGGCCAGCTCGTCCAGCATCTCAGACGGCGCCGCCGCGGTGGTGCTGCTGTCGGCCGACGATGCGGGCAAGCGCGGCCTGAAGCCGCTGGCGCGCATCGTGGCGCACGCCACCCACTCGCAGGAGCCGGAATGGTTCACCACCGCGCCGGTCGGCGCGATCCAGAAGGTCCTGGACAAGGCCGGCTGGAAGGTCGGAGACGTCGACCTGTTCGAGATCAACGAGGCATTTGCCGTGGTCGCGATGACCCCGATGAAGGAACTCGGCATCCCGCACGACAAGCTCAACGTCAACGGCGGCGCGTGCGCACTGGGCCACCCGATCGGCGCCAGCGGTGCGCGCCTCGTGGTGACCTTGTTGAATGCGCTGAAGACGCGCGGCCTCAAGCGCGGCATCGCGTCCCTGTGCATCGGCGGCGGCGAGGCAACGGCGGTCGCGGTGGAGTGCATCGACTGACGCTGATCCATGACTGGCGTGTGATATTCAGATGACGGCTGGGTAAATCGGTTTTTAATACGCCCTGAAGCGCCACTACAAAAGATGTGGCGCAATTTCCACGAAAGCGCTATTAATACACGGCCAAACGGCATTCCACGGCAAAGGAGATCCACCATGAAGTTTACGCGTACCCTACTCGCCGCCGCGCTCGTCGCGCTGTTGGCGGCATGCAGCAACGGCGCGCAGGATTCCGCGCAGGACGCCCAGAAGTCGGCTGATACCGCCCAGCAAGCTGCCGATACGGCGCAGCAGGCTGCCGCGGCGGCTCCGACCACGGCGACTGAGCAGGCTGCAGACCAGGCCACCACCGCTGCCAACGCAGCCGGTCAGGCCGCCGACCAGGCTGCACAGGCTGCCACCGCAGCTTCCTCGGCTCCGGCCGCCAGCGGCACGGCCGTCGACCAGGCCAAGGATGCTGCCACCAACGCGGCTGACGCCGCCGCCAAGGCTGCCGACGCTGCCAAGGACGCTGCTGACAAAGCCAAGGACGCCACAAAGGATCATTGATCCTTTTCCGGTTTCCTGAAAAAACGGCCGCCTTGTGCGGCCGTTTTTTTGTCTGTGGCCGGCGTTTTCGCCGCCCGATTTTTGTCGCCGGCCGGCGCCCGCTATTATCCGTGGTTTGGCCTTGATGGCAGTCAATCCGTGAGTCCGCATCCATGAGTGTCATTGCATCGCAGATCGATCCGCGTTCTCCCGAATTCCAGGCCAGCAGCAACCAGCTGCGCGCCGTGGTGGATGACCTGCAGCGCGAACTGGTGCGCAGTGCCGAGGGCGGTGGTGCGAAGGCCCGCGAGAAACACGTGGCCCGCGGCAAGCTGCTGCCGCGCGAACGCATCCGCGCCCTGCTCGACCCGGGTTCGCCGTTCCTCGAACTTTCTCCGCTGGCGGCGCACGGCATGTACGATGATGCCGCGCCGGCCGCCGGCATCATCACCGGCATCGGCCGGGTCAACGGCATCGAGGTGGTGGTGGTGGCGAATGACGCCACGGTGAAGGGCGGCACCTATTTCCCGATGACGGTGAAGAAGCACCTGCGTGCGCAGGAAGTGGCGCTGGAGAACGGCCTGCCCTGCGTCTATCTGGTGGATTCCGGCGGCGCGTTCCTGCCGCTGCAGGACGAGGTGTTTCCGGATCGCGAGCACTTCGGCCGGATCTTCTACAACCAGGCGCGGATGTCGTCGCTCAACATCCCGCAGATCGCGGTGGTGATGGGCTCGTGCACCGCCGGCGGCGCCTATGTGCCGGCGATGAGCGACGAGACCATCATCGTGCGCGAGCAGGGCACGATCTTCCTGGGCGGCCCGCCGCTGGTGAAGGCGGCCACCGGCGAAGTGGTGGATGCCGAAACGCTGGGCGGCGCGGACGTCCATACGTCCATCTCCGGCGTGGCCGACCACTTTGCCGAGAACGACGCGCACGCGCTGTCGATCGCGCGCGACATCGTCGGCCACCTCAACCGCAGCAAGAGCATGCCGCTGGCGCTGCGCGCGCCGGTGGAGCCGAAGTACCCGGCCGAGGAACTGTACGGCGTGATCCCGCAGGACACCCGCCGCCCGTTCGACATCCGCGAGGTGATCGCGCGCATCGTCGACGGCTCCGAGTTCCACGAGTTCAAGGCGCGCTACGGCAAGACCCTGGTGTGCGGCTTCGCGCACCTCCACGGCTACCCGGTGGGCATCGTCGCCAACAACGGCATCCTGTTCGCCGAGAGCGCGCTCAAGGGCGCGCACTTCATCGAGCTGTGCAACCAGCGCAACGTGCCACTGGTGTTCCTGCAGAACATCACCGGCTTCATGGTCGGCAAGAAATACGAGCAGGCCGGCATTGCGAAAGACGGCGCCAAGATGGTCACCGCGGTGGCCTGCTCGCACGTGCCCAAGTTCACGGTGGTGATCGGCGGCAGCTTCGGCGCCGGCAACTACGCGATGTGCGGCCGTGCCTACGGCGCGCGCTTCCTGTGGATGTGGCCCAACGCGCGCATCAGCGTGATGGGCGGCGAGCAGGCCGCCAGCGTGCTGGCCACGGTGAAGCGCGACGGCATCGAGGCGGCGGGCAAGAGCTGGAGCGCGGAAGAAGAGGAGGCCTTCAAGGCGCCGATCCGCGAGCAGTACGAACGCCAGGGCCACCCCTACTACGCCAGCGCGCGGCTGTGGGACGACGGCATCATCGACCCGGTCGATACCCGCCGCGTACTCGGCCTGGCGATCTCCGCCTCGCTCAACGCACCGATCGAACCGCAGCGCTACGGTGTGTTCCGCATGTAGCTCGGCGGCGGCTCAGAAGAACTCGTATTCCAGCTGGGCCAACCAGGTGCGCCGCGGGGCCGCCGCATTGATGCCCAGCAGCATGCCGAAGCGGTATTCGAGGTTGCCTCGGCTATGCGGCACATGCCATTCGCCGGTGACGATCGGGCCGGCCTGGTAGGAGTCGTCGTCGGGCCGACCGTAGGCCTCGACGCCTGGGCGGAACGCACCCGACACGGCGTAGGTGCCGGCGTAGCTGTAACGGAATTCGGCCCTGGACGCGGCGCCCGCGCCGACCTGCTTCTCCCAGATCAGGTTGACCCGATGGTCGAAGCGACCCACGCTCTTCTCGATCAATGGTCCGAACTCGAGTTCGCCGGGGCCGCCGTCCTTCGGATGGCCGTAGGACGCGAGCAGACCGAAGTCTGCCCAGTAGCGGCCCGGTTCGGTCAGCTGGAAGGTGTTCTCGAACTCGTAGCCGACCAGCTTGCCACCCGCACCCGGCTCCCTTTCGTACTCGGCCAGGTACAGCTCCGGCTTCCACCAGCTGGTGAAGGCATGCGCCACGGAAAGCTCGGCGGCGCGGTTGCCGTTGTAGTCGCTGCGGCCATCGCTGACGCCGAAGCCGCGCAGCTCCACCTCGGTCTGGGTGGCGATGACGTGCGGCGAATACACGATGAAGTCATCGGCCCGCGCATGCCCGACACCAGCCAGCGTGACAGCAGCGAACAGCATCAGGCTTATGCCGCGGGAGAATCGGGAC
>CAVPQF010000057.1:0-19334 GCA_963707225.1 uncultured Gammaproteobacteria bacterium
GGTAGCGATGATTGCTGATCACCAGCCGGTATTCCGGCATCTCGCCTGCATGCACGGAGAAACCGGCAAGCATCAGGCTGGCAGCAATGAAAAACCCGCGCATCGACGTGCTCCACTCAAGGCTGAAGTGGAGTTATGATAATCATTCTCGTTATCAATCGCAAGGGGAGCGCGCCCTGACGCGGCGGGCGTTCCTCGTCGGGCGCCCTGGCCACTCACGGAATGGCACCGTTCCGAAGCCGCAGGGCCCTGCGTCGGACCGCGCGTCGGCCCGCATCTGCCCGCTGGCCCGAACGTGGAAGGCCGGGCGATCAGCCTTGCGGCGGCTCCCGCAGGCGCACATCGTTCGGCAGCATATCGGTGCGTTCCACGCTGGCCTCGCGTTGCGACTCGAAGAAGCGCTGCACCTGCTGGCACACGGCCATGGTGTTCTCGCGGGCGATCGCCGAGACCAGGAACCACGGCTGGGTCCAGTCCAGCTCGGCGACGATCTTCTCCGCCACGGCCTGGCGCTCGTCCTCGGCCAGCATGTCGGCCTTGTTCAGCACCAGCCAGCGCGGACGCTCCAGCAGTTCCGGGTTGAACTTCTCCAACTCCTGCTCGATCGCGCGCACCTGCCCGGCCACGTCGGAGCCGTCGATCGGCGCGATGTCGACGATGTGCAGCAACAGGCTGGTGCGTGCCACGTGGCGCAGGAACTGGATGCCCAGGCCGGCACCTTCGGAGGCGCCCTCGATCAGGCCGGGAATGTCGGCGATCACGAAGCTCTGGTCGGTTCCGAGGCTGACCACGCCCAGGTTCGGATGCAGCGTGGTGAACGGGTAATCCGCCACCCGCGGCGTCGCCGCGGACACCGCGCGGATGAAGGTGGACTTGCCGGCGTTCGGGAAACCGAGCAGGCCGACGTCGGCCAGCAGGCGCAGTTCCAGCTTCAGTTCGCGCACCTCGCCCGGCGTGCCCGGCGTGGCCTTGCGCGGCGCCCGGTTCACCGAGGTCTTGAAGTGGATGTTGCCCAGGCCACCCTTGCCGCCCTGCGCCACCAGCATGCGCTGGCCGTGGCTGGTGAGGTCGCCGATCACCTCGTCGGTGTCGACGTTGGTGATCATGGTGCCGACCGGCACGCGGATCGTGGTGTCCTCGCCGCCCTTGCCGTACATCTGGCTGCCCATGCCATTCTCGCCGCGCTTCGCCTTGAAGCTGCGCTGATGGCGGAAGTCGACCAGGGTATTCAGGCCCTCGTCGGCGACCAGCCAGACCGAACCGCCGAAACCGCCGTCGCCGCCATCGGGACCGCCGAACGGGATGAACTTCTCGCGGCGGAAGCTGATGCAGCCATTGCCGCCGTCACCGGCCTGGACTTTGATGTTTGCTTCGTCGACGAATTTCATTGGGTGGTCCGGGAACGGGGAACGGGGAACGGGGGAAGTCAGCAGTCACAGAGTACCGGGAAGCATGCGTCCCTGTTTCCCGTTCCCTGTTCCCCGCTTCAAAAACAAAAGCCCCGCCGAAGCGGGGCCTTCGCTATCGCGTCGCGGAAGGCTTACGCCTGCACGACGTCGACGAAACGGCGGTTCTTGTCGCCGCGGACGGCGAACTTGACGGTGCCGTCGACCAGCGCGAACAGGGTGTGGTCACGACCCAGACCCACGCCCACACCCGGATGGAACTGGGTGCCGCGCTGACGCACGATGATGTTGCCGGCTTCGATGGCCTGGCCGCCGTAGATCTTGACGCCGAGGTATTTCGGGTTCGAATCGCGACCGTTGCGGCTGGAACCTACGCCTTTTTTATGTGCCATGACTCAATGCTCCAGTTGCTCAGGCGTTGATGCCCGTGATCTCGATTTCGGTGAAGTGCTGCCGATGGCCCTGCTGACGCTTGTAGTGCTTGCGGCGGCGGAACTTGATGATGCGGATCTTGTCGGCACGGCCGTGCTTGCGCACGGTGGCGCTGACGGTGGCGCCCTCGACGACCGGCGCACCGACGGTGACCGACTCGCCGGAACCGACCAGCAGCACCTGGTCGAAGCTCACGGTGGCGCCTTCTTCGGCGGTCAACAGCTCCACACGCAGCACGTCGCCCTGCTGCACACGGTACTGCTTGCCACCGGTCTTGATGACTGCGTAACTCATGGGAATGCCCTTCTGTCGTTATTCTCTTGGGTATCGCCATGACCTTGTCGGGTCTGGCGAACTGCGGATTATAACGACCTGCCCGCGCACTGGTCAAATACTGACCACAACCAGCCGCGAACCCCGCCGAACGGCCGTGAACCGGGGCTTGCGCGGCTCAATGGCCCGGCTTCGGTACCGGCTTCGGCGCGGTGGCCGCCGGGCTGGCGGGGCAGCGCCCGTTGGCGTCCAGCGTGCCGTTCTGCTGCAACTGCCGGATCATCGCCTGACCCCGCTCGCGGCCCCACTCCTGGCCGATCTTCATGCCCTCGGCCATGGTCACCGGCATCTGCGTGATCACCTTCTGGCCCAGCGGCGACTTGTAGAACTTCAGCAAGCCGGCCACGTCGGCGGCGCTGAAATGATGCTGGTAGATCGGCACCATCCGCCCGAGCAGTTGCCGGCTGCCGCTGGCGTCGATGAAACCCTGCCAGTAAGACGCCGGCACGCACGGCACTGCCTGCCCCATCATGCCAGCCATCTGCGAGTTCATCTGGTCGAACATGCGTTCCATGTGCATTACCTGGAACAACTGGCGCACCTGCTTTTCGCTCGGCTGCGCCGCCATGACCTGGCCCGCCGTCCCCAGCGCCAGCAGGGCGCCTGCCGCCATTTCCACCCACTTCCGCATGGCTTGCCTCCCACATCTGGCCATGACAAGCATGGCCATGAAACCGGAATCCACCGCGCATTCCGCCGAAGCACAGTGAACTATCGAAACCCCTTGGTATAGTAAACGATCCTCCCCATATCCAGCGTCCATGGACACCATTCGCATCCGCGGCGCACGCACACACAACCTCAAGAACATCGACCTCGATCTCCCGCGCGACAAACTGATCGTGATCACCGGCCTGTCCGGCTCCGGCAAGTCGTCGCTGGCGTTCGACACGATCTACGCCGAGGGCCAGCGGCGCTACGTCGAATCGCTGTCGGCCTACGCGCGGCAGTTCCTGTCGATGATGGAGAAGCCCGACGTCGACCACATCGAGGGCCTGTCGCCGGCGATCTCGATCGAGCAGAAATCCACCTCGCACAACCCGCGCTCCACTGTGGGCACGATCACCGAGGTGTACGACTACCTGCGCCTGCTGTACGCCCGCGTCGGCACGCCACGCTGCCCCGACCACGGCATCCCGCTGGAAGCGCAGACGGTGAGCCAGATGGTCGACGCCACCCTGGCGCTGGACCCGGAGCAGCGCTACATGCTGCTGGCGCCGGTGATCCGCGAGCGCAAGGGCGAGCACGTGCAGGTGTTCGAGCAGCTGCGCGCGCAAGGCTTCGTGCGCGCCCGCGTCGACGGCGCCGTGGTCGACCTCGACGCGGTGCCGCCGCTGACCCTGCGCCAGAAGCACACGATCGAGGTGGTGATCGACCGCTTCCGCCCGCGCGAGGACATCAGGCAGCGCCTGGCCGAATCGTTCGAGACCGCGCTGCGCCTGGGCGACGGGCTGGTGATCCTGGCGAACATGGACGCCGGGCAGGAAAGCCCAAGTGCCGCGAGCGCAGGACGCGCAGGAGCGGCCGCTGCCGGCACGAAGGAGCAGATGCTCTCGTCACGCTATTCCTGTCCGGTCTGCGACTACTCGCTGCCCGAGCTGGAGCCGCGGCTGTTTTCGTTCAATTCGCCGGTCGGCGCCTGCCCGTCCTGCGACGGCCTGGGCGTGACCCAGGTGTTCGATGCGACGCGCGTGGTCGGCCATCCGGAGCTGCCGCTGTCCAACGGCGCGGTGCGCGGCTGGGATCGGCGCAACGCGCATTACTTCCAGCTGATCCTGTCGCTGGCCGCGCACTACGGCTTCGACGTGGACACGCCGTGGCAGAAGCTTCCCGCGGACGTCCAGAAGGCCATCCTGTACGGCAGCGGCAAGGACCGTATCGCATTCCGCTACATCACCGAGCGTGGCGGCAAGGTTACCCGGGAACACGCGTTCGAGGGCATCCTGCCGAACCTGGAGCGGCGCTACAAGGAAACCGAATCCGCCGCCGTGCGCGAGGAACTGGCCAAGTACATCAGCGACCAGCCCTGCCCGGCCTGCGAAGGCCAGCGGCTCAATCGCCCGGCACGCAACGTGTTCGTCGCCGACCATGCGCTACCCGCGCTGACCCACCGCTCGATCGACGATGCCCTGGCATTTTTCGACGAGCTGAAGCTCACCGGCTGGCGCGGCGAGATCGCGGTGAAGATCGTCAAGGAGATCCGCGAGCGGCTGACCTTCCTCAACGACGTGGGCCTGAACTATCTCACCCTCGATCGCCAGGCCGACTCGCTCTCCGGCGGAGAGGCGCAGCGCATCCGCCTTGCCTCGCAGATCGGTGCCGGCCTGGTCGGCGTGATGTATGTGCTGGACGAACCCTCGATCGGCCTGCACCAACGAGACAACGAGCGCCTGCTCGGCACGCTCACCCGTCTGCGCGATCTGGGCAACACGGTGATCGTGGTCGAGCACGACGAGGACGCCATCCGCATGGCCGACCACGTGCTCGACATCGGCCCTGGCGCCGGCGTGCACGGCGGCGAGATCGTGGCGCAGGGCACGGTGCAGGACATGCTCGATTCGCCGCGCTCGGTCACCGGCCAGTTCCTCTCCGGCCAGCGCGCGATCGAAGTGCCGAAGGAACGCCGCCAGCCGATCGACGCCGACTCGTGGCTGCACCTGAAAGGCGCCAGCGGCAACAACCTGAAGCACGTCGACCTGGCGATCCCGGCCGGGCTGCTCACCTGCGTCACCGGCGTGTCAGGCTCGGGCAAGTCGACCCTGGTCAACGACACCCTGTTCCGCCTCGCCGCGGCCGAACTCAACGGCGCCGGCACGCAGTCGGCGCCCTACAAGTCGGTCGACGGCATGGAGCTGTTCGACAAGGTGGTCGACATCGACCAGTCGCCGATCGGCCGCACCCCGCGTTCCAACCCGGCCACCTACACCGGCCTGTTCACCCCGCTGCGCGACATGTTCTCGCAGGTGCCGGAAGCGCGTTCGCGCGGCTACACGCCGGGGCGCTTCAGCTTCAACGTGCGCGGCGGCCGCTGCGAGGCGTGCGAGGGCGACGGCATGATCAAGGTGGAGATGCACTTCCTGCCCGACGTCTACGTGCCCTGCGACGTGTGCCACGGCAAGCGCTACAACCGCGAGACGCTGGAGATCCTGTACAAGGGCCACACCATCGCCGACGTGCTCGACATGACGGTGGAGGACGCGCTGAAGCTGTTCGAGAACGTGCCGACCATCGCGCGCAAGCTCGACACGTTGCGTGCGGTCGGCCTCGACTACATCAAGCTCGGCCAGAGCGCGACCACCTTGTCCGGTGGCGAGGCGCAGCGCGTGAAGCTGTCCAGGGAGCTGTCCAAGCGCGACACCGGCCGCACCCTGTACATCCTCGACGAGCCCACCACCGGCCTGCATTTCCACGACATCGAGCAACTGCTCGACGTGCTGCACCAGCTGGTCGACCAGGGCAACACGGTGGTGGTGATCGAGCACAACCTCGACGTGATCAAGACCGCCGACTGGATCGTCGACCTCGGCCCCGAAGGCGGTGCCGGCGGCGGCCGCATCCTGGTCGCCGGCACGCCGGAAACCGTGGCGGCCACGCCCGAATCGCACACCGGCCATTTCCTCGCGCCGCACCTGAAGCCGGCCAGGCCGAAGAAGCCGGGCGCCGCCACGCGGGTCAAGGCCGCCACCAAACACATCGCCTCGGCCGACAAGTACAAGCCGATGCGCGGCAGCAAGAAGAAACGTTCATGAGTCCACGCAAATCCACCACGGTCGTCAACGCCGCGAGCGCTGCTTCGCGGGAAATGAAACCGCTGTTCGTCGCCTCGCTCGGCGTGCGCTGGCGCGACCTCGACGCGTTCAACCACGTCAACAATTCCAGCTACCTCACCTACCTGGAAGAGGCGCGGCTGCAGTGGCTGAGCCACGTGCCCGGGCCGTGGTTCGACGAGCACGCGATGCCGGTGATGGCCGCCAGCCAGGTCAACTACCGCCGCCCGATCGCGTGGCCTGCGCAGTTGCAGGTGCAGTTGTTCTGCGAACGGATGGGCAACAGTTCGATGACGATCGCGCACCGGGTGATCGACGCCGGACATCCCGACCAGTTGTATTGCGACGGCCACGTGGTGATGGTGTGGATGGACCCGGCCAGCGGCAAGCCCGTGCCGTTGCCCGAGGCGATCCGCACCGCCAGCGCCTAGCGCCCCATGCATGCCGCAGCCGCCCGTGCTTCATTCACGGTCAGCCAGGGCGTATCCGGCCGGATCGAGATCATCGAAGGTGCGCGCCATGCCTGGCGCTTCCGGCCGCACTTCCACGCTGGCGACGAAATCGTGCAGGTGCTGGCCGGCAGGGCACGGCTGCGTCTTCCCTCGACGTGCCGTGAAGTCGTCGCCGGCGGTGCGCTCGGCGCGCAGGCCATGGCCTTGCTGACCGGACGCCCTTCGCTGCACACCGACGTGGAGGCGATCGCGCAAGCCTGTGCGGTTTCCGCCGGCCACCTGGCCCGTGCATTCCGCCGCGAAACCGGCACCAGCCTGCACAATTTCCACGTCCTGCTCGCCCTGCACAAGGCCAAGGCGTCGTTGCGCAACCAGGCACCGGTCATCGATGCCGCGCTCGACGCGGGCTTCTACGACCAGGTCCATCTCAACCGCGAATTCGTGAAGACGTTCGGCATGACTCCCGCCGTCTTCCGCGCGGGCTGGGCAGCGGCGTAGCTCGCATCCCGCTCAGGCCGCTCCCGGCCCGAGTTCCAGCGCCATGTACAACGTGCCCGGCACCGGGTTGTCGTCATACGCGGCCACCGGACGAAAACCCAGCACGACATAGAGTTGCCGGGTCGCCTGCATCGAGGCCAGCGTGTCCAGCAGCACGCGCGCGTAGCCGGCGCTGGCCGCCCAGGCGATCGCCGCCTCGGCCAGCCGCCGTCCCAGCGCCTGTCCACGCGCGGCAGGTCGCACGTAGAGGCGCTTGATCTCGCACACGCCCGGCTGCGACCAGGGTCGCAGCGCCACGCAGCCCAGCGCCACTCCCGCGCCATCGCGCGCAATCAGGATCACGCCCCGCGGCGGCGCGTACTTGCCGGGCAAATGCGCCAGTTCCGCGGCCACGTCCTGGAAGGAAAGATCGATGCCGAGGCCGTCGGTGTATTCGGCGAACAGCCTGCGCACGGTCCCGATGTCGTCCGGCAGGCGGGCGGGCGCGATTTCGATCGTCGGGGATGCAGCCATGGTCGGCGCGTCCACAAGGAATCCGCATGCCACGATAGTGAATCCGTGCCATCGGCGCTTGGACAATCCTGACCCACGGCACGGGAACGGCGTGGATGCCGGCACTCTTCGACACGCAGCGACGCAGTCGACGCACGGCATGCACGTGCCGTCGCTATGATGGCGACCCGGTCCCCACGATGGAATGCGTTTCATGACGACAGCACATCGCTCCGCCCTCGCCTTCGCCTGCCTCGCTGCCCTGGCCGGTGCATGGCCGGCATATGCCGCCGACACCACCGCACTCACCCTGTATCGCAGCGACAGTGCCGCCCTGTACGCCAGCCATGGCGGCGGCGACGTCGATGACGGCTATGCGGTGGTGCGCGAACAGCGCTCGCTGACTCTCGCCGCCGGTACCCACGACATGGTGATCGGCGACCTGCCGATCTTCCTCGATCCCGAGGCACTGGCGCTGGGCTTCCCCGACGGCAACGCGCAGGTGATCTCGCAGCGACTGCTGCTGGCGCAAGGCGCGAATGCAGCGCTGACCGGCCTGGTCGGCCGCAACGTGGACGTGCTCGGCAGCAGCGGCGAGCCGCTGGCCAGCGGCACCCTGCTGCGCGCGGGCGACGGCCTGCTGGTGCGCGACGGCAATGGCCGCACCAGCCTGGTCACCCACTACGCGGCCGTGCGCAGCAGCAGCGCCGACTTCCCCACCGGCTCCAGCCTCAGCCTGCGCGTGGACGCCGCGCGCGCCGGCCAGGCCCGCGCCGTGCTCAGCTACCCCACCTCCGGCCTCGGCTGGCGCGCCGCCTACGTGGCGACGCTGCAGCCCGGCGCAGCCTGCCGCACGCAGTTCGAATCGCACGCCAGCATCGCCAACCGCAGCGGCCGCGACTGGCGCGATGCGCAGGTCACCCTGATCGCCGGCGAACCGAACATGGCCAAGGCTTCGGCACCGCGGCCGATGATGGCGATGGCACGCAGCTACAGCGCCAAGGCCGAGAGCGCCGACGTGCCGCGGCAGGACAGCGTGGGCGACTACCGCAGCTACGCCCTGCCCGCGGCGCTCGAACTGCCCGACGGCAGCGTCAGCCAGGTGCCGCTGTATGCCACGCGCACGCTGGATTGCGTGCGCACCGCACTGTACGAGAACGGCAACGTCTTCCAGCCGCAACAGCCGATCCTCAGCCGCGACTTCAACCAGGGCGGCGGCAGCGCCATCGTCAGCACGCTGAAGCTGAAGGCGTTCGACAGCCTGCCGGCCGGCTACCTGCGCGTGCTCACCGCCGACAGGAACGGCACGCCGCAATTCATCGGCGAGGGCCGCATCGACGACACCCCGAAAGGCAGCGACGCCAGCATCACCCTGGGCACCGCGTTCGACCTGCGCGCCGAGCGCGAGCGCACCGGCTTCAGCACGGACAAGGCCGGCCGCACCCTGGACGAAGCGTTCCGCATCGGCCTCAGCAATGCCGGCGACAGCGCCCGCACGGTGACGGTGCGCGAGCATCCCAGCCGCTGGCGCCAATGGACACTGGTTTCGTCCAGCAGCAAGCCGAGCAAACAGACGCCGGACACGCTGGAGTTCCGCGTCGAGGTGCCGGCCAACGGCAAGACCGTGCTGGACTATGCGGTGCGCTACAGCTGGACCGCCGACGAACAACCACAGTAACCCGGAGTTCCCATGCTCAACATCACCAACCATGACAACGGGATCCGCGGGATCCAGCTCGCCCGCCCGCCGGTCAACGCACTGAACCTGGAACTGCTGCGCGCGCTGCACGCTGCCATCGACGACGCCGTGCAGGGCGGCGTGCGCGGCATCATGCTGTCCGGCGCGCAGGGACTGTTCTCCGCCGGCGTCGACGTGCCGGCCCTGCTCGACCGCGACCGCGCCGGCGTGCGCGAATACTGGCGCGAGTTCTTCGCGCTGTGCGCCACCCTGGCGCACGCTCCGATCCCGCTGGTGGCGGCGATCACCGGCCACAGCCCGGCCGGTGGCGCGGTGCTGGCGCTGTTCTGCGACTACCGGGTGATGGCCGAAGGCCCGTATCGGATCGGCCTGAACGAGGTGCAGGTCGGGCTGATCGTGCCCGAGTCGATCCAACTGGCGCTGCGCCGCGTGGTCGGTACCTATCGCGCCGAGCGGCTGCTGGTCGCCGGCGCGATGATCGAGGCCGGCGAAGCACTGGCCTGCGGCTTCGTCGACGAGCTCACCGGCGTCGATCAGGTCAGTACGCGCGCCCTGCACTGGCTGGGCGAACTGCTGGCCTTGCCGTCACACGCGATGCTCGCCACCCGCAAGCTGGCCCGCGCCGACCTCGCCGCCGCCTATGCCGACGTGGACGCGTTGCCGCTGGACGATTTCGTCGAGGAGTTCTTCCACCCGCAGACGCAGGCGGTGCTGCAGCAGCTGGTCGCCCGGCTGAAAAGCAAGAGCGAGAAGTGAGTGGAGAGAAGTGAGAAACGAGAGAGTGCCGCCATTCGTTTCTCACCCCTGCTTTCCACTCACGCTTCCCCTTTCGCCACCGGCCGCGAGGGGTCGCTGACCCAGCCGCTCCACGACGGTGCGTACAGCCGCGAGCCGTGCAGGCCGGCGTGTTCCATCGCCAGCAGGTTGTAGCATGCGGTGACGCCGGAACCGCACATGTGCACGACCTGGTCGGGCGTGGCGTCACCCAGCACCGCGGCGAATTCCTCGCGCAGTTGTGCCGGCGGCTTGAAGTGTCCGTCGGCACGCAGGTTGTCGACGTATGGCCGGTTGCGCGCCCCCGGCACGTGGCCGGCAGCACGATCCAGCGGTTCGACCTCGCCGCGGTAGCGCGCGGCGGCGCGGGCGTCGATCAGCAGCGACGACGGCGCAGCGTGCAGGGCCGCGTGCTCGGTGATTACCTGCCGCGCATCGTAGGCCAGCGTCACCTGGGTAGGTACGCGCGGGCGCACCACGGTTTCCACCGGTTGACCGGCGGCCTGCCACGCGGCGAAGCCGCCGTCGAGCACCGCCACCGCATGCACGCCGGCCAGTCGCAGCAGCCACCACAGCCGCGCCGCTGCCAGCGCCCCCGGCCCGGTGTCGTAGCTCACCACCTGCAGGCCCGGCCTCCAGCCCCAGCGACCCAGCACGGCATTGAATGCCGACGTCGACGGCAGCGGATGCCGTCCCAGTCCCTCGGGCACGCGCGACATGTCGGATAGATCCCGTTCCAAGTCGGCGAACACCGCGCCGGGAATGTGTCCGGCCAGATAGGTGCGCTCGCCCTGCGCACGGTCGGCCAGGTCGACGCGGCAGTCGACGATCAGCACTTCGTCGGACGGCAGCGCCACCAGTGCCTCGACATCGATCAGGGTGGTTTTCAGCGTCATGTCCGTCCCATCCTCTGCAGCAGGTTGTACAGCATCGCGGCGGTGGCCCCCCAGATGCGATGGCCGCCGTGAATGAATTCCACCATCGGCCGCTGGTGGCCGCGGAACTCCATCGTATAGCGGCGCAGGTTGGCCGGCTCCAGCAGGAACGCCAGCGGCACTTCGAACACTTCGGCCACCTCGTCCGGTGCCGGATACAGCTGCGCCTCGGTGGCGATCTTCGCCACCACCGGCGTGATGCAGAAGCCGCTGATCGTTTCGAAGCGATCGAGATAGCCCAGCGGCGTCACCAGGGCGCGGTCGAGACCGATCTCCTCCTCGCTTTCGCGCAACGCGGTAGCGAGCGCGTCGCCATCGTCCGGATCGCTGCGCCCGCCGGGAAAGGCCACCTGGCCGGCATGCGCCTGCAGGCTGTCGGTGCGCACGGTAAGCACCAGCTGCGGCTGCACGCCTTCGCGAAAGCCCACCAGCACGGCCGCCGGCAGGCGCTGGCTGCTGCCGAGCAAGCGGGACATGTCCGCGTGGTTCCAGCCCGGCCCGGTCGGCGGTGCCGACAACGGCCGCAGCGCCTTGACCAGCTCGTCGATCACGGGATCCTGCGCAGCGGCAGGATGTCGCGCATGACATGCAACCGCTCGGCATCGCCCATCGTGCGCCAGCGGCCGATCTCCTCGCCGTTGCGCTGGCAGCCGATGCAATAGCCGCGCGCATCCAGCCGGCAGGTGCCGATGCAGGGTGTCAATGGCGGGGTTTCGGCGGGGATCGGGGCGTTCGACATGACTCGTCATGCTACCACCGCGGGGGCTCCGGGCAGGCTCTCAGGGCCTGGCTGTATCCGGCTTGATCGCGAGCAGCTCGATCTCGAACACCAGTGCCTCGTTCGGCCCGATCCGCGGCAGCTGCCCGTTTTCGCCATAAGCCAGTTGCGGCGGGATCACCACTTTCCAGCGGTCGCCCACATGCATGCGCGGGATCACATCCTGCCAGCCGGGCAACACCTTGTTGACGGTGAAAGTGACCGGCGCGCCGTGTGCCCAGGTGCTGTCGAATTCGGTGCCGTCGATCAGCATGCCGCGGTAATTGATGGTGACCACGCTGGTCACGGTGGGGCGGCTGCCGTGGCCGCTGCTCAGCACCGCGTACTGGATGCCCGATGGCAGTTGCACCACGCCGGGCCGCTGCCGGTTCTGCGCCATGTACTGCGCGCTCTTGCGCGCGTTGGCGGCAGCGACCCGCTTGAACTCGGCCAGCGCATCGGCATACATCTGCTGGTCGAGCCGCTGCAATTGCTGATGCATGTCCTGCATCGACACGCTGGGATGGCGCCTGGCGTAGGCATCCTGGATCGCCCGCACCAGCACCGGGATTTCCACGTCCGGCTTGCCGTCGGCGAACTGGCTGCCGATCTGGTAGCCGATCGCGTACGACAACTTCGCCTTGTCGGGCTTCGTCGTCGGCACCGCACTCTGCGCATGCGCCACGCCACCCAGCAACAGCACTGCGCCCAGCAACCCGCAACGCAGATGTGTCATGCCTTTCTCCACCGGGCCTTTCCCTATCGCGACAGTCGATCCTGACAGTTCATCCTAAGCGGTTCGCGCGATTCGTGCAGCGCACGGCGCTCGTGGCTTGAGAAACCCCGCAGCGGCAAAGGTTCCCGCTGTTAACATCGCCGTTCTGCATTCATCGGAATCTGCTCATGGCCTATCGCAACCTGGAAATCAGCAACCGCGGCGCAGTGCGCACGATCGTGGTCAACCGCCCGGACAAGCTCAACGCGTTGAACCGCGACACCCTCAACGAACTGAGCCTGGTATTCGCGCAGGCCGCGCAGGACGACGCCGTGCGCGTGGTGGTGTTGACCGGCGCCGGCGAGAAGGCGTTCGTCGCCGGCGCCGACATCGCCGAAATGAACGGCTACACGCCGGTGCAGGCGCAGGGTTTCTCGCGTGCCGGCCAGCGCCTGATGACGTCGATCGAGCGGCTCGGCAAGCCGGTGATCGCGCGCATCCAGGGCTTCGCGCTCGGCGGCGGCATGGAGCTGGCGATGGCCTGCCACCTGCGCGTGGCCAGCGAGAAGGCGAAGTTCGGCCAGCCGGAAATCAACCTCGGCCTGATCCCCGGTTTCGGCGGCACCCAGCGCCTGCTGCGCCTGGCCGGCCGCGGTGCGGCGCTGGAGCTGTGCCTGACCGGCGCGCCGATCAACGCGCAGCGCGCCTATGAGCTGGGCATCGTCAGCCGCGTGGTCGCACCCGACGCGCTGGACGAGGCCGTGAACACGCTGGCCGACCAGCTCGCCGCGGCCGCGCCGCTGGCCGCCGCCGGCATCCTCGACGCCGTGCTGCAAGGCGGCGAGACCGCGATCGACCAGGGCCTGGAGTTCGAGACGCAGGGTTTCGCGCTGGCGTTCTCCACCGGGGACATGCGCGAAGGCACCACGGCATTCCTGGAAAAGCGCAAGGCCGAGTTCAAGGGGCGCTGAAGTCTCCAGACGCGTAGGGCGGGCACTGCCCGCCGCTTTGCATGAAGCAGAAGCAGGCGGGCACTGCCCTACTTGCCGGCCTCGTCGAACTTCATCTCGCCCGCGGTCACCGGCAGCTTCAGCCGATTCTCCGACGGCGCCAGCGGGCAGACCACGTGCGGGGTGATCGCGCACGGCGGGTTCTCGGCCAGGTTGAAGTCCAGCAGCACCTTGCCGTTCTTCGGCGCCGCGGCGTACAGGAAGCGCGCGCCGCCATAGGTCAGCCGCCCCGCCGTGCGGTCGCTGAACACGAAGAACAGCCGGCCGTCCTCGTCGATCGGCAACAGCTCCCAAGTGTGGCCATCGCGGCGGAACACTGCCTTGCCCGCGATCGGCGTATCGCTCACGGTGCCGGTGACGTAGGCGATCTTCAGCACGTGCGGCGTGGGGAACGCCACCCAGTCCGCCTCGATCCGCCACGATGGGTCGATCGGAAATAATCGAAGCCGGGGAAATGCGTGCGCAACGGCGCAGCGTTGTTCTTCGCCCGCAGGCCGCGCTGCGTGCCGTTCCCGATCACGTACAGGTAGCTGCTGCCGAAACCCACGCGGGTCGGCTGCTGCTTGCCGTCAGGGCCTTGCGTGCGCAATACGTCGACGGCCCGCGCGGGCCGGCCGTCGATCGTGATCCCGCGGGTTTCCGCCAGGTGCAGGCTGACCTGCCCGTCTGCCGCCAGTTGCAGCGCGCCCAGGTGCACGGGTGCGCCGGGAACCTCGAAGCGGTTGTCCGCGGCACTACCCACGCTGTTCGCGCCGGGCTGCAGCCAGCCCGAGGCGGTGAGCGCCAGATAGCCGTCCACGCGCTTCAGCTGATCGACGCGCTCGGCGCGCGCCCTGGTCACCGCAGCGGCGTAATTCTCCGGCGTCGCGGCCGGCGCGGAAAACGGAACCAGCCACATCAGCGTGGCGACCGCGCACCACTCAGTGATGCGAGCCACGGTAGTTCTTCTCGCCGGCGGTGACGCGCAGGTCCAGCCGGTTTTCCGGCGGCGCCAGCGGGCAGGTGGCGAACGGGGTGAACGCGCACGGCGGGTTGTAGGCCTTGTTGAAGTCCAGCACGACCTTGCCGTCCCTGGGCGGGTCGATGTACAGGAAGCGCGCGGCACCGTAGGTTTCCCTGCCGCTGGTGCGGTCGGCGAACACGATGAAGTATTGCGCATCGCCGGGCACCTCGATCACCGGCAGGATCTCGAAGTGCTTGCCGTCGCGGGTGAACTCCAGCTTGCCCGGCACCGGGTACTTGTCGATGGTGCCTATCACCGAGCCCATCTGCAGCGTCTCGCCCGGTGCCGCCGGCAGCCAGGTCGCCTCGATCCGCCACGACGGGTCGATCGGGAACGCGTCGATGCCGAGGAAATGCTGGCGCGTCGGCGCCTGCGTGTCCTTCACCCGCAGTCCCTTGCGGCCGTCGCGGTCGATCACGTAGAAGCTCGCGCTGCCGAAACCCACCCGGGTCGGCGCGGCATCCGCGCCGGCATGCAGGTCGTCCACCAGCGTGGCGTCCGTCACGGCCTTGCCGTCGACCGTGGTGCCGCTGTCCTTGTCCAGCACGATGCGCATGCCGCCATCCGCGGCCAGCGTCACCACGCCAAGGTGCGCGGGCCCGGCGCCCAGCACGATGTCGTTGTCGGCGGCGCTGCCGACGCGGTTCGCGCCTTCCTTCAGCCATTCCAGCCCGATCAGGCTCAGCCAGCCGTCCGGCGCGGTCAGCCGTTCGACCCGGTCGGCCCGCCACTGCTCGATGCTGTGCTTGTAACTATCGACGTCGGCGGCTTGCACGGTAGCGACTCCCAGAATGGCGGCGGCAACAAACAGGCTGGTACGTATCATCGGTATCTCCAGCGGAACATTTTTTTCGAAGGCGCGTCAGCGACCGCGCATGAACAACTTGTCGAGCTCGGCCAGGCTCAGCTGGACCCAGGTCGGACGCCCATGATTGCATTGCCCGGAGCGCTCGGTCGTCTCCATCTCGCGCAGCAGCGCATTCATCTCGGGAATCGTCAGGCGTCGGCCCGCACGCACCGAACCGTGGCAGGCCATGGTGGAGAGCAGTTCGTTCTCCAGCTCCTGCAGCCGGCGCGAGCTGCCGTGCTGGGCCAGTTCGGACAATACGTCGCGGCTGAGCTGGCCCACGTCGGCGCCTTCCAGCAGCGCGGGAATGCGCCGTATCACGATCGTCGCCGGGCCGCTGCGCGACAGTTCCAGGCCCCACTCGGCCAGCGCCTCGGCATGCTCTTCGGCGGCGGCGGCTTCCTTCGCGCTGACCGCGATGGAAAGCGGCACCAGCAGCACCTGCGAGCGCAGGTTGCTGGTGACGCGGCCGGCTTTCAGCTTCTCGTAGGTGATCCGCTCGTGCGCCGCGTGCATGTCGACCAGCACCATGCCGTGCGCATTCTCGGCCAGCACGAAGATGTTCTTCAGCTGGGCGATCGCGAAACCGAGCGGCGGCGCCTCGCCCTCTGCCGTTTCCGGCAACGGCACGTGTGTACCGGCCATGGACGGCGGAGCGCCGAGCAAGGCGGCGTAATCGGCCAGCGGTTCCTCGCGCGTGCCCAGGCTCAACCGGCTCTGGCTGGACGGGCTGGGCCAGGTCGCGAGGTTGGACGAAGCGGAAGTCGCATACGCGTAACTGGCCATCGGCGCCGGCTCCGTCGCCGGCAGCGTGCCCAGTCCCGCGCGCGTCTGCGCCAGCGCCTCGTGCAAGGTGCGGAACAGGAAATCGTGCACCAGCCGCTGCTCGCGGAAACGCACCTCGTGCTTGGCCGGATGCACGTTCACGTCGACGCCGGCCGGATCGAGCTCCAGATACAGCACGAACGCCGCGTGGCGGCCGTGGAACAGCACGTCGGCATACGCCTGGCGCACCGCGTGGGCGACGATGCGGTCGCGCACCAGCCGGCCGTTGACGTAGAAATACTGCGCATCGGCCTGCGCGCGCGATGCGGTCGGCAGGCCGACCCATCCGGACAGGTGCAGGCCGGCGGCGGCATGGTCGATGCGCAGGCTCTGCGCGGGAAACTCCTCGCCGAGCACTTCGGCGACCCGCTGCAGCGCGGCCTGCTCGTCGCGCGCCGCCTTCCAGATGCGCACCGGCTTGCCGTTGTGGCTGAGCCGGAATTCCACCGAGCTGCGCGCCAGCGCCAGTGATTTCAGCAAGTCGTCGATGTGCGCGAATTCGGTACGTTCGGCGCGCATGAATTTCCGTCGCGCCGGCACGTTGTAGAACAGGTCGCGCACCTCGACGCTGGTGCCTTGCGGATGCTGCGCCGGCCGCGCCGCCTGCAGCTTGCCGCCATCGACCTCGATGCGGAACGCGGTGTCCTGGTCGCGCGCACGCGAGGTCAGCGCGAAGCGCGCCACCGACGACACCGAAGCCAGCGCCTCGCCGCGGAAACCCATGCTGGCGACGTGTTCCAGGTCGTCGAAGCTGCCGATCTTGCTGGTCGCGTGCGAGGCCACCGCCAGCGGCAGCTCGTCGACATGGATGCCGCCGCCGTCGTCGCGCACGCGGATCAGCCGCGCGCCGCCAGCCTCGATATCCACTTCGATGCGCGTGGCGCCGGCGTCGAGGCTGTTCTCGACCAGTTCCTTGACCACCGAGGACGCGCGCTCGATGACTTCGCCGGCGGCGATCTGGTTGACGAGTTCGGGGGGAAGCAGGCGGATGACGGTCATCCGCGAACTTTAGCAGCGAACGCCGGCGAAGCCGTCGGCGCGCGAACCGGCCGGGGTCAACCGGCCGGAATGGTCAGCGTCGTGCCGGCGCGAACCGTGTTGCTGCTCATCTGGTTCGCATTCTTCAGCGCACCGACGCTCACGCCATACTGCCGCGCGATGCTGCTCAGGCTTTCGCCACGGCCAACCTTGTGCACGTCGCGCGCAGGGGTTTCCGCCCGCGATGCGACCGACGTGCCAGTGCTTGAATCCGAACCGGAGGCGGCGAGCTGGACGCCGTTGCGACGCGCAGCCTCGGCGGCAAACCAGGTGCCCGGCGGCGGCGTGGACTCGAAATAATTGCGCACGCCACCCATCACCGCTTCGGCGAGCTTTTTCTGGTGCGCGGGATCGCGCAGCCTGCTCTCTTCAGCCGGGTTGCTGATGAACGCGGTCTCGACCAGGATCGATGGCACGTCCGGCGAACGCAGCACCACGAAGTTCGCGCGCTCGACGTAACCGCGGTGGGTCGGACCGAGCTGGGCCAGCGCCTTGAGCACGTTGCCGGCGACCACGTCACTGGCCTGCATCGCCCAGCCCTGCTGCAGATCCAGCAGGACCTTGGCCAGGCTGTCGTCCTTGTCGTCCAGCGTGGTCCCGCCGATCAGGTCGGCGCGGTTTTCGCGGTCGGCCAGCCAGCGCGCGGCCTCGCTGGTCTTGCCGCGCGGCGACAGCACCCACACGGACGAGCCGCGGGCATCGTCGCTGGTGAAGGCATCGGCGTGGATCGAGACGAACAGGTCGGCGTTGTGCTCGCGGGCAATCTGGTAACGCTGCTTCAGCGGGATGTAGAAATCGCTGTCGCGGGTCAGCACCGCCTTCATGCCGGGCTGGCGATTGATCTGCGCCGCCAGATCGCGGGCCACCGCCAGCGTGACATTCTTTTCCAGGGTGCCGCCGGGGCCATGCGCGCCCTGGTCCTTGCCGCCGTGGCCGGCGTCGATCGCCACCACCACCTGGCGCTGGCCGTTGAGCATCGCCGCCGCCTGCTCGGCTGCCACCCGGCGGCTGTGCGTGGGGTTGCTGTACGACGGAACCGCCGCGGGCGTCGGCACGACCGGCGCAGGCGCGGCCTTGTTGGCCGGCGCCGCCGTGGCCATGCTGGCAGTGGCGACGCTGGCGTCGTCGCTGGCGGGATACAGATCCAGCACCAGCCGGTAGTCCGTGCCGCTGGCCGGTTTCAGCACGAAACTTTTCAGGCGGCTGGCCGGGTCGACCTTGGCGGTCAATTGCATGCCGTCGCCGATTCGGGCGTGGCTCATGCCGCGATACAGGCCTTGCGCGGATGGACTGGAAAAACTGCGGGCAGTACGGCTACCCGGCAGGTCGACCACGACCTGACCATCCTTCCGGCTGATCGTGTAGCGCAGCGGGCCGAAGGCGTCGAGCACCACGCGGGTGTATTCGGGGCCGGCCCAGACCCGCGCGCCCTTCAATTCCGCCGCCTGCGCCGCGCACAGCGGCATCGCCGCCAGGATCGCGACGACAACCCACCAACGCTTTCTTGCCCCGCGACATCGCCGTGCAGTGGGCGCGTGAGGTACCCGCCGAGTTCCATTGCCGCGGCAGCGCCACAAGCCGCCGCTACACCTACGTGCTGCTGGAGTCGCCGGTGCGCCCCAGCGTGGAAGCGGGCCGCGTCGGCTGGGTCTACCGGCCAATGGACCCGGCAGCCATCCGCGCAGCCATCACCCACCTGCTGGGTGAACACGACTGCTCCAACGAAAGCCGTCCCGGCGTCACCAGCACCCTGCTCTCGCCGGAGGATGCCGTCGCCAAGGTCAAGCACGTCGCCAGTCAGATCAAGCAGATGAGCGTGCTCGGTATCGCCGGACCCGGAGATCCGCTGGCCAACCCCCAGCAGACCTTCAAGACTCTCGAGCAAGTGGCCAAAGACTGCCCCGACATCAAATTGTGCCTGTCCACCAACGGTTTACGGCTGCCCGACTTCGCCGATCGGATCGCCGACCTCAACGTCGACCACGTCACCATCACCATCAACATGGTCGATCCCGAGGTGGGCGAACAGATCTACCCGTGGGTGGCGTTCCAGGGCAAACGCTATACCGGTCGCGATGCCGCCAAGGTGCTTTCCGAACGCCAACTCGAAGGACTGGCCGCACTCACCGAACGCAAGATCCTCGCCAAGATCAACTCGGTGATGATCCCCGGGGTCAACGACGACCACCTGGTGGAGGTTTCGCGCACAGTCAAGGCCATGGGCGCCTTCCTGCACAACGTGATGCCGCTGGTGTCGGCACCAGAACACGGCACGGTGTTCGGACTGGCCGGCCAGCGGGGTCCGACACCCCAGGAGCTCAAGGCACTGCAGGATCGCTGCGCCGACGACG
>CAVPQF010000058.1:0-14433 GCA_963707225.1 uncultured Gammaproteobacteria bacterium
ACCGCCCGCCTCCGCAGCATTCCGAAAATCCGGCGGGCAGTGCCCGCCCTACCGAGCTTCCTGACGAACCGGCATGTCCCAGAGCCATTTCACCCCCGCCACCTTCCGCTTCCTGCGCGCGGTTGGGCGCAACAACAATCGCGACTGGTTCCACGCGCACAAGGACGACTACGAGCGTCACGTGCGCGAGCCGTTCCTGCAGCTGATCACCGACCTGCAGGCGCCGCTGGCGAAGATCAGCCCGCACTTCCGCGCCGATCCGCGCAAGAGCGGCGGCTCGCTGTACCGCATCTACCGCGACACCCGCTACTCCAACAACAAGCTGCCGTACAAGTCGTGGCAGGGCTCGCGCTTCTTCCACCAGCGCCGGCACGAGATCCAGGCGCCCGGGTTCTACCTGCACATCGAACCCGGCGAATGCTTCGCCGGCGGCGGCATGTGGCACCCGGAACCCGATGCGCTGAAGCACATCCGCGAGTTTCTGGTCGACAACCCGGCCGCATGGAAGCGCGCCACCCAGGGCAAGGCGTTTCGCGGGCACCTGCGGCTGGGCGGCGAATCGCTGGTGCGCCCGCCGCGCGGTTACGACCCGGCGCACGAGCTGATCGAAGATCTCAAGCGCAAGGACTTCATCGCCACCACCGCGTTCAGCGAAGCGCTGGCCTGCTCGGACGAACTGCTGCCGTGGACGGTGGCCACGTTCAAGCAGGTCGCGCCGCTGGTCGACTACCTGTGTGCGGCGCAGGAACTGGAATTCTAGACCGAAGCCATCGTGACGCTGCGGCGCCGCGCGGCCAGCAGCCACACCGCCACGGCGATGCCGATCATGGCGGTGAACGCCACGTAGTGCGCCGGTGCGAGCGCGCCGAACCGCTTCATCAGCAGGCCGATCAGCGGCGGCGTCAATCCGCCGAACAGCGCATAGGCGATGTTGTACGAGAACGACAGGCCGGAAAAACGCACCGCCGGCGGGAACGCCATCACCATCAGCGCCGGCACCACGCCGACCACGCCCACGGCAAACCCCGCAAGGGCGTACAGCGCGACGAAATGCGTGGCACCGGCCTGCAGGTCGAAGTACAAGGCGTAGCCGCACGCCAGCAACCCGGTCGCGCCGGCCAGCAGCGCCCGCGCGTAGCCGATGCGGTCGGCCAGCCAGCCGTAGAAAAGGCAGCCCGGCGCCAGCGCGAACGAGGCCACGCTGTTGCCGAGGAACGCGCGCGCCGGCACGACATGGAACGCGGACTGCACCAGCGACGGCGTCATCAGGATCAGCACCACGATCGCAGCGGTGAGCATCCAGGTCACCAGCATCGACAGCAGCACGCCGGGCAGGTGCCGTTCGAACACCCGCCGCAACGGCAGGCCCGAGGCCAGCTCCTTGCGCGCATGCATCGCCTTGAACACCGGCGTCTCGCTGAGCCAGCGGCGCAACCACACCGCGAAGAAGCCGAACACGCCGCCTGCCAGGAACGGCAGCCGCCAGCCATGATCGAGCACCTCGGCCGGGGTCATCCGGCTGTTGATCGCCGCGGCCACCAGCGAGCCGATCAGGATGCCCACGGTGAGGCCCGAAGTGAGGCTGGCGCAGGCGAAACCGATGCGTCGCGCCGGTACGTGCTCGGCCACGAACACCCATGCGCCCGGCACCTCGCCGCCCACCGCGATGCCCTGCACCACCCGCAGCAGCAGCAACAGCAGCGGCGCCAGCATGCCGACTTGCGCATACACCGGCAGCAGGCCGATGGCCAGGGTCGGCACCGCCATCAGGAACACGCTGAGGGTGAACATCCGCTTGCGCCCCAGCTTGTCGCCGTAGTGCGCCATCACGATGCCGCCCAGCGGCCGCGCCAGGTAACCCGCCGCGAAGATGCCGAACACCTGCAGCTGGGCCAGCCACGGCGCGGTGTCGGGCGGAAAGAACAGGTGGCTCAACGGGATCGCGAAGAACACGAACACCACGAAGTCGTAGAACTCCAGCGCGCCGCCCAGCGCGGACAGCAGCAAGGTTTTCACGTCGCGCGGGCGCAGACGCTGGTGGTCGACGACGGACGGCGCATTCATCAACGGACGGTCCTGTGGCGGGAAAGCGCGCCACCTTACCGCAGATTGCCCTGCGTTAGCCGGCAACGACGGCATCCGGCATGGCGGACGACACCCGGGTGTGCTTGACTTGGCACGCCATGCGCTGCCGCAGCATGCGCATGGGCACGCCAGGTATCTCCTTCCCTTCGCAGCAGGAGTTTCCACGATGAGCATGAGCAAGCGTCTCGGTGCCGAATTCTTCGGCACGTTCTGGCTGGTGTTTGGTGGTTGCGGCAGTGCGATCTTCGCGGCGGCGTTCCCGGAACTCGGCATCGGTTTCGCGGGAGTGGCGCTGGCCTTCGGCCTCACCGTGCTGACCATGGTCTATGCGGTCGGGCACATCTCCGGCGGGCACTTCAACCCGGCGGTCACCGTGGGCCTGTGCGCGGGCGGCCGTTTCCCGGCGAAGGATGTAGTGCCGTACGTGGTGATCCAGGTGCTCGGCGCGATCGCCGCCGGTGCCGTGCTGTACATCATCGCCAGCGGCAAGGCCGGCTTCGACGTGGCCGCCGGCAGCTTCGCCTCAAACGGCTACGGCGAACACTCGCCCGACCACTACTCGCTGCACGCGGCGATGGTGGCCGAACTGGTGCTCACCGCGTTCTTCCTGATCGTGATCCACGGTGCCACCGACAAGCGCGCGCCGGCCGGTTTCGCCGGCATCGCGATCGGCCTGTCGCTGACCCTGATCCACCTGGTCGGCATCCCGATCACCAACACCTCGGTCAATCCGGCCCGCTCGACCGGCGTGGCGCTGTTCCACGGTGGCTGGGCGATCGACCAGTTGTGGGTGTTCTGGCTGGTGCCGCTGATCGGCGGCATCGTCGGCGGCCTGATCTACCGCTACCTGCTGGAAAGCCGCGACTGAGCCGCCTCGGGCCCCGCCAGATGGCGGGGCCCGCCTTCAGGTTTCGGAAAACGGGAAGGCGAGCACGTCGGCGATCGCGTCGGTGTCGGCCAGGCACATCAGCAGGCGCTCCATGCCCAGTGCCACGCCGGCGCAGGCGGGCATGGCATCGAGTACGCCGAGCAGGCGTTCGTCGAGCGGCATCTCGCGCAGGCCGCGTGCGCAACGCACCGCGTTGTCGCGCTCGAAGCGTGCGCGCTGTTCGGTCGCGTCATTCAACTCGTGGTAGCCGTTGGCCAGTTCGTAGCGGCCCAGGTACAGCTCGAAGCGCTCGGCCAGCGGCGGCTCGCCGGAGCGGATCTTCGCCAGCGCGCACTGGCTGGCCGGGTAGTCGTGGATCACCGTGATGCGATCGCGCGGGAACGCCGGCTGCAGCCTGTGCGTGATCAGCAGGTCGAGCCAGTCGTCGCGGCCGAGGCCATCCGGGCCGATGCCGTACTCCGCCAGCGGCGCACGCAGCTCGTCGATCGTGGCGTGCACCGGGTCGATGCCCAGCCCGTCCAGGAACAGCTGCCGGTAACTCGTCACCACCACCTCGGCGCGCCGCCCCACCATCGCCAGTGCGGCTTCGACCAGCGCGACGGTTTCCTGCATCAGCCGGCGATGGTCCCAGCCGACCCGGTACCACTCCAGCATGGTGAACTCGGGATTGTGCCGCCCGCCCGCCTCGCCGTTGCGGAACACCCGGCCCAGTTCGTAGCAGTCGCCGACGCCCGCCGCGAGCAGCCGTTTCAGCGGATACTCCGGCGAGGTGCGCAGCCAGCGCTCGCGCGCACCGGCATCGACATGGCCGCTGAAGCGCGTGCTGAAGCTCTCGATGTTCGGCTCGGTATTGCCGGCCGCCGACAGGATCGGCGTCTCCACTTCCAGCACCTGGCGCTCGGCGAAGTAGTGGCGGATCAGTTGATAGAGGCTGGCACGCAGGCGAATGGACTGCATCAGTGAAATTGGCTTTTGAACAGTGAAGAGCGCCCCCTCAGCCCAACCCTCTCCGGCGCCGCCGGAAGAGAGGGAGTTGCGGGGCGCTGGCTCTTGGCCCCCTCTCCCCCGGCGCCGCCGGGGGAGAGGGCTGGGGTGAGGGGGAAGCTCTTCGCCCAAGGCACGCACGATCGCCTCAAGTACATCATTCGTGCGTAGCAAGACATCATCATTCCAGAATCGCAGCACACGGAAGCCCGCGGCGCGCAGGTCCAGCGTGCGTCGTCCGTCGTAGTTTTGCTTATCGGCATGCTGACCGCCGTCCAGTTCGACAATCAGCTGGTGCTCGACACAGCAGAAGTCCGCGTAGTACCCCGCCACCGGATGCTGGCGACGAAATTTCACGCCGAGTTGCGCCGCGCGCAGGCGCGACCATAACTTACGCTCGGCATCGGTCTGGTCACGGCGGAGTTGCTTTGCCCGTTCCATGAGTCACCGGTCTCCCGAAGGAGGAGCCCCCCTCACCCCAACCCTCTCCCCCGGCTGCGCCGGGGGAGAGGGAGCCAAAAGCAGCGCGCGCCGAACTCCCTCTCCCCTGATGCAGCTGGAGGAGAAGGCCGGCGTGAGGGAATTAGTTTTCATGCTCGGCCAGTAGCGCCAGCAATTGCGCCTCGTCCCACACCGGCACGCCCAGCTCCTGCGCCTTGTCCAGCTTGGAGCCGGTGGCTTCGCCGGCGATCACCGCACTGGTTTTCTTCGACACCGAACCGGAGATCCTGGCGCCCAGCGCCTCGAGCCGATCCTTCGCCTCGTCGCGGCTGAGCGAGGCCAGCGTGCCGGTGAGCACGAAGGTCTGCCCTTCCAGCGGTGCACTCGTCGCCCTGGCCGTGCGCGGGATCGCTTCCAGCAAGCGTTGCATCGCAGCCTCCGCCTCGCGCAGCTCGGCCAATGCGGCGGGATCGGCGAGATGGTTTTGCAGACTGGTCGCCGCCGCCTGCGGCACGCCGGCGGTGATCCAGTGTGCCGACCCGCCGGCCAGCAACTGGTCGAGCGTGGGGAAATGCTGCGCCAGCAGCTTGCAGCTCTTCGGACCGAGCTTGTGGATACCGGCCATGCCCAGCAGCACGCCGAGGTCCAGGCGTCCGCGCAGCAGCGGCGACGGCGCGCCCTCGTCGCTGAACGTGATGCCGGCTTCGAGCAGTGCGTCGACCACCTGCCCGTTGCCCGCCTGGGCGAAGAAGCCGGCGATCGAGGTGGCCACTTCGCCGCCGATATCCGGCAGCACGCGCAGCACCGGCGCCGGCGTGCTGCGCACGAAGTCGAGCCGGCCCAGCCACGCCGCCAGCGTCTTCGCCGTGCTTTCGCCGATGTGCATGATGCCCAGCGCATACAGGAAGCGCGCCAGCGTGGTGTGCTTGCTGGCCTCGATCCCGGCCACCAGGTTTTCCGCCCACTTGGTCGCGACCTTGCCGGCCTTCACCGTCTCCGGCGTCGTCCCGTCACGCTCGTCGATGCGGCGTTTCATGTCGACGAAATCGTCCACGCCCAGTCCGTACAGGTCGGCCGGCGAATGCACGATGTCGAGCTCCACCAGCGCCTCGGCGAAGCGTTCGCCCAGGCCGTCGATGTCCATCGCGCGACGCGAGGCGAAGTGGATCAGCGCCTCCTTGCGTTGCGCGGCGCAGATCAATCCGCCGGAGCAGCGCCACGCGGCCGCGCCCTCCTCGCGCAGCAGCTCGGAGCCGCACACCGGGCAGTGCGTGGGCATGTGCCAGGGGCGCGTATGCGGTGGGCGCAGTTCGGGCATCACGCGCATCACTTCCGGGATCACGTCGCCGGCGCGGCGCACGATCACGCTGTCGCCAACGCGCACGTCCAGCCGCGCGACCTGGTCGGCATTGTGCAGCGTGGCGTTGGTGACGGTGACGCCGGCCACCTGCACGGGCGCCAGCCGCGCCACCGGCGTGGCGGCGCCGGTGCGGCCGATCTGGACCTCGATCGCCTCGACCGTGGTGGTCTGTTCCTGCGCCGGAAATTTGTGCGCGATCGCCCAGCGCGGCGCGCGCGAGATGAAGCCCATCTCGCGCTGGCCGGCGTAGTCGTCCAGCTTGTAGACGACGCCGTCGATGTCGTACGGCAGGCTGTCGCGCTTGGCACCGATGCGGCGGAAGTAGGCGATCAGTCCGTCGAAGCCGCGTGCGATACCCACTTCGGGCGAGACCGGAAAGCCCCATTCGCGCAACCGCTGCAGCGTGGCCGAATGCGTCGGCGGCAGCTCGCCGCCCTCGACCACACCGATCGCGTAAGCGAAGAAACTCAGGCGTCGCTTCGCGGTGATCGCCGGGTCGAGCTGGCGCAGCGAGCCGGCCGCGCCGTTGCGCGGGTTCGCCAGCGGCTTCTCGCCGTGCTTGCGGGCGTAGTCGTTGAACGCCTCGAAATCCTTGTGCAGCATGACCACTTCGCCGCGCACTTCGAGTACGGCGGGCCAACCCTTGCCGCGCAGCTTCAAAGGTATGGCGCGTACCGTGCGCAGGTTCGCGGTCACGTCCTCGCCGGTCTCGCCGTCGCCGCGGGTGGCGCCCTGCACGAACACGCCTTGTTCATAACGCAGGCTGATCGCGAGGCCGTCGAGTTTCGGCTCCACCGAGAAAACTGGTTCAGTCCGTTTCGTCGTCTGCTCGATGCGGCGCTCGAATTCGGCCACTTCGCGGAAGCGTTCGCGGTCGGTGTCGCCCGGCTGCTCGAACGCGTTGCCCAGCGACAGCATCGGGATCGCGTGGCGCACTTCCGCAAAACCACCGTGCGCCCGCGCGCCGACCTTGCGGGTCGGCGAATCGGGCGAGGCCAGTTCAGGGTGTTCGGCCTCGATCGCCTCGAGTTCGCGCATCAGCCGGTCGTACTCGGCGTCGGTGATGTCCGGATCGTCGAGCACGTAATAGCGGTAGTTGGCCTGCTCGATCTGCGCCCGCAGCGCGGCGGCGCGGGCGACAGTCTCGGCCGGGGCCGGGCGTTCGGTCATGCGGGTCTCCTTGTGCATCCCCGCAGTTTAACGACACCGACTCGCGGTGCGGCTTTAGCGGTGGAAGTGCCCCGCCGCTTCCGGCTGGTAGGCGATCTCCAGCACCTTCAGGCGGCGCTTGCGGCCGTCCGGCGTGGGCCAGTCGATCTGCTGGCAGCGCGCCAGCCCGAGCAGCGCGCTGCCCACCGGGGCCAGGATCGACACCGTGCCGGGCGCACCGGCGGCCGACGGATATACCAGGGTCAGGGTCAGCTTTTCGCCGTTGCTTTCGTCCTCGAAGGTGACGGTGGAATTCATCGTCACGATGTGCTCCGGCATGGCCGCCGGCTCGACCACGTCGGCGCGATCCAGCTCCGCGCGCAGCGCATCGAGCTTGTCGGCCTCGGCGGCCGGCAGGCGTTCCAGCAACGCTTCGATGCGTTCCATGTCGATGCGGGAAACAGTGATCGGTGGCTTGCTCATGGCTTTTCCTGATGCTCGTGGTTCCTGCCGCACAAAAGCACACGCCGGAACGAAGACGCCCCGGCGCGTGTGGTTGTTGGTGCCCGTGATGCCCATCTGGGCATGACCGGCAGATGAAACAAGGTCCACTGTGCTGTTACCACCGGCGAAAATCAAGCTGTCATAGCAGCTACCATCCGGAAAATGCCTCCCCACACCGCCGCGGACCCCCATGCCGTTGCCCCTGACGCCTCCGTGCCCATAGCGGATGCGTCTGATTTGCGTGAAATTTCCACGCACGAGCGCTTCCGCGGACTGCTGTGGCTGGTGGCCGCCGCGTTTTTCATGCAGTCGCTGGATTCCACCGTGGTCAACACCGCGGTGCCGGCGATGGCCGAAGCACTGCTGGTCACCCCGCTGGGCATGCGTACCACGCTGACCAGCTACGTGCTGACCCTGGCGATCCTGATCCCGGCCAGCCCGTGGCTGTGCGACCGCTTCGGCACGCGGCGGGTGTTCGGCACGGCGATCGTGGTG
Organism: uncultured Gammaproteobacteria bacterium; assembly: GCA_963707225.1. GTDB lineage: Bacteria > Pseudomonadota > Gammaproteobacteria > Xanthomonadales > Rhodanobacteraceae > Rhodanobacter. The sequence continues at coordinate 7,908 of CAVPQF010000058.1, forward strand.
TTCGGCCTGGGCTCGCTGCTGTGCGGCGTGGCGCAGACGCTGCCGCAACTGGTCGCCGCGCGCGTGGTGCAGGGCATCGGCGGCGCCGCGCTGATGCCGGTGGGCCGCTACGTGCTGGTGCGCAGCATCGACAAGCGCGAGTTCGTGCGGGCGATGAGCACGGTGGCCACCTTCGGCCTGCTCGGCTCGGTGCTCGGTCCGCTGCTGGGTGGCGCGCTGGTGCAGTTCACCTCGTGGCGGCTGATCTTCCTGATCAACGTACCGGTCGCGGTCGCCGGCGTCTGGATGAACAAGCGCGACATGCCCGACTACCGGCTCGAACAGGCGAACCGTTTCGACCTGCTCGGCTTCGGCCTGTTCGCGGCGGCCTCGGCCCTGCTGCTGGCCGCGTCGGAACTGGCCGGCAGCGCGCCGGTGCCGTGGCTGCGGATGGGGCTGTGCGCACTGGTCGCCGTACTGCTCGGCGCGATCTACGTATGGCACAGCCGGCGCACCGTGCATCCGGTGGCCAACCTCGACCTGCTGCGCGTGCGCAGCGTACGCGTGGCCCTGCTCGGCGGCCTGTTCACCCGGCTCGGCATTTCCGGCATGTTTCTGCTGCTGGTGCTGTTCCTGCAGGTGGGCTGCGGCTGGTCGCCGTTGATGGCCGGCCTGATGATGGTGCCGCAGGCATTGGGCTCGATCAGCGCCAAGTGGCTGATCAACCGGGCGCTGGTACATCTGGGCTACCGGCGCCTGCTGCTTGGCAACACCCTGCTGGTGGCCGCGATGCTGGGCAGCCTGGCCCTGCTCGGCCCCGGCAGCCCGGTCTGGCTGATCGCGCTGCTGGTGTTTTTCTATGGGGTGTTCACCGGCACGCAATACACCGCGATGAATACGCTGATCTACAGCGACCTGGACATCAGCCACGCCTCGATGGCCTCGTCGATGGCTTCGACCGCGCAGTACCTGGCGATGAGTTTCGGCATCGCGATATCGACCCTGCTGATGGCCGCGATGCTGCAGGGCCATGCGCGCGAGGACTACGTGGTCGCCTTCCGCTGGACGGTGCTGCTGCTTGCGGCCGTCACCGCGCTGGCCAGCCGGATATTCGCCCGCCTGCGCCCCGACCGCCCGGCGCGCGATCCGGGCGACGCATCGGCGTCACACGCCTGAAAACGCGTGCCCCACGACATGCCGAAGCGCGCGACGGCCTGATACCCTGTAAGGCGATCGACGCGCGACGTCTGCCCCGAGGGATTTTCCATGCGATGGTTTGTCGCCGCCCTGGCCGCCCTGTTGGCCAGCGTCCCGGTAATGGCATCCGAACCCGGTGCCGACACGAATTTCCACCTGGTCCAGCACCCCGTCGGCTGGTTCGCGCTGGCGCTGTTCGTGCTGGCCTACGTCGCGGTGATCTTCGAGGAACGCATCAGGATCGCCAAGTCCAAGCCGGTGATGCTGGCCGCCGCGCTGATCTGGGGCATGATCGCCTGGAAGGTCGGCGACGACGGCAGCCACGAAGGACTCACCCGGCTTGCCTTCGAAGGCATGTTCCTCGAATACGCGGAGATCTTCTTCTTCCTGGTCGTGGCGATGACCTACGTCACCGCGATGGGCGAGCGCGGCGTGTTCGAGGCGTTGCGCTCGCAGCTGATCCGCTACGGCTTCAGCTTCCGCAAGCTGTTCTGGATCACCGGCCTGCTGGCGTTCTTCCTGTCGCCGGTGCTGGACAACCTCACCACCGCGCTGGTGATGTCGGCGGTGATCCTGGCGGTCGGCGCGGGCAACGCGCGCTTCATCACCCTGGCCATGATCAACCTGGTGGTGGCGGCGAACGCCGGCGGTGCCTGGAGCGCCTTCGGCGACATCACCACGCTGATGGTGTGGCAGGCGAACAAGGCGCAGTTCTTCGACTTCTTCCGGATCTTCTTTCCCTCCGCCGTCAACTGGCTGGTGCCTGCGCTGCTGATGCACTTCGCCCTGCCCAGGGGCAAGCCGGCCTGTCCGGACAGCGACAGCCACCTCAAGCACGGCGCCATCAGCATCTGCCTCACCTTCGCGCTGACCATCGCCATCACCGTGATCGGCCGCCAGTGGCTGGGCATGCCCGCGGTCTACGGCATGCTCACCGGCCTGGCCCTGCTCAACCTGCTCGCCACCCGCATCGACTACCGCCAGCGCCGCTACGCGCTGGCGCAGGGCGTCGAGCCGCAGAGCTATTCCATCTTCCAGATCATCGCCAACGCCGAATGGGACACCCTGCTGTTCTTCTACGGCGTGTTCGCCTGCGTGGGCGGGCTGGCCGCCATCGGCTATCTCGAGCTCTCTTCGCGCGTGCTCTACGGCAACCTCGGCCCGACCACCGCGAACGCGTCGATGGGCCTGCTCTCGGCGGTCGTCGACAACATCCCGATCATGTTCGCGGTGCTCAAGATGAACCCGCCGATGGATGCCGCACAATGGCTGCTGATCACCCTGACCGCCGGCGTCGGCGGCAGCATGCTGTCGATCGGCTCGGCGGCCGGCGTGGCCCTGATGGGCGCCTCGCGCGGGCAGTACACCTTCATGAGCCACCTGCGCTGGAGTTGGGCGATCGCGCTGGGCTACGTCGCCAGCATCGCCCTGCACCTGTGGCTGGAAGCGCACGTGTTCGCGCACTGAGCGCCGCCGACACAGCCGGCCTCCAGCATATGCACCACACCCGACGGAGCGACGCCTCATGCACCACGCCGCTGACATCCTGCTGACCCTGTTCATCATCTTCGTGGCCGCCCAGCTCGGCGCCGAATTCGCGCAGCGGCTGAAACTGCCCGGCGTGGTCGGCGAGATCGCCGCCGGCTGCGTGGTCGGCCCTTCGCTGCTGGGCTGGGTCACGCCCGGGCAGATCCTGCCCGGCACGCCGCTGGACGTGCTGGCGGAGATCGGCGTGGTGCTGCTGCTGTTCTCGGTCGGCCTGGAAACCCGGCTGGACGACCTGAAGAAGGTCGGCAAGAGCGCCGTGATGGTCGGCGTGCTGGGCGTCCTGGTGCCGTTCGCGCTGGGCGCGCTGTGGGCGCATGGCGAAGGTTTCGTGTGGATCAAGTCGCTGTTCGTCGCCGCCGCCTTCGTCGCCACCTCGGCCGGCATCACCGCCCGCGTGCTGCAGGAGCTGGGCGTGCTGCAGCATACCGAGAGCCGCGTCATCCTCGGCGCCGCGGTGATCGACGACATCCTCGCCATGCTGCTGCTGGGCGTGGTCTCGTCGCTGCAGGGCGGCGGCTCGCTGGACCTGCGTTCGCTGCTGCTGACCCTGGCCAGCGCGGTGGGCTTCGTGGCGATCATCGGCTGGGGCGGCGCCAAGGTCATGCGCCGCCGTTCCGACTGGCTCGACGCGCCGATCAGCCCGCACTCGGCGCTCACCGTCGTGCTCGCCCTGTGCCTGGGCCTGGCCTGGCTGTCCACCCGCTTCGGCCTGGCCGCCATCATCGGCGCCTTCCTGGCCGGCATGATCGCGTCGGAAACCCGCCAGCGCGAGGAGCTGGAGCACAAGACGCTGCCGCTGCTGTCGTTCCTCACGCCATTCTTCTTCGTGGTCACCGGCGCCAAGGTCGACCTGGCCGAACTGACCAGCCTCGACGCACTGCTGATGCTGGCCGTGGTCACCGCGATCGCGATCGTTTCCAAGCTCATCGGCGGCTTTCTCGGTGCGCTGTCGCTGGGCCGGCGCAGCGCCACCATCGTCGGCTTCGGCATGGTGCCGCGCGGCGAGGTGGGCGTGGTGATCGCCAGCCTGGGTCTTGCCGCCGGCGTGTTCAGCAACCGGATCTACGCCATCATCGTGGCGATGTCGCTGCTCACCGCGATGGTGACGCCGCCTGTCCTGGCCTGGTTGCTGAAGCGCAACGCCGGCGACAGACAGATCGAGGTTCCCGACGTGCGGGGTTGAGCACGGCTTCAATGCGTCGGGGCGACGGCTGTACGCTGTCCGCGTCAGCCTCCATCTTCGCGCTGGAACGCAGCCAGACAGCCATTGCAGATACCGACCGGAACAGAAGCTATGGACGAGACCATGCCCGACACCGCCGCGCCGCTGATCCGCAACCGCACGTTCGACGAGATCGCCGTCGGCGACAGCGCGATGATCGAACGGTCGCTGACCGCCGAGGACGTGCAACTGCTGGCGACCCTCTACGGCGACAGCGATCCGCAGCGGCTGGACCCGGCGTTCGTCGCCTCGCCCGGCTTCCACGGCGTGATCGGCCACGGCATGTGGGGCGCGGCGCTGATCTCCGCCGTGCTGGGCACGCGCCTGCCTGGCGCCGGCACCGCCTGCCTGGAGCAGGCGCTGCGTTTCCACTCGCCGGTGCGCATCGGCGACACGCTGGCGGTGCAGGTACAGGCGATCGAGCGGGACGTGGCGACCCGGCGCATCCGCTTCGCCTGTCGCTGCGTCAATCAGCACGGCGTGCTGGCGATCGACGGCATGGTCGACGTGATTGCACCCGGCGAGCGCATCGAATACGCCCGCACCCGCCTGCCGGAAGTGCGCCTGCCCGACGGCGCCGGCCGGCCGCTGGCCGCCCGCGCCCGGTCGCTGGGCGCGATCCGCGTCGCGGTGGTGCATCCCTGCGACGAAACCAGCCTCTCCGCCGCGCTGGACGCGCACGCGGCCGGTCTGATCGAACCGGTGCTGGTGGCGCCGCAGGCGAAACTCGCGGAGGTGGCGCGCAAGGCCGCGCTCGATCTGTCCGGCATCGCCATCGAGGACGTGCCGCACAGCCACGCCGCCGCGGCGCGCGCGGTCGAACTGGCTGCCGGCGGCCGCGTCGACGCGCTGATGAAGGGCAGCCTGCACACCGACGAACTGATGGCAGCCGTGGTGGCCTCCGCGGCCGGCCTGCGCACGGCGCGGCGCATTTCGCATTGCTACCTGATGCACAGCCCGGCGTATCCGCGGCCGTTCATCATCACCGACGGGGCGATCAACATCGCGCCGACGCTGGAAGAGAAGGCCGACATCGTGCGCAATGCGATCGACCTGGCGCACATCGTGGGCGTGGCCCTGCCGCGCGTGGCGATCCTCGCCGCGGTGGAGACCGTCAACCCGCGCATGCAGACCACGCTCGACGCCGCCGCGCTGTGCAAGATGGCCGACCGCGGCCAGATCACAGGCGCCGTGCTGGATGGGCCGCTGGCGTTCGACAACGCGATCTCCGCGGCCGCCGCGCGGATCAAGGGCATCGTCTCGGACGTGGCCGGCCTGGCCGACATCCTGCTGGTGCCCGACCTGGAAAGCGGCAACATGCTGGCGAAGCAGCTGGAATACCTGGGCGGCGCCGCCAGCGCGGCGGTGGTGATGGGCGCGCGCGTGCCGATCGTGCTGACCAGCCGCGCCGACTCCCGCGAATCGCGCATTGCCTCGTGCGCGCTCGCCTCGCTGGTGGCCCACCATTACCGGCTCAGCCCGCCATGAACGACGGCGGCGGCAATCCGCTGATCCTGGTGCTGAACTGCGGCTCGTCCAGCATCAAGTTCGCGCTGTTCGACGCGGACGAGACGCCGCTGGCACGCACGCCCGCCTGGGGCGGCAAGGTCGAGGGCATCACCGGCGACGCCCCGGTATTCAGCGAAAGCGGCGCCGCAGCCGAGACGCTGACGCTGGACTGCGAGCACCCCTACCATGCCGCGCTGACTTATCTGCGCCAGCGCATCGTGGCGCGGCTGCACGGCCGTCGCATCGTGGCGATCGCGCACCGCGTGGTGCACGGCGGCAGCAAGTATTTCGAACCGGTGCGGGTCGATGCCGCGGTGCTGGCCGACCTGAAAAGCTATATCCCGCTGGCGCCGCTGCACCAGCCGTTCGCGCTGGAAGCGATCGACGCGCTGCTGGGCGAACTGCCGCAGCTGCCACAGGTGGCCTGCTTCGACACCGCCTTCCACCAGAACATGCCGACCGTCGAGAAGATGCTGCCGCTGCCGCGCTCGGCCTGGGATCAGGGCCTGCGCCGCTACGGTTTCCATGGCCTGTCCTACGCATACCAGTCGCAGGTGCTGGGCGAGCGCTACGGCGATGACGCGCGCAGCCGCACCATCGTGGCGCACCTGGGCAGTGGCGCCAGCCTGTGCGCGATGCGCAACCTGCAAAGCGTCGCCACCACGATGGGCTTCTCGGCGCTGGACGGGCTGATGATGGGCACGCGCTGCGGTGCGCTGGACCCCGGCGCGGTGATCTACCTGATGGAGATCGGCAAGCTGTCGCTAGAACGCGTGGGCCGCATGCTGTACCACGAGTCCGGCCTGCTCGGCGTTTCCGGGGTTTCCGCCGACCCGCGCGAGCTGCTGCCGCGCGAAGGCGAGTTGCCGGTGCAGCAGGCGCTGGCCCTGTACGTGCGCAGCATCGTGCGCGAAGTGGGCGCCCTGGCGGCCACGCTGAATGGCCTGGACATGCTGGCCTTCACCGCAGGCATCGGCGAGCACCAGGCGGTGATCCGCGAACGCATATGCGCCGGCCTGGGCTTCCTCGGCGTGGCGATCGACCCGGCCGCGAATGCCGCCCACGCGCCGG
>CAVPQF010000059.1:0-43379 GCA_963707225.1 uncultured Gammaproteobacteria bacterium
TCGTTATGCACTCTGCTGGGGCTACGTGGCCAGGTCGGTATAACAGCATTTCCCAACAAATTTGAGGTTGCGGCCTCGGTCGGCGGGAGTTCTTCAGCGTATCGGCAGGGTCTGCGCTTGGTGCGCGTGGAATGTGCGTGCAGATGTACGGGTGACAATTCCGGTGCCTGGCCAGCTGCCGACTGTCACCACCCGATGACGCTTTTTCAGTCGGCGCCTACATGCGTCGCCCCGCGATATTGGCTATTCTGAACTTGTCCGGGAAGTCCGGCCCGCTCTTTAGGGCGGAGACCGATGCACTGGATGCGCCACCCTACAGGGTGGCGTTTTTGTTGGTGCAGCAACGCAACGTAGCATTTGCGTCTTGCGCGGTGAGACGCGCACACGACAGGATGTCGCCAGGAGGAATTCACGATGACGGGCTTCGCCGCGTTTGCAGCCAAGGAACAGAGTTACCCGCATGTGCTCGACCGGGAAACCGGGGCCTGGGTGTCGCTGGAAGCATTCCTGGGACAAGGCGATTACGGGGATGTCGTCGCTGACAAGCGCGTAGCGCTGAAAATGGCGCTCCATGATGGTCGCCTCCGGTATGTCTGCCCTTGGTGTGGGGACGCCATGTTTCTCGCCTCCCTGCGCTTGCAGGACAAGACCACCGAACGGTTCTACTTCAAGCACCAGTTCGAAAACACTGAATGCACGGGAGTCGTGGGCAAAGGCGAAAAACTCATTTGTGCCCAGCAATTCATGGGGGCCAAAGAGGGTGAGGCGCACAAGCGCTTCAAGGCGCGGGTGTTGGAAAGCCTGAACGCCGATCGGGAATTTTCAGGCACCGAATTGGAGAAGCGCCACTTCAGCGCGGATCGCACGCGTTGGCGGCAGCCCGATGTTCAGAGCACGTGGAAGGGCCGACTAGTGGTGTTTGAAGCCCAGATGTCCACTACCTTCTTGCATGTCATCACCCAGCGGATGTCGTTCTACGCGCATGAAGGCGTCCGTCTGCTGTGGCTCTTTCGAGACCTTAACCCCGACCACTACCGCCTGACGGAAGACGACATCTTCTACTCCAACAACCGCAACGGCTTCCGGGTCACCGATGACACTGTGGACCTGTCGCGGGCCACGGGCCGATTCGCCCTGGAATGCGTTTGGCTTGTGCCCACCGTAGTGGGGGAACACATTGAGGACCAGTGGCAGACCCAAACGATCTTCTTCGATCAACTGGACCACGACACCAGTCAACATGGGGTGCCGCGGTCGTTCTTTTTCGACTACGACAAGGCCAAGGCGGAAGCCGAGCGCGCGTTGCGTCGCCAGAAGCAAGATCGGCGCGACCGTCCACTTCGGGACGCCTTGGAATCGTTCTACTTAGACAAGTGGGGCCACCGTCTGCTCACGCTGGAAGCGGTGCATGAACGGTGGCACCCGCTCGTGGCGGAGTTCGCCCGACGGGGATTCGACTTGCCTGACGAACCCTTGGCGGACGAAGGTCCGAACTTCTATCTGCAAGCCGCCTACTCGGCGAAACATGGTCGGTCCGTGTGGAGCGGTCATGCGAATCTGGTGAAGCTGGGTTTCCACATTTTCGATGTGCGCAAGGAGACCTTGTGGATTTACCGGCTCATGCTGGAAGCGTATGAGCGGCATGAACACATGAAAGCCCATGACTCGACTCGCAAGTGGGTAGGAAAGGTAGCGACGTATAAGGCGTACATGCGAGACAACGACCCGCGCTATCTACCCAATCGCGCCTTCGATTCGCTGCTCTGCTTTCTGTTCCCGGAAGTTGCGGACACCTTGGTGAAGATCCCAGCGGATGTGTTGCCGCCGGAGCGAACACGCGTCTAGCAAGACGTGGGTTCAGTGGTGCCAACGCTTTGGTGACAGATCTCGCTGGCGATCGCCGACCGGCTGTCACCAGACTTGATCACGGTCGCCTCGGCGGAACCGGCGGTGGTGATGCCGCCAAAGAAAGACCATAACGCACTCCCTGTACCTTGGCCTGCGGATAAACGATCCGCACATGTCGGAGCGCATGCAGGAAGGCAGTGCGGAAGTCCCGTGCAGCATTCTTCCCAGTGTATTCCTGAGCGAACTGTTCGCGCAGGGACTTCCATCGGACGATCACGCCGCGATCGTCGATGCGGTGGAGGCGTTGTGCTAGCCATGCATACACGTCGAGCGCCAAGGCGGAGCCCTTGAGCGCGTGCAGCGCACGTGCATCCAAGGGAACAGCTTCACCATCAAGCGTCCGAAAATAGCTCTCGGAAAGGACAAGAACACCTGGCCAAAGGGGGCGCTGCGGCCCGTCGGTTGTGAGCCACGCGTCAAACTGCTCTATTGGCTGACCGTTGTAGGTTCGGCCTTTGAAGCCAAGCTGAAGCCGGCAGGCAGCCAGTGCGTGCATCTGCAGGCGCAGCGAGCTATATCGCTTGCCGTCGTCACCCATGCCCATAATGCGCAAGAAGCCTGCAGCGCTCTGTCCAATGGGCACTTCGCGTGTTTTGTGCCGGAGCGCGTAGGTTGTCATCCATGCCAGTGCTAGGCGAGGAATGGGGCCATAGGGTAGAGGCTGACTCACCGGCCCCCGTCCTTCGTCGAGCATCCCCGCTTGCACATTGATCCACGCGTCGCCTGACCGACGAAGAAACTCGCGCTCGCCGACCTTTTTCCGTGGTAGGCCAACCTGGCACAAGACGGAGTGCGAAAAGACGACGTCGTTACTGACAGGCCTTTGCTTTGCGATCTCCGCGCCTTTGGCGAATATCTTTTCTTGGCATGGAGTCATCTGTTGAGCGGCAACACTTGCCCCCCGGGCGGCGACCGGTGCAAAGGTTTGAGAGGCAGCCATTGGTCACCTCTGGATGCCATGCGTGCAACGGTTGGCATCCAGCCTGACAGCTGCCGGCAGCTTCTCCACGTTCAGCGGATAGGCTTTTGCGTGGCCACCGTTGTAATGCACTTGAGCGGAAACGCCGATCAGTCGTTTAGCTCGGTCGCGGATTTGCAACGACCCAACGAGAGTCACATCTGCCTTGCGATGGATGATCGCGGTGCTGCCGTTGCCTCCGATGGCCTGGATCAGCCAGTCGGGGGTGTTGAGTAGCACTGGACCCTTGTAGCTCGCATTTCGCCGTGGAGGATGGACGTTCACGCTAGGGCCGAGCTTCGCCTTAGCGTAGATGGCGATCTCAGCCGGGATCTCGCGGTGCTCGAACAGATGGCCTTCGAGTACGCGAGCTGCGCGGGTTGGCAGCGTGCAGAGCTCTTCAGGGCAAGCGCCCCGCATCCTGCTGGTTGTGTTGTCCATCGCTCACCACCCCTTGGTGGCGGTGGTGTTCATCGCGGCTTGACGCCGAGCGATTTGCTCAACCTTGGTTGGTCGACCTCGCTTTGGAGTTTTGACCGGTGTGTTCGCTGCTGCGTACTGCTGGTCGATGTAGGCCGCGACGTCCATGAGCCGAAAAAGCCGCTTTCCTCCGATTTTGAAGGATGGAATCGGATACTCGCCCTTGTAGACGCTGTTTCGGATTGTCTGTTCGTGCTGGGTGGTAATTGACGACAAATCTCGAAGGGTCAAGTTTGGCCCGTAGTACCGCGAGAGAAAGTCGAGCGTGCATGCAGGCCTGATTGAGGTCGGTATGGTCACAGCTACCTCTGCTCAAAGTGAGGCACCAGCACTGCGGTACCATCATGGAATACGCACCGTAGAAGTGCGATCATGTATCGTAATAGTACGACACATTATCCTATTACTTGAGCGTGTCAAGGCCTATGGACAAGATGCTGGATCGATTTCGCGCGGTGATCCTGACCAACACGAGTGATGGGCGCCGCTGGTCTGAGTTGGCGGCTGGAAGCGGTATTCCCGCCACAAGTTGGCAGAAGGCCTACACGGGCAAGCAGCGACCAACCGTGGAAATGATTGAGTATGTCGCTCGCAGCTGGCCGAGCTACGCGTATTGGTTGGCAACCGGAGTCACTGATGCCCGTCATGGCCACGTCAGCTGTCGTGATGGCAAGGTCGGGGCTTTTTACCCTGAGAGCGATCTTCGACAGATAGCTGCGCGCAACGCAGCCAGACCGTACTTCGAGCAGACTGTAATGATGTTTCGGCGTGTCTATGGAACGGGGCTTGCGCTCCCCACGGAAGAGGCTAGAAGCGAGGAACAGCTGCGGTTACTCACTCTAATGATGACTCGTAACGGCGAAGAAGCCATGTTGTCGCAATCAGAAGATCCGATCTTGAGTGACGAGTTCGAGGAAGCCAACGCGCATCTACGTCGTATCCAGCAGAGTAGGCGTGAAGCCATGTTGAAAGGTAGCTAGGGCGGTCTTGGCCCAACCTTGGCCCACTGCGGAACGAAATTTGCCAGTAGAACGTCATATCCCGCCGCATCGTCACGCATACCGAAATTACAGAGAAGTACCTTCTGAAGGATTTGGCAGTGTGCTCGGAAACCCAGCGCCATCAAGGGTTCCATAAGCAAAAAAGCCCCGGAAAGTGTTGGCTTTCCGGGGCTTCGGGTCTTGCCTGTACTGGTGCCGGAAATAGGAATCGAACCTACGACCTACGCATTACGAATGCGCCGCTCTACCAACTGAGCTATTCCGGCAAAGAGCCGAGGATTTTACGGGCCGCATCGCATTGGTGCAAGCGACGATTGCGGCGACCACGGGATCGAACTGCACGAAATGGTAGCGCCAGCGCTTCCGTCGGCCGCTGCCAGGCCACGGTCCCGCCGGCGTGTCGTGCGCACTTCAGGTTTTTCGCGACCCGGCCGATAACGGGACGACGGCCTGCGCCGTGCGGACATGGAGAGTCTGAATCGACTTTCTCGGGGGCGTGTTGTCCGGACTATTTCGTGGTTTGCCCGGTTTGCTGGTGTTGCTGTTGGCGACGGCGCCGTGTGCGCATGCCGAACCGGCGGCGCAGGCAGCGGTGCGCGACACCGTGGCGTTCGACCAGCTCATCCGGCAGTTGGGCAACGGTGAAGTAGCCATCAACAACCAGGCGTCCGTCGACCGTACCCTCGATCGCCTGCGTGCCCTGCTGCCGATCCATGATGCCTACCGGCAGCGCCGATACGAATACATGTACTGCTTCCTGGCGTTCGACAACGACGCCAACGGCGGTTACGCCTATGCAGGCCGCGGCATCGAGCAGGCCCGCCAGGCGGGCGACCTGGAGGCGGAGGCCAACTTCCAGATTTGCCGTGGCCTCTACCAGGGTCGCGTCACCACGGAGCGCGACGCGCTGCCAGCTTACGAGGAGGGCATCCGGATTGCCCGGCGTCTGGAGAACGGTCGCCTGATCGCCGACGGACTGACCTGGCGCGGCAGCGCCCGGTCGTTGCTGGGCGAGCAGGCGAAGGCGCTGTTCGATTTCCTGGAGGCGCAGCGCCTTTATGAAACCGTGGGCAATACGACGGCCGCACAATCCAATCTCATCAGCATCGCCACCATCTATCGACGACTCGGCGAATACGACAAGGCCGGCGACTACCTGCGCCAGTCGATGGCGTCGGCGCAGCGCAAGCAGGACAAGCAGGAACAGATGGTGGTCAACCTGCAGCTGGGGTTTCTGGCAACCGAGCGGGGCGATGCCGCGGCGGCGGTTGCGCCCCTGCAGCAGGCCCTGGCATTGGCGCGTGAAACCGGTTCGCGGCAAAGCATGGGGGCCGCCCTGCTGGCCCTGGCGGAGAGCGGCAATGCCCGGCACCAGTACGCCGAGGCCCTGCAGTACCTGGAGCGCGCCGCCGGGGAATTCCAGGCCGTCTCGGACAAGTCCAACACCGGCATGCTGGCCCTGCAGTCGGCCGAGGCTCACGCAGGTCTGGGCCAGCACGAACTGGCTGCACGCGAGTTCGACATCGCCGAGGCGAACGTCAGGCACAGCAACAACATGCGTTATCTGGCCGAACTGTATGAGGAGCGTTCGAAGAACCAGGAGGCATTGGGCAAGCCATCGGCTGCGCTGGCCGATCTCAAGCTCAAGATGAAGGCCGATGCCGCACTGGCGCGCATGGCCAAGGCCCAGATCACCACGCTGATGAGCTATCAGTTCGATACCGAACGGCGTGAACTGGAGAACCGCAAGCTGGCCGCCGACCAGGCGCTCAAGGAGCAGCAACTGGCCGCGCTGGAGCGCGTTCGCGGCTGGCAGCGCCTGGCTATCCTGCTTGCCGGCGTGCTGCTGGCGCTGATGCTCTGGTTGGCGTGGCGGCAATGGCGCCAGAGCCGTCGCCTGCACCGGCTGGCACTCACCGACCCGCTGACCGGCATCTCCAATCGCCGCCATATCGAGCACATGCTGCACATGGCCGTCGACGAGGCCCGCCGTGCCCATCGCGGGCTGACCGTGATCATGCTCGACGTCGATCACTTCAAGCGCGTCAACGACAGCCATGGGCATCCGGTTGGCGACCAGGTGCTGGAGCAGATCGTCCAGGCTTGCCAAGGGGCGCTGCGCCAGTTCGATCGACTCGGTCGCATGGGCGGCGAAGAGTTCCTGGTCGTGCTGCCCGATACCGATCTCGAGGGTGGCCTGCAGGTGGCCGAGCGCCTGCGCGCCAACGTGGTTGCCGCGCGGCCGACGGTCGCCGGCGTCGAACTGCAGCTATCGATCAGCCTCGGCGTCGCCCAGCTGAGGCACGCCGATACGGGGGCCGCTTCCCTCGTGCGGCGCGCGGACGCGGCGCTGTACCACGCCAAGGACAACGGCAGAAACCGGGTCGAGGCCGCTCCGTAGCGATCGGAATGGCCGCGATGCGATCGCCGTCATCCTGGCCGACTGCGCGTGAACCCGGTCACCTTTTCCGCGCCGCCACCAGCCGCTTGTCGGGCGTTTGCTACCGCTTGTCGGCTGGAGGCTGGTCGGCACGGGAGCGACAGGTACAGTGGCTGCAGGGGTATCAGGGAGAATTCCATGCAAGTCTTGTCGCGTCAGCGAGGCGTCTCGTTGATCGGAGCGCGTAAGCCGAAAAATGTCGGCGGTCGCTCGCCGGAGTGCGGATCCGTACGCGGCGCGGCGCGGCGACGCGAGCGCGGCTTTACCCTGGTCGAGCTGCTGATCACCATGGCCGTGGCCCTGGTGCTGATCATGATTGCAGTGCCGAGCTTCAAGTCGCTGACGCTTTCCAACAAGCTCAACACTACTGCCAACGACATTGTCGGCGCGATCAATATCGCACGCATGGAGGCGATCAAGCGCAACGCCAGTACCCAACTCTGCGGCAACGCGTCCAACGGCAGTGACACGCTCGGCACCAAATGCACGGAGACCGGCGCGGTTTACATGTTGGTCAACGGTACGCCCACCCAGGTGCGCACAAGTCCAACGGGGCTTGCTGTGCCAATCGTACTCACCGGCGGCACCATGACAGCGATACGTTTCGGCGGACAGGGGTTGGGACATGCCGTCACTGGTACCGCCCCGTTCACGGGCTTGATCGCCGATATTTCCACCAGTGCGATGAGCACCGACAACCACCGCTGCATCAACATGACCGCCGGTTCGATCATTGCTGTCACCACCGCTTCGGGAGCGTGCCCGTGATGAACAACTCCTTTGTGGGTCGGATGCGTGGCGCTCGCCTGTGCTCGACCGCTACCGCCCAGTCCGGCGTCGGCCTGATCGAGGTGCTGGTGGCCGTGCTGGTGCTCTCCATTGGCTTCCTCGGCATGGCCGCCCTACAGGCATTATCGCTGTCCACCAACAACAGCGCGATGGCGCGCAGCATGGCGGTGGTGTCGAGTTATTCCATACTTGATGCAATGCGCGCAGACAGCGCCAATGCCAAGGCAGGCCAATACAATGCCACAGTTGTGGCCAACGAATGCCCTGACGCCGCTGGATCACTGGCCAAGTGGCAGCTTAATCACTGGTGTGCCCAGCTTTCGGGCTATTTCGGCCCGACCGGCGATACCAAGGGCAAAGTCAATTGCACCACGCTGGGCATTTGTACTGTTCAAGTGATCTTTGATGACAGCCGTGCTGGTAACGGCGGAGTCAACGGCCAGACCATCATTACGCAGGCCATGCTATGAACCGCGGCTTTCGGTGCCGGCGCGCGACAGGTTTCACCTTGATCGAGCTGATGATTGCGATGTTGCTCGGACTAATCGTGATCGGCGGTGTGATCAGCGTATTCCTTGCCGGCCAGCGCTCGTACACCACCAACGGCGCCCTTGCAGACGTGCAGCAGAACTCGCGCATCGCCTTCGAGATGCTGATGCAGGATGTCCGCGGTGCCGCCCTGGCTGGTTGCAACAATGGTGCACCAGTAGCCAACGTACTGCAGCACCAGGACACCCAGTGGTATGCCAACTGGGGTAATGCTTTGCACGGCTTCAGGGGCACGCAAACCGATCCGGCCGTACTGACAGGGGCTGCGCAAGGCCAGCGCGTGGCCGGCACTGATTCAATCCAGATGATTGGTGCTGATGATTCTGGGCTCAGCGTAAATACCTATGACAAGAATTCCGCGCAGTTCACCCTCAATCAGCCCTCACCGCTGAACCCTGGTGACATCATTGTGGTGTGCGATCCCTCGCATACGGCGATTACGCAGGTGACCGGTCCGAATAGTTCCGGCAGCACCAATGTCGAAGTGGTCAACAATACCGGCAATACGGTATATCCCGGCAATTGCTCCAAGGGGCTTGGGTTCCCCGTTATATGCGATGGCGCTAATGGCAATCAGTATCTCTTTCAGCCGAATTCTCAGATCGTCAAGCTCAATGCACATGACTGGTACATTGGTAACAACCCGATGGGTGGACGCTCGCTCTATCGGGGCGCAGTCGACACGAACAGCAGCAATACGGGTGCGCCCAGGATCGCCGATGAAATGGTCCGCGACGTGACCAACATGCTGGTGCTTTACCACCAGCCGGACTCACCGGATTTCAAGACTGCGGATCAGATTTCCAACTGGAACACGGTAGATGCAGCCCGTATCACGCTCACGCTGGAGAGCACCAACAAGCGTGCAAGTACAGTTGCCAAGGCGATATCACGAACATTTACCGCTACGGCGACCGTGCGCAACCGGGTGAACTGACATGAGAAACAATGCACGCATATGGACAATCCAGCATCGACTGCCGCGGCGTCAACGAGGTGTTGCGTTGGTGGTGGCGTTGCTGCTGCTGCTGGTGATCACCCTGGTTGGGCTGGCCGCGGTGCGCAACACCACGATGCAGCAGAAGATGACCTCAAACTTTCTCGATCGGGAGATCGCTTTCCAGTCGACTGAAGCGGCTCTCCGTCAGGGCGAGGTGGTAGTGCAGGCAGCGACCTCGCCAGCCAATTTCTACGACTGCTCACCGGGCAGCGGCAACAATTGTCTGATGAACGCCATGACGGACGTGAACGTACCGGCCAACCAGGTAATCAGCGTGCCTAAGGCGAATTTCAATGCCGGAAATCTCGCCGCCAGCCAGCCACAGTACGTGGTGGAATACCTGGGCAATTTCCCGATTCCGTCACCCAATGTCAGCCAAGTTTCCAATTGCTCTGGCTATGGCCCGTGCAGTTCCAACAGCACCGCTGATTTTTTCCGCATTACCGCGCGCAGCGGGCCGGCCAATGCGGGTGAGCGCGCCTCGGTGACGCTGCAGTCGGTGTATCGCAAATAGCGCCTAACCCCGCCTAGCGGAATTTTGCTTCGAATTGGCTTGACCTGATCGGGGATTCATCATGAAACACACCGCATTTGCCGCAGGTCTGCTGTTCAGCGCGCTGGGCTTCGCTGGCGCAGTGACAGCCGCCACCTACACCGACAACTTTTCGGGAACTCAGGCCACGTTGAACTGGAAACCGCTGGATTATGCTTGCCTTACCGCAGGCGCCGGTGGTGGCAGCATTCCGAAGTGCACTGGTTCGGTCGATCCCAATGATGCGTCTGGTTATGGCGCACTACGCCTCACCCCTGCGGTTAACAACAAGACCGGCGCAATTCTTTCGAACTTTACCTTTCCCAACAGCCAGGGGCTGCAGGTCACTTTCACAACCTACACCTATGGTGGTGACAGTGGGGGCACGGCGCAAAACGGTGCGGATGGTATTACGTTCTTTCTCACTGACGGCACCAAGGACGTCCCGACCACGGCGGGCGCACTAGGTGGCAGTCTTGGCTACAGTTGCTCCAACAGCAACGCAAAATACGAGGGCTTGGCCAACGCTTATCTGGGACTGGGCATTGATGAGTTCGGAAACTTCCTCAATTCAGGTGACAATACTTCAACCGGTGTTTACAACACCAACAATTCCAATGGAACGACGCTATACGGAACGAACAGCTGGAGTAGTGATGTCAACGGAAACGTAAGTGCTGGCAAGGGGCCTTATTATCAACCAATGCGTATTGGCTTGCGCGGTGCCGGGAATCTGACTTGGGCCTATCTGCAGTCACTCAATTCCAACTATTACTCAGGCTCCTCGCCGGACCAGACTAAAGTCACTAATGCTTGCAAGACTGGCCAGTACCACACGAGCAATAACCAAACAGCGGGTCTTCCGAGTTATATCAATTATGCAGTCATACCCGGTGGGTATCGGGTGCTGCCGAACACTCAGAAAATAGCGAAAGAAAGCGCTTCGGCCCGTGCTGACGCTTTTCCGATTACCTACAAGATCACCATTTCGCCGTCTGGCCTGCTCAATTTCGCCTACAGCTACAATGACGGCGCATATCAACCAGTATTGGTCAACCGACAGATTACCCAGGATAACGGGCCACTGCCAAGTTCATTCCGCTTCGGATTTTCATCCGGTACCGGTGGCAGCAACAATGTGCATGAGATCACCTGCTTCCAGGCTTCCCCGCTGCAGTCAAACTCCAGCGCCGCGACCAACACTATCCAGTCGGGCGAGGTGAAGATTGGCACGCAGATCTACCTGGCCACCTACACGTCGGACAACTGGTGGGGTTCGGTACAGTCGGTACCGCTGGTGACCACCAACGGCACGCTAAGTATTTCCAACGCCGCCAACTGGGATGCCAGTTGCGTACTGACCGGTGGTGCATGCCCAACCATGGGTACCGATGCGCAGGGCAACGCGCTCCATAGCACTACTGCCCAGACGCCGGCGGATCGTCAACTGCTGACCTGGAATTCCTCGTCGAGCCAAGGCGTTGAGTTTACCTGGAGCGGTCTCGCTGCGGCGCAGCAGACTGCACTCGACAGCACCGACAGCCTGGGACAGAGTCGCGTGAGCTGGCTGCGTGGCGTGCGCAGCGTGGAGCAGTTGCAGTCGCCGCCCGGCGATATGCGTGCTCGTACCAGGGTACTGGGCGACGTGATTGATTCCAGCCCGACCTTTGTGGGGGCGCCGGTTTCGGGGACTCATCCGGATTCTTTCGCGGATGCACTCTACAACAATGTCACCGTGCCGGAAGTGGCCACTGGGGCGCAGACATACAGCAATTTCGTCAGCTCGAATGTGGGGCGTACCAACGTGGTCTACGTGGGCGCCAACGATGGCTTTTTGCATGCTTTCGAAGCAGGCTCCTATGACAGTACCGGTGCTTACGTCAGCACTCTTAACGATGGCAAGGAAGTGCTCGGCTATATGCCGGCTGGCCTGCTGACCGGCTCGAAGCTGACCAACTTGACCAGCCCGGTCTACACGCATGATTTCTATGTCGACGCCACACCGGCAGTGGGCGATCTGTTCTATGACAACGCCTGGCACACCTGGCTTGTTGGCGGCGTGGGCTCTGCTGGTAGCGAGATCTTTGCGCTGGATATCACCAACCCGTCGAATTTCTCGCAGGCCAATGCGGTCAGCCTGGTCAAAGGCGACTGGCTCGGCGGCTCGGGCTCGCTGAGTCACTTGGGCAATACCGTGGGCACACCGATCATTGTTCGCATGCACAGCGGTCAATGGGCGATTGTGTTCGGTAACGGGCTTGGCAGCACCCAGACCGCTGGCGTTTATATCGGGCTGGTGGACTCCGCCACGGGTGCGGTCACGTTCCAGTTCCTGGATACCAAGGTGGGGTCGTCGACGGTCGCGAACGGCGTCGCCTATGTCAGCTCGGCGGATCTGGACGGCGATCACATCATTGACTATCTCTATGCCGGTGACCGGAGAGGCAACCTCTGGCGTTTCGATGTGACCAACAAGAACAGCAGTAACTGGTCGGTATCGAAGTTCGGTGCCACCGGTCAGGCCATCAATCCGCTGCTTGTCGCCAAGGATGGGTCGGACAACCTGCAGCCAATCACCACCGCGCCGGTAGTCGCTAGCGTGCGCACCGGTGACACCAACAGGATGATGGTATTTTTCGGCACCGGACAGAAGACGCCGTTCACTTCCAGTCAGGGTGACCGATACGCTACCGGTACGCAGACCTTCTATGGTGTGTGGGACTACGACATGACGGACTGGAACAGCAACTCTGCAATCAAGTATGCGGCGTTGTCAGGCACGCAGAGCATCACGCGTAGCGCGATGCTCTCGCAGTCGGTGGTGTCGCAATCCACGGGCAATGGCAACGGCCAGGTGCTCGGTTACCGTGCTCTGTCTACCTCCAACGAGGTTTGCTGGCAGGGTTCGACTGCCTGCGTCAGCGGCAACGACGAATATGGCTGGTACTTCGACCTACCCGATACCAAGGAGCAGATCGTCTACAGCCCGACAATTGTCGAAGGTGCAGTGGTGGTAAATACGGCGATTCCTCCAACTGTCTCGGCCGCCCAATGTAATCCGGGTCTGCAGACAGGCTGGACCATGGCGTTTGACCCGGCTTCGGGTGGTGGCGTGAAGAACGGCTTCTTCCCCGGCGCCGACGGTGGCTTCAGCACCGGCGGTGATGGCTCGGTGACCAGCGGCATACGACTTGACGCGGTAGGTACCGTAACCACCGTCAAGTACGGCGGTGA
Source organism: uncultured Gammaproteobacteria bacterium (assembly GCA_963707225.1). Lineage (GTDB taxonomy): Bacteria > Pseudomonadota > Gammaproteobacteria > Xanthomonadales > Rhodanobacteraceae > Rhodanobacter. Next base: position 12,892 of record CAVPQF010000059.1, read on the forward strand.
TACTTATATCGTGACCCAGACTGTGCAGGGCAGTGCAGCGCTGAGCAAGGTTAACCCACCCAACAACCAGAATCCATCGCGAGTCTCTTGGAAGGAGATTCGAAATTGATTGCCTGCTTGTCCCAAGGGCGTAATCCGACGGGTGCTGAAGACCTGTAGCCATTTTGCCGCGTTGCTGCAAATTGTTCGGGCCGAGTTTGTCGCGTGCCGGATTGACCGGATAATGGATCTGAGTGTCGGGGTACATATGAAAAACATGTCGTCAAGATGGCTGCAGAATCACGGCTTCACCATGATCGAACTGATGATCGTGGTGGCCATCATTGCGATTCTGGCCGCGATCGCGTTGCCCACGTACACCAACTACATCACCAAGACCAAGCGGGTGGCGGCGGAAGGCTGCCTGTCGGAGTACGCGAACTACATGGAGCGGTTCTACACGACCAATCTGCGCTACGACAAGGACACATCCTCTCCGCCGGTTGCCAACACGCTGCCGGCGCTGGATTGCGCCAGTGCCCAGCGCACCGGTGCGAACTACAGCTACGACCTACCGTCGACTTCGCTCAGCGTGTCCACCTATGTCGTGCGGGCGGTCCCGATCAACGCCCAGCTGACCCGTGACACCAAGTGCGGCACGCTCAGCCTCGACCAGACCGGTGCGCGTAGCCCCACCGTGGAAGGGTGCTGGTGATGCCCTGAGGCCTTTCGCTCTGGATTGACGGAAGAGCAAGAGCGAACCCCACCCCAAACTCTCCCCTGCGACCGAAGAAAGTTCATCGAGGGGCAAGCCAAGGATGGAGTTCGGCGCGCGTATTTTGGGAGTGCTGCGGCTTTGCTGCGTCTATGGCGACCGCAACCGTTCGCGCAGGCCGCCTTGCCGCAGGATCGGCCGCGCCAGCGCGGCGCGCAGCGAGTCATCGGTGGCCCAGATCTCGGCGTGGCTTCTGGCGCGCGAGATGGCGGTGTAGACCAGCTCGCGGGTGAGCACGCGGTTGTCTTCGTCGGGTGGCAGCACTACGGCCACGTCGTGGTATTCCGAGCCCTGGCTGCGGTGGATGGTGATCGCCCAGGCGCTTTCGTGGGCGGGCAGGGCGCGCGGCGAGTAGCTGCGCAGGCTGGCGCTGCCGTCGCGGTCGCTGAGCTCGAACCACACGCGCAACCCTTCCGCACCTTCCAGCGCGATGCCGACGTCGCCGTTGAACAGGCCGCGGGCGTAGTCGTTGCGGGTGATGATCACCGGGCGGCCGTGGTACCAGGCGCGGCTGGCGTCGATGCCGAAACGGAGGGCGAGCCGGCGCGCGATCAGGTCGTTGAGGCCTTGCGCACCGAACGGGCCGTCGCGCAGCGCGCACAAAATCTGCAACTGGCGCAGTCGCTGCAGCGCTTCGGCTGCGTCGATGGCTGGCGTCAGCAGCGATGGCAGCAGATCGGCGTGGCGCTCGATCCAGCCGTCGACGCAGGCGCGCAGGGCATGCGGGTTGGGGCAGTGGCGCAGGTGCAGGTCGCCGTCCGCCCGCTCGCGCAGCAAGGTGTCCAGCCAGACCGGGTCGGGCGTGTTGCGCAGCGCCTCGATCCCGCGCTGCAGGCCGCTGCCTGCGCGCCAGGTATGGGTGAGGGTGAGTACCTGTCCGGCCAGCGCGGCGTTGTCCGCGGTGGCGGATGGGGCCTGCTGCAATGGAGTGTGCTGCAATGGGCCTTGCTGCAGCAGCGGCGCGAGCAGGCCGGCCAGCGGCGGCGGCAACTGGTTCTGCGGCGTGCTGGCGACGATGTCGGCCAGCACCGAGCCGGCATCGACCGAGGCGAGCTGGCCAGGATCGCCGAGCAGGATCAGCACCGCGTCGGGGCGCAGCGCTTCGAGCAGCTGGCGCATCATGGCCAGGTCCACCATCGAGGCCTCGTCGACTACCACGATGTCCTCGGCCAGCGGGTTGCGCAGGTCGCGGGCGAAATGGTTGTCCATTGGCCGGTAATCGAGCAGGCGATGCAGCGTGCGCGCGTCGGCGTGCGGAATCTGCTGCAACAGATCCGACAGGTTGGGTCGAAGCGGACTCGTAGGGCGGGCACCGCCCGCCGGCTGTTGATTTTCGTCCGCGTGGTGAGGCGCGGTGGGCAGTGCCCGCCCTACGAGGCGGTCGTCGCTCAGCTCGGTAGGGCGGGCATGGCTCGCCGGCGGTTGATCTTCGTCCGCGTGGCGAAGAGCGGCGGGCGGTGCCCGCCCTACGAAGTGGTCGTTGCCCAACGCCGACTGCAACTCGGCCTTGCCCCTGGCGATGGCCTGCACCAGGCGCTGCGCGGCCTTGCCGGTGGGCGCGGCCAGCGCGATGGACGGCTGCGCCGGCAGGCCGCAGGCTTGCGCGTGCTGCAGCAGCATCAGCAGCATGCGTACGACGGTGGTGGTCTTGCCGGTACCGGGGCCGCCGGTGAGCACGAAGAAGCGCGCACCGGGCACGGCTGCCACGGCGGCGCGTTGCCAGTCGGTGGGGCCGGGCGGCATGCCGGCGAACAGCGCGTCCAGGTCGTCGGCCAGGATGGCGGCGGGAATCGGCAGCGTGCGTTGTGCGCAGCGCTGCAGGATCGCGGCGGCCAGTGTCGATTCGTGTTGCCAGTTGCGCCACAGGTAGAAGCGGTTCTGCGCGTCGAGCACGAACGGGGTGAAGTGCGAGCCGTCGCCGACCCATGCGTGCTGGCGCAAGGCCTGCAGTGCATCGGTATCGAAGCCGGCATCGGCCTGAGGGTCGTCCAGCCAGGCGCAGGAATGGCCGTGGCCTTCGGCGTTGCTGGCCGCGCGCGTGGCGGCGGCGAGCAGGGCGGAGCCGGTGCGCCGGAGCACCCATTGCGCCAGGGCCTGGTCGATCGCGCGCTCGTCGGTTTCGGTGAGGTGGTCATGCGGACGGTTCATGCGGCAGCCTCTTGCGTGCCCGCGAAGGCATCGTCCAGCGCCTCGATCAGCGCCACGGGCCAAGAGTGGCGCCACACGCCGTGCCCCGGTGCCAGGCCGATCGCGCGCACGAACAGGTACCAGCTTTCGCCGAGATGGCGTTCGGCCGTATAGCCGTCCATGCGCTGACGCAGGTAGCGGTGCAGGGCCACCGTGTAGAGCAAGGCCTGCAGCGGGTAGTGATGCTCGGCCATCGCGGCGTCGAGCGAACTGCCCCGGTAGTCGCGCAGCCGTGCGCCAAGCCAGTTGGTCTTGTAGTCGAGCACGTGGAAGCGGCCATCCCGTTCGACGATCAGGTCGGCGAAGCCGGTGAGCATGCCGTTGAGCGTGCTGCTGTCGAGGCTGGCCGGCACCACGTCGGCCCGCCCGTGCGCGGCGCACAGCTGGCGCAGCCGCGCCAGCGGAACCTGGTGCACGGGAAACTGGAACTCGAACTCGACGATGCGCTGCCCGGGTGCGATGTCGCACAGGCGCAGGCCGCTGCCGAGGTCGGCCTGGCGTGTGCGGTCGATCATCCGGCCGACCCGTTCCAGCGCTTCCTCCGACGTCACGTTGTGGGCCTTGACCGCCTGTGCGGCCAGCTGCCGGTGCAGCAGCTGGCGCTGTGCGGGCCACACCGGGCCGGGCTGGGCCAGTTCGAACACGTGATGCACGGCGTCGCCGAAACGCGGGCCGCGCAGCGGGTGCAGGCCCAGCAGGCGGCTGTCCTCGGCAGTTTCGTCGATGCCAACCGCGGGTTCGTCCTGGCCGGTTTCCGCGGTGGCGTCGCGGTCGTCGATCACCACGGCGGCGGCCGCGTATCGGGTCAGGCCACTGAAGCTGTGCAGCCACTGGTAGGGCCGCAGGCGCGGCAGCGGTGCCTGCGTGGCGCGCGGAGAGGCTGTTTCGACCGGTGGTTGGTAGCCGATGAAGACGTCGGCGAATGGCGCGGACAATTGCATGCCGCCGAGTGCCGCGGCCATCGTCGCCAGCGAGGCTTCGCCCTCGTCCAGCTGCAGGCTTTGCTGGGTCTGCCGGATCAGCAGGTCGATCGCCGCCCACTCCCAGGCGTGCGCGTCGCCGGCCGGCAGCGGGCCGCGATCGACCCAGTACACATGTACCGCATGCACGGCGCGGGTCAGGGCGACGTAGAGCAGGCGCAGGCGTTCCTCCAGTTCCTCGCGGAAGTGTCGGCCGCGATGCTCGGTGAAGTCGACCGAGCCCAGGTCCACGCAGCGGTGGCCGCTGGCGTCGTGGTAGCGCAACAGCTTCGGCGCATAGATGCCGTTGCGGCTGCCGATGCGCCACGCCAGCGGCAGGAACACGATCGGAAACTCCAGCCCCTTGCTGGCGTGGATGGTGAGCAGTTGCACCCGGTGCGCATCGCTTTCGATGCGCAGCTGGCGTTCGTCGGCGGCCTCGGCATCGCCGTCGGCGCCTTCCTGGCGCATCTCCAGCAGCCATGCGTAGAGGCCATCCAGGCCCTGTCGCACGCTTTCCTCCGCGGCCAGCAGTTCGCCCAAGTGGCGCAGGTCGGTGAGCACGCGCTCGCCTTCGGGCAGCGCCAGCAAGGCAGTGGCGCGCATGGCCAGCAAGGCCTCGATCAGCGCCAGCACGCCGCGGCTGCGCACCAGCGTGCGCCACGCCTCGAAACGCTCCAGCTCGCGCTCGAACGCGGCGGGCTGATCCTGCCAGGCGCGGAATTGTTCCAGCGTGGCGCCGAGCAGGCGGGTGGCCAGCGCGCCGCGCACGGCCTGGTCGTCGTCGGGGTGCAGCACGGCGTACAGGATCAGCTCCAGCTCGCGCGCGACCTCGCCGGCGAAGATGTTGCCGCGGCCACTGCCCACGCAGGGCACGCCGCGCGCGACCAGTCGCGTGCGCAGCGCCACGATCTGGTTGTTGGTCGACAGCAGCACCGCGATGTCGCCCGGGGTCACCTGTTGGCCACCGATCTGTTGTTGCGGATCGTTGAGCAGTTCGGCGATGCGGTTGGCGCAATCGTCCAGCGCCAGCGCTTCGAGTTCGCCGAGCGCCTTCAGCGGGTTGCCTTTCCGGTCGACCGCGTCGCCGCGAAACGGGTGGATCACCAGCGGTTGCGTCACGGTCTCATCGTTGACGGCGTAGGGTTCTTCGTCCGCCTTGCCGGCCGGCGCGACCTGCTGGTAGCGGATCTGCGGTTGGCCGAAGCCGCCCTCGGTGTGGCCGTACCACGCGTTCAGGGCCTCGACCAGGGCGCGGCTGGAGCGATGGTTGGTCCCCAGCGAAAAGCGCTGGCCCGCCTGTTCGCTGGCGCGCAGGTAGGCGGCGATGTCGCCGCCGCGGAAACTGTAGATGGCCTGCTTGGGGTCGCCGATCATCACCAGGGTGCCGCGAGCGCGGTAGATCCGCTCGAAGATCGCGAACTGGCGCTGGTCGGTGTCCTGGAACTCGTCGATCAGCGCGACCGGGCAGGCTTCGTACAAGCGGTCGGCCAGCACGTCGTCGGCCTGTTCGCCGCAGAGCCGCTGGTATACCGCGTCGATCAGCATCGAGAACGTCATGACGTGGCGCTGGCGTGCGCGCCGCGGCATTTCCTCGCGGCAGGTTTGCGCCGCATCGGCCAGCACCGCGCCGCGGACGAGGATATCGCGCATGCCGAGCAGCGGGCGCAGCGCCTGCAAGGCTCGGATCAGCGGATGTGCGGCGAGTTCGTCGGCGCGGCCGATGGCCGCCTGCGCCAGCAATTTTTCCGGCTCGAACACGTCGCCGAGCGACTTGGCCAGTTGCGCTTCGTCGTCGTCGCGCAGCGCCCGGACGATCTCGCCCAGGCGGCTGCGCAGCGCCGCATTGGCCCGTTGGTACAGCGTCGCGTCGTCCGCCAGCCGCTGCAGTTCGGCGATGCTCTCGTCCGTGCGCAGCGCGGCGAGGGCGCCTTCGAGCTCGGCCAGGCCGCCGGCCTCGATCCGCGCGTCGGCGCTGTTCGCCAGCCCGCCGAGGTCGCGCAGCAAGCCTTCCGGACCGCCCTTCAGCAGCAGCTCGGCCTCGCGCGGGTCGACGCTGCCGACGAGATAGCGGCGACGCCAGAAATCCTCCACGCATTCGCGCATCAGCTGCTGTTCGTCGAACAGCCTGTCGTTGGCGAAGGCGGCGCCGCTTTCCAGCGGATAGTCGCGCTGGATGCGCTGGCACAACGCGTGGATGGTCGACACCGGCGCGCGGTCGAGGTCGGTGCGCGCGAGCTGGATGCGGCGCAGCGCACGGCGGGTGCTGTCCTCGTCGGGGCACAGTGCGGCCAGCCAGCTTTCCAGCGGGTTGTCGCTGGCCGTGTCGATGGAGGCGGCTTCGAGCAGTTGCTCGGCCTCGACCAGGCGGCGGCGCAGGCGTTCGCGCAATTCCTGCGCGGCGGCATCGGTGAAGGTGGTCACCAGGATCTGCTCCACGCGCAGCTCGCGTTCGAGCAGCAGGCGCAGGTAGATCACGCCGATGTTCCAGGTCTTGCCGGTGCCGGCGCTGGCCTCGATCAGGATGCGCCCGTTCAGCGGCATGGCGCGCCAGTCGAGCGGGGGCGGGGCGGTGGCATCAACGGCGCTCATGGCGTTTCCGAATGGCGGGTCGAAAGGCCGGCGGGCAGTGCCCGCCCTACGACGGCCGCCTCGTAGGGCGGGCTCTGCCCGCCGGCTTCGTGTGTGTCAGCGATCATCTGCAGGGTTCTTCAACAGGCTTGCATGGTCCGGATCGAGCACGTCGCAGACCAGTTCGGTGGTGGCGACAAAGGCGTGGTGTGCGGAGCTGGCGGGGTCGAACAGGTCGAGCCCGCGGCTCAGCAAGGCCGCATAACCGGGCGCGTAGTCGCGTTCGCCGTGGTTGAAACCATCGCCTTCCCACGCCGCCGCCGCCTTGGCGAGGCGATCCTCCGGTTCGTTGACGGCCCACGCCTGCGCGCTGCGCGGGAAGAACAGCAACGGTTGCTGCTCGGCGGCTCCATAAGCCTCGATCAGACGGCGCAGGCCATGGCGCAGCCGGTCATTGTCCTGGGCCAGGATGGTGTGGAGCATGCCCGCCGGCTGGGCGACCAGCACGCTGCTGCCGCCCCGCATCCGCTGGACCTGTTCCAGCAGCGTGGCCTGCAGTGGCGGGCCGTCGCCGGCACCGGCGAGTTTCAGGCAGGCCCAGTCGATGTAGAAGCCCAGCAGGTCCTTCAGGTCGGCGGCGCGTCCCGGGCGGACGTCGAACCACAGCAGGCTGTCGTCGACGCCGCGGAATACGCGATCGACCACGCCGGTCACGCGCAGGCCGCCGCCGAGATCCAGGTCGATCGCCTGTGCCTGCGGTTGCGCGGTGCCGTCGGCGAACAGCGGTCGCGCATGCTCGAGCAGGGGACGCAGCGAATCGCGCAACTGCGCGTAGGCCTGCGCGCCGATCGCGCCGCCGGCCAGCATGCCCGAATGTGCCAGCCATGCCGGCGGTTCGGTAGGCAGCGTGTCGCGGCCGGCGGCGAGCGCTTCGAACAGCAGCCGGTGATCGGCCCGTTCGAGCTTCTCCAGCTTCGTTTCCAGCGGCTCGCGATCCGGCCAGCCGCCGTCGTCCAGTGCCTGCAGGCTGATGCCCTGGCCGCGCAGCAGGGCGTCGCGTGCGGGATCGCGCCAGTAGCGCTTGAGCGCGCCGAGGGCGATGTCGCCGCGGGCCACCGCTTCCGGTGCGGTCTCCGGCGAACCGAGAAAAGGCGGCGGCATGTCGGTGCTGGCCGCGGCGGCGAGGAACGCTGTGTCATACGAAAACAGCCGCGGGTCATGCAGGGGCTGGCCATGCGCGTCGCGTTCGTAGTAGCGCGCATCGAATGGCTGCAGCGGATGGCGGATGCGCCATGGCCGCTCGGCCTTGTCGTCGCCGGCGATGGCGTGCTGTTCGTCGAGGAACTGCAGCAGCTCGGCCAGCGGTGCGGCCGGATTGCGCGGCTTGCCGTCGTGCACGCCTTCGCCGACGTAGCTGATGTGCAGCACGTCGCGCGCCGACATCAGCGCTTCCAGGAACAGGTAGCGGTCCTCGCTGCGGGTGTCGCGATCGCCGCGGCGCGGCTGGCCGAGGATCCTGTTGAGGCCGGCGTCGTTGCCGGGGCGCGGGAACTCGCCCTCGTTCATGCCGAGCAGGCAGACCACGCGGAACGGGATCGAGCGCTGCGGCACCAGCCCGCAGAAGGTCACCCCGCCGAGCAGGAAGGCCTGGCGCTCCGGCACCGCATCGAGCGCACCGCGCAGCGCCTCGCGCACCACGCTCCACGGCAACGCCGCGTGGACGTCGGCCTCGGCGGCCTGGCTGGCGAGGCCGGCGGCGAGCCGGCGCAGGGCGTCGAGCGCGTTCTGCTCGGCGTCGTCGCGCGGGTCGGCCAGAAACAGCGAGTCGATCCGTTCCAGCAGCCACTCGCTCCATGCGGCCAGCGGGCGCGCGCCGGCGAAGGCGTGGCGCGTCTGGCGCAGTTCGCCGAGCAGGCGGTCGAGCTGGCCCAGCGCCTCCACCGCGCTGCCGGCGACGCCCTGCAGCGGCAGGATGCCGTCGAGCAGTTCGCCCTCCGCATCCTGGCCAGCGATCAGCCCGGCGTACATGCGGTCGAAGCCGAACTGCCACGAATTCGTGTCGACCGCTGCCGCGCCGGCCTCGGCCTTCATCGCGGCATCCAGGCCCCACGCCACGCGGGCGCGGCGCAGCCAGCGCTCCAGCGCGTCGCGGCCGCCGGCGTCGATCGCGAAACGCCGCGCCACCGCCGGCACGTCGAGGAAATCCAGCACTTCGCTGACCGTGAAGCGGCTCTCGGCCAGGTCCAGCACCTGCGCGAACGCGCTCATCAGCGGGTGCGCACGCACCAGCCCGATGTCGGCCAGGTGCCAGGGAATGTGCAGCGGGTCGCTGCGGTACTGCGCCGGCTCGCCGAATACCGCCGCCAGATACGGCGCGTACGCGCCGATGTCCGGCGCCATCACCACGATGTCGCGATGCTGCAGCGTGGGGTCGTCGGCGAGGCAGCGCAGCAAGGCGTTCTTCAGCACCTCCAGTTCGCGCAGGCGGGTGTGGCAGGCATGCACGCGCAGGCTGGCGTCGTGGCGCAGCGCGGGCAGGATGTCGCCCAGGCTGGCGCCGCCGGCCTGTTGTTCGCGGATCGGCGCGCCGACCAGCTCCGGCTGCAGGCAGCGGATGCTGGACTGCAGGCGCGCGAGCAGCGAGGTGGCTCCGTCCAGCGGTTCGGCCTCGTCGAGCGGATCGCGCTCGTCGATGGCGTCGCACTCGTCCAGGGTCAGGCAGAAATCCTGCGCGATGCGGCCGAGCGCCACCAGCAGCGGATGGCCGACCTCGTAGTACAGCGCTTCGGGATCGTCCGCGTGGGCGAGCAGGAAGCGCTGCTTGCGCAGGTAGACCCAGTGCTCGCGGCAGGGATCGGGAAAATACAGATGCACCGGCGTGTGCAGCGCGGTCGCCTGCAGCGCCGCCAGCACGTCGGGCGGCAGGTGGCTGACGCCGAACACGTGCAGCGGCGGATCGCCGGCCAGGTCGTTGCCGGCACGCAGCGCGTCGAGCAGGGTGGCGCTGCGCTGCGCGCGATGCGGGCGCTGGATGGAAGCCTGCAGGCGATGCCACAGCGCCGCCTGCCAGTCGCCGGCGTGGCGGGCCGGATGCTGTTCCCAGTCGAGGATCCAGTCCGGCCGGTAGATCAGGTACTGGGTGTACAGTCCGGCCAGGTGCTCGGCCAGCTGGAAACCGCGGCGCGCGGCATCGTCGCCGGCCAGGTAGGCGCGGACTTCCGCCGCGTTCGACGCGGACAGCACCTGCAGCAGGCGCCAGCGCAGCACTTCATGCCGATACGCGCCGCCGATCAGCGCCTCGTCACCCAGCATGCGGCGCGCGCAGCGCTCGAACCACTGCCACGGCAGGATCATCTCGAGGTTGGCGGCGATGCCGTGCCCGCCGTGCGGGCCACGACGCTGCGCCAGGCGGCCAAGCAGCCAGCGCTGCAGCCCCGGATGCGCCACCACGACGGTCTGCGCGGCCAGCGGGTTGGCCGGCCGCTGCGCTTCCAGCTGCAGCGCCAGCGCATCGGCCAGCCGCTCGGTGTGGCTGCCGCGATGGACGATCAATCCGCCTGGGTTTTCCTTCATCCGTTCCTGCCCTGATGACGCCATGCGCACAGCATACCGAGCCGCGGCTCATCGTTTGCGATTGCGGTTTCGGCTGCCGGCAGGCTGGCATGTCGATTTGCCGGCTCGCCGGTTGTGCTGGCCCGAGACCTGACGAGAGTGCTGCATGAGCCGACCTTGCTGGATCGTGTCCGGGTGGCGGGAAGCAACATCCGGGTAATCGCTCCCAGGCCCCGCACGACTCGTGGATCGCCCTTCGGCTCCGGTGTGGAATGGCTCGCGCTGGAAGAACGGTTCACGTTCTATGGCGGAGGGATCTCACTCATTGGCATGCCTTCGCCAGTTGCACAGCCGACACGGAGGGCAACCGGGGATGTTTCCGCCAGGCCATGGGACCCCGGTCGCACACGCAGAATGTGCGGGAGCCCCGCGTGCCATGCGGAAAGCACAAATGAAAACGCCCAACCGAGAACAGTTGGGCGCTGAATTTTGGTGGGCGATGCAAGGATCGAACTTGCGACACCTGCCGTGTGAAGGCAGTGCTCTACCGCTGAGCTAATCGCCCGCCGGGAACGCGGCATTTTAGGGGGAGTCGCGCGGCGGGTCAATGGTCGATGCGACCTTGCCTCTCCGGGCAGGCTGCAAGCAGGCTGATGGTGGTGCGTGTGAAGGGTTGTAAACTCGCCGTTCTTTCAACGCCGAAGCGCCCGACCATGGACTTTCTCAGCACTCAATTCGCCCACATCCTGCATGCGCTGCAGAACTTCCAGCTGACGCCGTGGAAGGCGGTTGGCTACGCCGGCACGGCGATGTTCACCAGCCGCTGGTTCGTGCAGCTGTACTACACGCGCAAGCACAAGCGGGTGGTGATGCCGCTGTCGTTCTGGTGGCTGTCTGTATTCGGCAGCGCGCTGCTGCTGGCCTACTTCATCGTCGGCAAGAACGATTCGGTAGGCATCCTCTCCAATTTTTTCCCGGTGTTCGTCTCGGTCTACAACCTGATCGTGCATCTGCGCCATCACAAGAGCAGCATCACCGGCGACACGATTGCGTGATTGTGGAATTGTAGGAGCGCACCCTGTGCGCGATGCCTTTGCGTGCACCGTGGCAAGGCCATCGTGCACAGGTTGCGCTCCTACGGGTTACTCGGGATCGTAGTCCAGGTTGGAGGCGAGCCAGCGTTCGGCCTCGGCTAGGGTCCAGCCCTTGCGCCTGGCGTAGTCCTCGACCTGTTCCTTGCCGAGTCGGCCGACCACGAAGTACTGGCTGTCCGGGTGCGAGTAGTACCAGCCGGAGACGGCCGCAGCCGGATACATCGAGAAGCCTTCGGTGAGTTCGATGCTGGTGTTGCGAGTGGCATCGAGCAGGGTGAACAAGGTGGTTTTCTCGGTGTGGTCGGGGCAGGCGGGATAACCCGGCGCGGGGCGGATGCCGCGGTATTTTTCGGCGATCAGCTCGTCGTTGCCTAGCACTTCATCCGGTACGAAACCCCAGAACTCGCGGCGCACGCGTTCGTGCATGTGTTCGGCGAACGCCTCGGCGAGACGGTCGGCCAAGGCCTTGAGAATGATCGAGGAGTAGTCGTCGTAGTCGGCCTGGAAGCGGGCCAGGTGTTCCTCGATGCCAAGGCCGGCGGTGACCGCGAAGCCGCCGATCCAGTCGGGCTTGCCGAACTCCTTCGGAGTGATGAAATCGGCGAGACACAGGTTCGGCCGTTCGATCGGCTTGTCGGCTTGCTGGCGCAGGCTGTGCAGCACGGCGAGCCGTTCCGTGCGTGCGGTGTCGGTATATACCTCCACGTCGTCGCCGACGTTGGCGGCGGGCCACAGGCCGATCACGGCGCGGGCGGTCAGCCACTTCTCGGCGATGATCTTGTCGAGCATGGCCTGCGCATCGCGGAACAGCTCGCTGGCCTGCTTGCCGACCACCTCGTCGGTGAGGATGGCCGGGTAGTGGCCGGCCAGTTCCCAGGCCTGGAAAAACGGGGTCCAGTCGATGTACCGGCGGACGACCGACAGGTCGTAGTCGTCGAACACGGTGACGCCGGGCCGGTTCGGCTGCGGCGGATCGTAGCTGGCCCAGTCGCAGCGGTAGCGTTGCGCGCGTGCCTTCTCCAGGGAGACAAGCTGCTTGCCGGGGCCGCGGTTGCGGTGGCGTTCGCGCACGTCGGCGTATTCGAGGCGGATTTTCTCGAGGAAGTCGCCGACCAGCTCCCTGCTGACCAGCGACTGCGCCACGCCGACCGCGCGCGAGGCGTCCTTCACCCATACGGTGCCGGCCTTGTAGTGCGGCTCGATCTTCAGCGCGGTGTGCGCGCGCGAGGTGGTGGCGCCGCCGATCAGCAGCGGGATGTGGAAATCCTGTCGCTGCATCTCGCGCGCGACCTGGCTCATTTCCTCCAGCGACGGCGTGATCAGTCCGGACAGGCCGATGATGTCGGCGTTCTCGGCGATCGCGGTCTCCAGGATCTTCTGTACCGGCACCATCACGCCGAGATCGATCACCTCGTAGTTGTTGCAGCGGAGCACCACGCCGACGATGTTCTTGCCGATGTCGTGCACGTCGCCCTTGACCGTGGCCATGATGATCTTGCCGTTGTTCTTGCCGGTGTCGCCGGTGCGCAGCTTTTCCGCCTCGATGTAGGGCAGCAGATAGGCTACCGCCTTCTTCATCACGCGGGCGGATTTCACCACCTGCGGCAGGAACATCTTGCCGGCGCCGAACAGGTCGCCGACCACGTTCATGCCGTCCATCAGCGGGCCTTCGATCACGTCGAGCGGGCGCGTCGACATCTGCCGCGCCTCTTCGGTGTCCTCGACCACGTACTGGTCGATGCCGTGCACCAGCGCGTGGCTGAGCCGCTCGCGCACGGGCTTCTCGCGCCAGGCGAGCGTCTCGACCACCGCTTCGCCGCGCTTGCCCTTGTAGTTGTCGGCGATCTCCAGCAGGCGCTCGGTGGCGTCGTCGCGGCGATTCAGCACCACGTCCTCGACGCGCTCGCGCAGCGGCGAGTCGATGTCGTCCATGATCGTCAGCGCACCGGCGTTGACGATGCCCATGTCCATGCCGGCCCGGATCGCGTGGAACAGGAATACCGAGTGGATCGCCTCGCGCACGATGTTGTTGCCGCGGAACGAGAACGACACGTTGGAGACGCCGCCGGAGATGTGGCAGTCCGGGAAGCGCTTCTTCAGCTCGCGGGTGGCTTCGATGAAATCCACCGCGTAGTTGTTGTGTTCCTCGATGCCGGTCGCGATGGCGAAGATGTTGGGGTCGAAGATGATGTCTTCGGGCGGGAAGTCCAGTTTTTTCGTCAGCAACTCGTACGCGCGCGAGCAGATCTCCACTTTGCGTTCGCAGGTATCCGCCTGGCCTTGTTCGTCGAACGCCATCACCACGGCGGCGGCGCCGTATTGCTGCACCTTGCGCGCCTGCTCGAGGAACGCCGCTTCGCCTTCCTTCATCGAGATCGAGTTGACGATGCCCTTGCCCTGCAGGCAGCGCAGGCCGGCCTCGATCACCGTCCACCTGGACGAGTCGATCATGAACGGCACGCGGGCGATGTCGGGCTCGGACGAGATCAGGTTGACGAAGCGGGTCATCGCCGCCTCGGAGTCGATCAGGCCCTCGTCCATGTTGATGTCGATCACCTGCGCGCCGCTGGCGACCTGCTGGCGGGCGACTTCGACGGCCTCGTCATAGCGGTCTTCCTTGATCAGCTTCTTGAACTGCGCCGAGCCGGTGACGTTGGTGCGCTCGCCGACATTGACGAACAGCAGGTCGGGGGTGATGACCAGTGGTTCGAGGCCGGACAGGCGGGTGTGGCGGGGGACTTTCATATTTTGGTTACTGCCTTGCTTGTCTTTTTGTTCGTCATTCCCGCTTTCGCGGGAATGACGTCTGGGCAGGCTTGGGCCATGCGTGCTCATGCGGCGTGACGTGATGCCATCGGCAACGCCCGCGGCGCAAACCCGCGCACCACCTCCGCAATCGCCCTGATATGCGCCGGCGTGGTGCCGCAACAGCCGCCGACCAGGTTCAGCAGGCCGTCGCGGGCGAAGCCCTTGATCACCTCGGCCATGTGCTCGGGCGTCTCGTCGTATTCGCCGAACGCATTCGGCAAGCCGGCGTTCGGATGGGTGCTGACATAACTCTCGGCGAGGTTGGCCAGGGTCTGCACGTGCGGGCGCAGGTCTTCGGCGCCGAGCGCGCAATTGAAGCCGACGGACAGCGGCCGCGCGTGGCGCACCGAGTAGTAGAACGCCTCGGCGGTCTGCCCGGACAGGGTGCGCCCGGAGCGGTCGGTGATGGTGCCGGAGATCATCACCGGCATGCGTGCGCCGCGCTGGTGGAACAGTTCGCTCAAGGCGAACAGCGCGGCCTTCGCGTTCAATGTGTCGAAGATCGTTTCGACCATGATCACGTCGGCGCCGCCGTCGATCAGGCCGTTGGCGGATTCGGTGTAGTTCTCCGCCAGTTCCTCGAAGGTGACGTTGCGGAATCCCGGGTCGTTGACGTCCGGCGACAGCGAGGCGGTGCGGCTGGTCGGGCCGAGCACGCCGATCGCGAAGCGCGGTTTTTCCGGCGTCTTCGCCGTCATCGCGTCGCAGGCGGCGCGGGCGAGTTTCGCGCCTTCGCGGTTCAACTCCCGTGCCAGGTGCTGCAGCTTGTAGTCGGCCTGGCTGATCCGGGTCGAGTTGAACGTGTTGGTCTCGACCAGGTCGGCGCCGGCTTCCAGGTAGGCATCGTGCACGCCGCGGATGATCCTGGGCTGGGTCAGCGTGAGCAGGTCGTTGTTGCCGCGCAGGTCGCAGCCAGGATGATCGTGCGCATGCGCATGGCCGTCGTGGCCGTGCTCGAAGCGCTCGCCGCGGAAGCCGCCTTCATCCAGCTCGTGTGCCTGCAGCATGGTGCCCATGCCGCCGTCGAGGATCAGGATGCGCTGGCGCAGCGCCTGCTCCAGCAGGGCGACGCGGTCGGGGTGGAGCCAGGGCAGGGTACTCATCGAACTTCCTTTGGTTAAGCGGTGCAACGGTGTTCAGGCGGGCTTGCGCGCCAGCAGGCTGACCACTTCGAAATGCGGCGCCTTGCGCTCGCGGCTGAGCCGGTTGCAGCTCAGCACGTCGAGGCCGGCGGCGCGGGCGTAGCCGTCGAGCTGCTCGTTGCTGAAGCCGAGATTGCGGTGGTCGAACGGTTCGACCGCGGCGCGGTGATCATGCTGGCCCAGCGTCACGGCGAGCAGCCGGCCACCGGGACGCAGCCGCCGCGCGGCTTCGGCCACGGCGCGCGCGGGATGCTCGGCGTAGGTCAGCGCATGCAGCATCAGCACCAGGTCGAAGCGTTGCTCGCCCAGCTCCAGCGCATGCATGTCGCCCTGGATCACGCGCACGTTGGCGAACGCCTTCAGCCGCTTGGCCGCGGCCTCGACCACGCGCTCGCTGGAATCCACGCAGACGATCGAGTGAGCGTGCGGCGCCAGCAATTCGGCGGTGATGCCGTCGCCGGAGGCGATGTCGAGCACGTCGCCGGTCTCCAGCAGCTGCAGCAGCGAGCGCGCCAGGGTTTCCCAGGTGCGGCCGGGTGAATAATGGCGCTCCATGTCGCCGGCCACGGTGTCGGCCCAGCCTTCCTCGCGGGCGCGGTTCGCGAGCACGCCGGGCAGGCGCGCCGAGTCTTCGCGCAGCAGCGCGTCGTCGATGCTGGCGCGCAGCGAAGCGAGCAGGTTGTGCCGGGCCTCGTCGCCCTCGTTGTTGGCGCGGTAGTAGGCCGACACGCCGGCGCGGCGGTCGCGCACCAGGCCGGCCTCCTTGAGTTTGGCCAGGTGGGTGGACACGCGCGGCTGCGCCAGGTGCAGCACCGCGGCCAGTTCGGCCACGGTGAGTTCCTCGTGTTCGAGCAGGGCCAGCAGGCGCACGCGGGTGGGGTCGGCCAGCAGGCGCAGCACACTGGAAGCGGTGGCCAGATCCATTGGTTATCCCTATATCGCGATACAAAGATGTACAGGCTAGGCCGGCCTTTGCGACGCGTCAAGCGCACGCCGCCAAGCCTGCGCGCCATTTCCCGCTAAAATTGTCGGCTTGATTGCCTTCAGGAGCAGCCCGTGGATTTCCGTTTTACCGAAGACCAGTTGTCGATCCAGGCGATCGCCCGCGACTTTGCGCAGAAGCGCATCGTGCCGGTGGCGGCCGAACTGGATGCCAGGGGCGAGTTTCCGCTGGAGAACATCCGCGAGATGGGCCAGCTCGGCCTGATGGGCATCGAGGTGCCGGAAGCATACGGTGGCGCGGGCATGGACCCGATCGCCTACGTGCTGGCGATGATCGAGATCGCCGCGGCCGACGCGGCCACCGCGACCGTGATGTCGGTGAACAATTCGCTGTTCTGCAACGGCATCCTCAAGCATGGCAACGAGGAACAGAAGCAGAAGTTCGTGCGCGCGATCGCCACCGGCGAGGCGATCGGCGCCTACGCGCTGACCGAGCCGCAGTCCGGCTCCGACGCTTCGGCCATGCACACCCGCGCCACCAGGAATGCGAACGGCGACTGGGTGATCAACGGCAAGAAGAGCTGGATCACCTCCGGCCCGGTCGCGCGCTACATCGTGCTGTTCGCCATCAGCACGCCGGGCATCGGCGCGAAGGGCGTGTCGGCCTTCATCGTCGATACCCGGTTGCCGGGCTTCCACGCCGGCAAGACCGAGCCGAAGCTGGGCATCCGTGCCTCGGCCACCTGCGAGATCGAGTTCACCGACTACGTGCTGCCGAAGGAAAACCTGCTCGGTGACGAGGGCAAGGGCTTCTCGATCGCAATGGGCGTGCTCGACGCCGGCCGCATCGGCATTGCCTCGCAGGCGGTCGGCATCGCCCGCGCCGCGTACGAGGCCACGCTGCAGTGGTCGCGCGACCGCAAGGCGTTCGGCCATCCGATCGGCACCTTCCAGATGACCCAGTCCAAGATCGCCGACATGAAGTGCAAGCTGGATGCGGCGACCCTGCTGACCCTGCATGCGGCCTGGACCAAGGGCGAGACCGAGAAGAACGGCGGGCGCTTCGGCACCGAGGCTGCGGTGGCCAAGCTCACCGCGTCCGAGGCGGCGATGTGGATCAGCCACCAGGCCGTGCAGATCCACGGCGGCATGGGCTATTCGAAGGAGATGCCGCTGGAACGCTACTTCCGCGACGCCAAGATCACCGAGATCTACGAGGGCACCAGCGAGATCCAGCGGCTGGTGATCGCGCGGGCGGAGACGGGGTTGCGCTGAAGAGCAGGGAGTGAGTGGGGAGGAGTGGGGAGCGAGAGAAAGCGCGAGATTCCAGCCTCTTCGCCAGCGTGAAGCAGACAGCAAGAAGGCCCCGGTTCGCACCGGGGCCTTTTGCTTGAGTCTTGCCTGGGCTTGAGGAGTGCGGGCCCTTCTCTCGATCCTCACTCCTCCCCACTCACTCCTGCTCTCAATGCCCGCGCCGCGGATCGGAGTCGAACGTGTGCGGGCCATCCGGTGCGGGCTTGGCCGGCGCATCGCCGTCCAGCTTGTCGCCCAGCAGGCGGCGCACCACCACGTAGAACACCGGGATCAGCAGCACGCCGAGGAAGGTGGCGAAGATCATGCCGCCGATCACGCCGGTGCCGATCGCGTGGCGTGCGTTGGCGCCGGCGCCGCTGGAGATGAACAGCGGGAACACGCCCAGGATGAACGCCAGCGAGGTCATCAGGATCGGCCGCAGTCGCAGTCGCGCCGCTTCGATCACGCCGGCGCGCAGGGTCTGTCCGTGCGCCTGCTGCTCCACCGCGAATTCCACGATCAGGATCGCGTTCTTCGCCGCCAGGCCGATCACCGTGATCAGGCCGATCTTGAAGTAGATGTCGTTGGGCAGCCCGCGCAGCAGCGAGAACACCACCGCGCCGAGCAAGCCCAGCGGCACCACCAGCAGCACCGACACCGGGATCGACCAGCTTTCGTACAGCGCGGCCAGGCCAGGAACACGACCACGATCGACAGCACCATCAGCAGCGTGGCGGCGTTGCCGGAGAGGATCTCCTGGTACGACTGGCCGGTCCAGTCGAAGCCGAAGCCCTTGGGCAGGTCGTTGGTGACGAGCTTCTCCATCTCGCTCATCGCCTCGCCCGAAGCATGCCCCAGTGCCGGCGAGCCGACGATCTCCACCGCCGCGTAGCCGTTGTAGCGGGTCAGCGAGAGCGAGCCCACCTCCCACTTCGCGTGCACCACGTTGGACAGCGGGATCATCGACGGCGTGCCGACGGCGGTGGTCTGCGTGCTGGGGGTGAAGAAGTGCTGCAGCGCGTCCGGGCTCATGCGGTAGGACGCGTCGGCCTGCATGATCACGCGCTTCACGCGGCCGCCGTAGGTGAAGTCGTTCACGTACACCGGCGCCAGCATCAGGCCGATCGCGTTGTAGATGTCACCCACCGACAGGCCCATCGACTGCGCCTGCACGCGGTCCACGTCCAGGTGCAGCTGCGGGGAATCCTCCAGCGCGTTGGGACGCACGCCGGTCAGCCCGCTGTTCTGGGCGGCCTTGCCCAGCAGCGTGTTGCGCGCCTGGGTGAGCGCTTCGCGCCCGGCGCCGCCGCGATCCTGCAGGTACATGTCGAAGCCGCCGAACTGGCCCAGGCCCTGCACCGTGGGAATGTTCGCCACGAAGATGCGCGCGTCGCGGATGCCGTGCAGCTCCATGTTCGCGCGCTGGATGAACTCGGCGGCGGTGACGTCGCGCTTGTCCCAGTCCTTGAGCCTGATGAAGGCCATGCCGGCGTTCTCGCCGGAGCCGATGAAGCTGAAGCCGGTCACCTGGAGCATGCCTTCCACGGCGGCGTCCTTGTCGAGGATGGCGCGCATCTGCGCCATCACCTCGCTGGTGCGCTGCTTGCTGGCGCCTGGCGGCAGCTGGATCACGGACAGCGCGTAGCCCTGGTCCTCTTCCGGCAGGAAGCTGCCGGGCAGGCGGGTGTACAGGAAGCCGCCGAGCACCGCGATCAACACGAAGGCCAGCATCCAGCGCGGCGCATGGCGCACCGCACCACCGATGTGACCGGTGTAGGTATGCGTGGTCCAGGTGAAGAACTCGTTGAACTTGCGGAACACGAAGTTCTTCTTCTTGTGGTGCTCCGGCTGCAGGAAGCTGGCGCACAGCGCCGGCGTGAACGACAGCGCGAGGAAGGCGGAGAACGCCATCGATACGGCGATGGTCAGTGCGAACTGCTTGTAGATGCTCGCCCGAGGCGCCGCGGCTGCAGCGCCAGGGGACGAATACCGCCGCCAGCACCACGGTGATCGCCACGATCGCGCCGGTGATCTGGCCCATCGCCTTGTGCGTGGCATCCTTCGGCGACAACCCTTCCTCGGTCATGATGCGCTCGACGTTCTCGATCACCACGATCGCGTCGTCGACCACGATGCCGATGGCCAGCACCATGCCGAACAGCGTCAGCTGGTTGATGGTGAAGCCGACAGCGGCAGCAGGCCGAGGAAGGTGCCCAGCAGGGCCACCGGAATCACCAGGGTGGGAATGATGGTGGCGCGGATGTTCTGCAGGAACAGCAGCATCACCAGGAACACCAGGATGATCGCCTCGACCAGGGTGTGCACCACCTCGCTGATCGAGATGTTCACGAACGTGGTGCTGTCGTACGGGCTGAACCAGCTCACGCCCTGCGGGAAGCTGGGCGCGATCTCGTCCATCTTGCCGCGCACGGCGGTCGCCACGTTCAACGCGTTGGCGCCGGGCAGCAGCTGGATCGCGAAGGCGCCGATCGGCTTGCCGTTCCAGGTGGTGTCGAAGCCGTAGTTGCCCGGGCCGAAGCTGGTCCGGGCCACGTCACCGAGGGTGACCGTGGTGCCGTCGGGGTTCGCGTGCAGGATGATGCCGGCGAACTGCTCGGGGGTTGTGAAGCGACCTTCGGTCGAGACGGTGGCGGTGAAGCCCTGGCCGGGCAGCGCCGGGTCGGAGCCGATCGAGCCGGCGGCGAACTGCACGTTCTGCGCCTTGATCGCCGCCAGCACCTGCGAAGACGACAGGCCGTAGCCCTGCAGCTTGTCGGGGTTCAGCCAGATGCTCATGGCGTATTCGGAGCCGAACTGCTGGGTGCTGCCGACGCCGGGCACGCGCGCGATCTGGTCGAGCACGCGCGAACCGACGATGTCGTTGAGGCGGTCGCGATTGATGCTCGGGGTGTCCGACTGCAGCGCCACCACCATCAGGAAGCCGGCGTTGGCCTTGGCCACCACCACGCCCTGCTGGGTCACTTCGGAGGGCAGGCGCGGCGTAGCCAGCGCCACCTTGTTCTGCACCTGCACCTGGGCGATGTCCGGGTCGGTGCCGCTCTCGAACGTCAGCGTGATGCTGGCGCGGCCGTTGGCGCTGGACGACGAGCTGAAGTACAGCAGGTGGTCGATGCCGGTGAGCTGCTGCTCGATCACCTGGGTGACCGTTTTCTCGGTGGTGTCGGCGCTGGCGCCGGGATAGGTGGTGTTGACCACGACCTGCGGCGGCGCGATCGACGGATACGATTCCACGCCCAGGTTGAGGATCGCCAGGACGCCGCCCAGGGAAATCAGGATGGCGACCACCCAGGCGAAGATCGGGCGGTCGATGAAGAAACTCGGCATGTCCGGACTCCCTTACTTGCCGCGCGCCGGCGCGCTGGCGGCCGCGGCGGGGCCGCGGTTGCCCGCGGTGCTGGGTTGCCATGGCGAGGCCTTGGCCGGTGCGCCTTCCTTCACGTTCTGCACGCCCGAAACGATCACCTGCTCGCCCGCGGCGAGGCCGGCGGTGACCACCCAGTTGCCGCCGCTCGCGGTGCTGGTGGTGACGTTGCGGCGCGCGACCTTGCCGTCCTTGCCGACGGTGAACACGTAGGCGCCCACGGTGTCGCGCAGCACGGCCTCCTGCGGCACCAGGAACACCTTGTGCTGTTCGCCGAGCTGCGCCTTCAGCGTCACGTACATGCCCGGCAGCAGGTTGTGCTTCGGATTGGGAATCTGCGCGCGCAGGTTCACCGCGCCGGTGGCCGGGTCGACCGTGGTGGAGGAGAAGTCGAGCGTGCCCGCTTCGGCATAGGCGCTGCCGTCGGGCAGGGCGATCTGCACGCTGGCCTTGTTCGGTTCGGACAGGGTCACGTTGCCGTTGGTCTGCGCACGGCGCATCTGCTCCATGTCGGCCACGCTCATGGTGAAGTTCACATAGAGCGGGTCGATCTGGTCGACCGTGGTGAGCAGGGTGGCGTCGCCGCCGTTGCCGACCAGTGCACCTTCGGTCACCTGCTGCTGGCCGGCGCGGCCATCGATCGGCGAGGTCACGCTGGCATAGCCGAGGCTGATGCGCGCGGTCTGCACGTTGGCGCGCGCCGCCTGCACGGCTGCGGCCGCGCTGCGCTCGCTGGCCTGCGCGTTGTCCAGGTCGGACTTGGAGATATAGCCCTTCGGCGCCAGTTCACGGGCGCGCTGCGCGTTGACTTTGGCGTTGGTATACGTGGCCTGGGCCTGCGCCAGCGAAGCCTCGGCGGCGCTCAGCGCGGCCTTCAGCGGGGCCGGATCGATCTGGAACAGCAACTGGCCCTGCTTGACGTCGGTGCCTTCGGTATAGGTGCGCTTGAGCAGCACGCCGGCCACGCGGGCGCGTACGTCGGCGCTGCGGTAAGGCGACAGGCGACCGACCAGGTCCTTGGTCAGCGGTAAGCTTTGCGGTTGTATCCGGATCACGCCGACTTCCGGTGGCGGCATCTGCGGCGGGCCTTGTTCCTTGCCCTTGCCACAGGCGGCCAGCGCCAGCAGGCTCAGGCACAACAAGGTCATGCTCGGTGATGAGAACTTCATGGGAGCTCCAGGACTTGCTTGAACGGGGATAGTGGGCTTGCCGGGGTGCGCTGCAGGTTGCCGTGGACGGGATACTGCATCGCGCACCGTATGTCTTGTGTCATAGGTTGGCCTGGCCGCGGAATGAGCGCTGCTCGAATCGCGTCGCCGTTCGGCGAGGCGCGATGCCAAGCGGTTCGCAGCCAGACTATACCGGCCAGTTTACATTTTATGGCTGTCGTGAATCCAGTCATTGACAAGTGGGGTGATGATCTGGGCACGTCGGCTGCGGGCAAATGGCAGCGGCTCATCCGGCATGCGTCGCGGGAGGTTGCCGGCGTCCGGCTGTCGCGCGGCGCGCGTTGCGTGTCGATGAGCGATCCGCGCGCCATGCGCGGGACTCGGCGCGACAAGCCGCGCGGCTGGATTCGCCCTGTCGCGCGGCGTATCCTTCCAAGGCTTTTTACCTGCCTTCCCGACCATCGTCTCCAACAACCAGAAGATGCCATGAATGCGACTCTTGCGGCGAACGATCCTTCCCTTCCGTCAGTAGTGTCAGCAGAGCTGAAAAAGGGCGGTTTTTCGCCCGAGCGCCTGAACGGGGCGCAGGTTTTCTGCGAAGCTTTCTTTGCACGTATCGGGGGCGGCGACGCGCATCTGCACACACCGGTGCAGTGGGCGGCGCTGGTCGGCAGCCTGCTGGAGTTCATGCAGCAACGCCGCGCCGGCTGCGCCAGCGTGCGCGTGCTCAGCCCGGCGGATGTGCAGGCCGGGCGCAGCCTGCTGCAGATCGTCACCGACGACATGCCGTTCCTGGTCGACACGGTCAGCATGATCGTCTCGGCGAAGCTGCAGATCCATGCGGTGATCCATCCGGTGCTGAAGGTGGCGCGCGACGCTTCCGGCAAGTTGCTGAGCCTCGGCGGCGACGCCGGCAACGCCGAATCCCTGATGCATTTCGAGATCGACCGGCTCGCCGATAACGTGGAGCAGGCGCAGCTGGAGGCGCAGGTCGAGGCCGCGCTGGACGACGTGCGCGCGGCGGTGAGCGACTGGTCGGCGATGCGCGACAAGGCGCTGGCGGTCGCCAACGAACTGCCGCAGCGCAAGCTGCCACTGGATGCCGCCTCGGTGCAGGAGGCCAGCGAGTTCATGCGCTGGATCGCCGCCGACAACTTCACCTTCCTCGGCTACCGCGAATACGAAGTCGCCGATGCCGACGGCGATCGCGTGCTGCGCGCGGTCGAGTCGTCCGGCCTGGGCATCCTGCGCAGGAACGAGCGCTCGATGGCGCCGCGCTCGCTGCGCACGCTGGCCGCCAGCGAACTGCCGCAATCCGGCGCCACCGATGCGATCATCCTGACCAAGACCAACGCGCGTTCGCACGTGCACCGCACCGGCTACATGGACTACATCGGCGTGCTGCAGTTCGGTGCCGACGGCCGCGCCGTGGCGGAGCAGCGCTTCCTCGGCCTGTATTCCTCCAACGCCTACATGGCCCGACCGCAGGACGTGCCGCTGATGCGGCACAAGGTGGAGACCGTGCTGGCGCGCTCGGGCCTGAAGCGCGATTCGTATTCCGGCAAGTCGCTGCGGCACATCCTGGAAACGCTGCCGCGCGAGGAACTGTTCCAGAGCACCGAGGACGAGCTGTTCGCCACCGCGATGGGCATCCTCGAGCTGCGCCAGCGCGCGCGCACGCGGCTGTTCATTCGCCGCGACCGCTACGGCCGCTTCTTCACCTGCATGGTGTTCGTGCCGCGCGACCGTTTCAACACCTCGGTGCGCGAACGCATCGAGGCGCTGCTGGGTTCGGCGCTGCACGCCGAGCAGAGCGATTCCTCGGTGCAGATGGGCGAGGCTGCGCTGGCGCGGCTGACCATCGTGCTGCGGCCGAAGATCGGCGACCAGCCCGCGTACGACCTCGCCGAACTGGAGCGGGGCGTCGCCGGCATCGTGCGCAACTGGCACGACGAGGTGCGCGATGCGCTGGTGCAGTTGCGCGGCGAGCATGAAGGCGTGGTGCTGGCCAACCGTTATGCGCGCTCGCTGCCGGCCGGCTACGTCGAGGACGTGAGCCCGGCGGTGGCCGCCGAGGACGTCCACCAGCTGTCGCAGCTGGCCGGCGACAACGCGCTGCGGATGTCGTTCTACCACCCGCCGAAGAAGCCGGAGACGCTGCGTTTCAAGGTCTACCGTTCGGGCGGCGACATCGCGCTGTCCGAGGTGCTGCCGCAACTGGAGAACCTCGGCCTGCGCGTGCTTACCGAGCATGTCTACGACATCGCCGGCGCCGCGCCGCTGTCGATCCAGGATTTCGAGGTGCAGCCGGTCGGCAAGCTCACCTTCAGCGTGGAGCAGGTCGGTGCGCTGTTCGAGGATGCGTTCGAGCAGATCTGGCGTGGCAACGCCGAGAACGACGGCTTCAACCGGCTGGTGCTGGGCGCCAAGCTGAGCTGGCGCCAGGTGGCGATGCTGCGCGGCTACTGCAAGTACCTGCTGCAGACCGGCGCCACCTTCTCGCAGTCGTACATGGAGGAAACCCTCAACCGCTATCCGGCGATTGCCGGCCTGCTGGTGGAACTGTTCCTGGCCAAGTTCGACCCGCGTCGCGAAGCGCTTTCCGCCGACGAGCTGAAGAGCGCCGGCGCCACCCTGGCCGCCGAGATGCAGGCGCTGATTCCGGCCAACGTGCAGGCCGCGCAGCCGACGCTGATCGACGGCCTCGGTGCGATGCTGGCGAAGCCGCGCGACGAGCAGATCCAGGCTGTCGAACATGCGATCGGGATCCTGCTGGAGAATGTGGCCAGTCTCGACGAGGACCGCATCCTGCGCAGCTTCGTGAAGCTGATCCGCGCCACCCTGCGTACCAGCTTCTTCCAGCAGTGGGACGGCGCGTACCGCGACTACATCAGCTACAAGCTCGACTCGCACATGCTGCCCGACCTGCCCAAGCCGGTGCCGTACCGCGAGATCTGGGTGTGCGCCCCGCGCGTCGAGGGCATCCACCTGCGCTTCGGCGCGGTGGCGCGCGGCGGCCTGCGCTGGTCCGACCGGCGCGAGGATTTCCGCACCGAGGTGCTGGGCCTGGTCAAGGCGCAGATGGTCAAGAACACGGTCATCGTGCCGGTCGGTTCCAAGGGCGGCTTCTTCGTCAAGAAGGCTCCCGCCGGCGGCGACCGTGACGCGCAGCTGGCCGAGGGCATCGCCTGCTACCGCCTGTTCATCAACGGCCTGCTCGACATCACCGACAACCTGGTCGACGGCAAGGTGGTGAACCCGCACGACGTGGTGCGCCACGACGCGGACGACCCCTACCTGGTGGTGGCCGCGGACAAGGGCACCGCCACGTTCTCCGACATCGCCAACGCGATCTCGATCGAGCACAACTACTGGCTCGGCGACGCGTTCGCCTCCGGCGGCTCGCACGGCTACGACCACAAGGGCATGGGCATCACCGCCAAGGGTGCGTGGGAGTCGGTCAAGCGTCATTTCCGCGCGCTCGGCCGCGACTGCCAGAGCCAGGACTTCACTTGCGTGGGCATCGGCGACATGTCCGGCGACGTGTTCGGCAACGGCATGCTGCTGTCCGAGCACATCCGGCTGGTGGCCGCGTTCGACCATCGCCATGTATTCCTCGATCCGAACCCGGATACCGCGCGTTCGTTTGCCGAGCGCCAGCGCATGTTCAAGATGCCGCGCTCGAGCTGGGACGACTACGACAAGTCGCTGATCTCCGCCGGCGGTGGCGTCCACCCGCGCAGCGCCAAGTCGATCCCGATCTCGCCGGAAGTGCGCGTGGCGCTGGGCCTGAAGGCCGACGTCGAACACCTGGCGCCGACCGACCTGCTCAGTGCGATCCTGAAGGCGCCGGTGGACCTGCTGTGGAACGGCGGCATCGGTACCTACGTGAAGTCCGCCGCCGAAACGCATGCCGACGTGGGCGACCGCGCCAACAACGCGCTGCGCGTCAACGGCGCCGACCTGCGCTGCCGGATCGTGGGCGAGGGCGGCAACCTGGGCTTCACCCAGAAGGGCCGCATCGAGGCGGCGCAGCACGGCGTGCTGCTCAACACCGACTTCATCGACAACTCCGCCGGCGTGGACACCTCCGACCATGAGGTGAACATCAAGATCCTGCTGAACGACGCCGTGCAGCGCGGCGAGCTGAGCTTCGACGCACGCAACGTGCAGCTCGCCGCGATGACCGACGAAGTGGGCCAGCTGGTGTTGTGGGACAACTACCGGCAGAACCAGGCGATCACCCTGATGGAGCGCCAGTCGGTGCACCGCATCGGTTCGATGGCGCACTTCATCCGCACGCTGGAGGCCGAGGGCACGCTCGATCGCCAGGTCGAGAACCTGCCGTCCGAAGCCGAACTGGCCGAGCGCAAGAGCCGCGGCCTGGGCCTGACCCGGCCGGAGCTGGCGGTGCTGCTGTCGTACGACAAGATCCGACTGTTCCAGCAGTTGCTGGACTCGGACGTGCCGGAAGACCCGTACCTGTCGAAGGAGCTGGTGCGCTACTTCCCCGTGCCGCTGCACGAGAAGTACGCCGCGCACATGCAGCGCCACCGGCTGAAGCGCGAGATCATCGCCACCGCGGTGACCAACTCGACGATCAACCGCATGGGCGCCACCTTCATGATGCGCATGCAGGAAGACACCGGGCAGGGGCCGGCGGCGATCGCCAAGGCCTACACCGCGGCACGCGAGATCCTCGAAGCGCGCGAGCTGTGGGCGGAGATCGAGGCGCTGGACGCCAGGGTCGCCGAGAACACCCAGATCGACGCGATCAAGCAGATCTGGTCGCTGTTGCGCCACATGACCCGCTGGCTGCTGAACCGTCCGGGCGGTTCGCTGGACATCGCCGCCAACGTCGAGCGCTATCAGGCCGGCGTGTCGGCCTTGCGCAAGGCGTTGCCGGGCGTGCTGACGCCGACCGGCATGGGCGATTTCTCCTCCAGCCAGGAAAAATGGGAAGGCCTGGGCCTGCCGGCGGAACTGGCGCTGCGGATGGCGCGCATGCCGGAGCTGCGCGCGGCGCTGGACATGGTCGAGGTGAGCCAGCAGAGCGGCCAGCCGATCGAGAAGGTGGCCGGCGTGTTCTACGAACTGGGCGAGGCGCTGGACCTGGAGTGGCTGCGCGACCAGATCGAGGCGCTGCCGGTGGAAGGCCACTGGCACGCGCAGGCACGCGGCTCGCTGCTGGACGAACTCAACCACCAGCACCGCGCGCTGTCGCTGCAGGTGTTGAACCTCGGCGGCGGCAGCAAGGATGTCTCGCCGGTGCAGGCGTGGCTGCAGCGCGACGACGCCACGCTGCAGTACACCCGCGGCATGCTCGCCGAAATCCTCACCCAGAACGCGGACTATCCGATTGCCTCGGTCGCGGTACGACGGTTGGCCCAGCTGGCGCAGGTGCCGGTGAACTGAGCCAGCGCGGATTGAGGAAGTGAACGATGAAGGCGCAGGATCAGGCATGGTCTTGCGCCTTCATGCTGTGTAACCTCGTCTGACCTCTGCACAGGGTTTCCGCGTATGCGTTTTGCCTTCGTCGCCAGTGACGTCAGCGTCGCCCAGCAAGCGCGGCGCAAGCTGGTGGATCGCTATGGCGACGTGCCGCCCGAACAGGCCGAGCTGATCGTGGCGCTGGGCGGCGACGGCTTCATGCTGCGCACCCTGCATGCCTGGCGTGCGCTGGAAGTGCCCGTGTACGGCATGAAGCTGGGCCGGGTCGGCTTCCTGATGAACAAGCACAGGCTCGACGGCCTGCCGGAGCGGATCGCGCGCGCGCATACGGCGTCGCTGTTCCCGCTGCAGATGGAGGTCATCGACGCGGCCGGCAACGAGCACACGGCGCTGGCGTTCAACGAAGTCTCGCTGCTGCGCCAGAGCAACCAGGCCGCGCACCTGGAAGTGCAGCTCAACGGCACCGTGAAGCTGCCGAACCTGATCTGCGACGGCATCATGGTGGCCACCCCGGCCGGCTCCACCGCCTACAACCTGTCCGCGCACGGCCCGATCCTGCCGCTGGATGCGAACGTGCTGGCGCTCACCCCGATCAGCCCGTTCCGCCCACGCCGCTGGCGCGGCGCGATCCTGCCGCACCGCACCGAGGTGATCCTGCGCGTGCTCGACCCGGGCAAGCGCCCGGTCAGCGCCACCGCCGATTTCCACGAAGTACGCGACGTGCGCACGGTGGCGATCCGGCAGTCCGGCGGCGAGGGCGTGCGGCTGTTGTTCGATCCCGAGCACAACCTGGAGCAGCGCATCCTGGACGAACAATTCGCGGCGGAATGAACCGGGCTGCGTGCTAGATTGGCCGGCAACGGCCTTTCGTCGATCAACTTCCGTACCGTCCCGTGAATACGTCCGTTTCGCCTCCCGATGCCCATGATCCCGCTGCCGTTGGCGACAACCGCCTCGTCGTGGCGATTTCCTCGCGCGCGCTGTTCGACCTTGGCGACAGCCATGCGCTGTTCGAGCGCGAAGGCCTCGACGCCTACCGCGCGTTCCAGATCGAGCACGAGGACGAGATCCTGCAGCCCGGCGTGGCCTTCCCGCTGGTGCAGAAGCTGCTTGGCCTCAACAAGCTGGCCGGCGACGTGCCGCCAGTCGAGGTGATCCTGCTGTCGCGCAATTCCGGCGACACCGGCCTGCGCATCTTCAACGCGATCCAGCACTACGGTCTGGAGATCAGCCGCGCCGCGTTCACCAGCGGCGCGCCGACCTCCGACTACATCGCGCCGTTCAAGGCCGACCTGTTCCTCTCGGCCAACGCCGAGGACGTCGGTCGCGCGCTCGCCGCCGGCGTGGCCGCGGCGACCATCCTGCCCAGCACGGCGCCGCCGCGCATGAGCGAGCAACTGCGCATCGCGTTCGACGGCGATGCGGTGATCTTCGGCGACGAGGGCGAACGCGTGTCGCGCGAGGAAGGCCTGGAAGCCTTCCATCGCAGCGAAACCGAACTCGCCGCAGAGCCGTTGTCGGTGGGCCCGTTCCGCGGCTTCCTCACCGCACTGCATCACCTGCAGACCGCGTTCCCTGCCGAGGACTCGCCGATCCGTACCGCCCTGGTCACCGCCCGTTCCGCGCCCGCGCACAAACGCGTGATCCTCACCCTGCGCCGCTGGGGCGTGCGCATCGACGAGGCGCTGTTTCTCGGCGGCCGCGACAAGGGCCCGTTCCTCGACGCGTTCGGCGCCGACATCTTCTTCGACGACTCGCCGGCGAACGTGGAGTCCGCGCGCCGGCACGTGGCGACCGGGCACGTGCCGCACGGGGTCAGCAACCGCTGAGCGCGGTGCCGGCAGCGAATGGCGCGCAGGCTTACGCGCCGCGCCATCCCTCGATTCCGGTGAACATGGCCGCGGCGATCAGCAAGGCGCCCACGCAACGGGTCGCCAGCATTCCGGCCTTCG
Organism: uncultured Gammaproteobacteria bacterium; assembly: GCA_963707225.1. Classification (GTDB taxonomy): domain Bacteria; phylum Pseudomonadota; class Gammaproteobacteria; order Xanthomonadales; family Rhodanobacteraceae; genus Rhodanobacter. The sequence goes on from CAVPQF010000059.1 coordinate 42,148, forward strand.
GCTTGCCTTGCAGCCACGCGCGGGCGCGGTCGGCGATCAGTGCCAGTCCGCCGTACACGCACAGCTGGTTGAGCGCGATGATCAGCCACAGCACCAGCGCCTGCATTGCGATCGGGCCATGCTCCGGGCGCAGGAACTGCGGGAAGATCGCCAGCATGAACAGGTAGGCCTTGGAACCTGGCTAATCAAGATTCAACCCTGCCAGATGGTAGCTGAAGGCTCCAGTCGGGATGATGGATCTGCTGGCAGTAGGTGGGAGGTTTCGTCTGCCCTGTTTATCCAAACCAATGATATCAGATTAAGCTCAATGGGAAATCTGACAGCAGGGACAAAGGTTGCGAATTTTGACGATGATCAAAATAAATTGGTAGCCTGGCCACCCTTCGCGAGTTTCCTTGGACCGGACACAGATACCCACAAGGTCGCTCTCTACTTTGATGTAAACGGCACGCGCCGATGTCTGCCAGCCACAGGTGTGTGTTGTCCCAGGGCATGTCCGGATGATTCCAGCTGATCCAGGCGAGCTGGCGGCCGTCCGGGCTCAGGCTTGGATAGGCGTAGAAATCGTCTCCCGACACCAGTTCATCGACCGCGCCGCTGCCGTCCAGCGCAATGGCGGCGATGAAGTTGGTGGGTTCGCGTTGAGGACCCTTGGCGGCGTTGGGATAGTGGCGTTCGCCGATGGCGAGCAGGCGATGATGCCGCCGGTCCAGGCAAGGTTCGGCGAACCGCAGCCCGCGCTCGGCGGGGGTGATGGCGACGGGCAGGGCGCGGAAATCGCGGGTGTCCAGACGGTAGATGCGCTGATCGTCCTGGAGCACAAAATAGAGGATGCCGTCGGCCACCGTGTAGGGCCGCCCGCCGTATTCGTGGACCCGGCTGCGGACGTTGATGGGCGCCGGCAGCAGGTCGCGGCGGGTCCCGTCCGGGGCCAGCGCGACGACCGCGCTGCGGCCGCCTTCGGCGGGGCGGGTTTCGAGCCAGTAGAGCCTATCGCCGTCCGCCAGCGGCCAATCGATGGTGCCCGCCGCGCTGGCCGCCAGCTCCGGGGTGATGGGGCTCGGCCAGCTGCCGCAGGGCAAATGATCCGCGGGCGTCGCGATGGCCTCAGCCTCCCGCCAGCTTGACGCGATAACCCAGGCCTTCGAGCGTCGCCTTGATGGCAGCGCGGTGGTCGCCCTGGATTTCGATCACGCCCGCCTTGACGCTGCCGCCGGTGGCGCACTGCTGCT